>JBNMHW010000137.1:0-2496 GCA_050872965.1 bacterium | reverse complement strand
CTGTTTTGCTTTCGTTGCACGAATCATTCCACTGAGCCTCCGCAAAACAAAATTGTGTCAGCAGTGGCTTCCACAATTTGGAGTCTCAGCTCCATCGTGCAAAGGCAGCAAAATCAGACAATGCCTTGCTCGCGCTGCTGATGTTTGGTGAACTGCGCCTGTGCTTGCATGCCAATCTACATATTGAATACGTTTCGCAGACAATATGTAACGCGGGGTTGGCGGCTGCGGATGCAGGAGATCTCGGCAGTTGCGACGTTTGTCCGGCGAAGTGCGAGCGACGCGATAACGTTTCTCGTGCCATAACTGGAAGCTGCAGGCTATGTGTGCGAGGGAACCGAAGGACACATCGAGCCCAAGCTGAAGGGGCAGCGAGACACCGCTGGACAACCGGAGCAATCTGATCGGGATTCTCCTGCATCCGTAGTCAGACAGCCCAATGTAAAAATCGTTCCGCGATCACCTATTCACCTATTATGAAAATGACGAGAGGATCATAACATGAGTCAGATGAGATTAGATAGATTTCTTGCAGAAATGCAGGTCGGCACACGCAGTGAAGTAAAAAAACTGATCCGCGCAGGCAAAGTACAGCTCGACGGAAAAACCTGCAAAAGTCCGGAACAAAAATTCGACCCGGAACAGGTGCAGGTAACGGCCGATCACCGGCTGATCCGGTATGCTTCGTATGAATATTTTATGCTGAATAAGCCAAAGGGCTGTGTATCAGCGACAGAAGACAACCGGTATCCAACGGTGCTCGATTATATCACCGATCATCTGCGCGCGGATCTGTTTCCGGTCGGGCGGCTGGATCTGGACACGGAGGGTCTGCTGTTCATTACAAATGACGGGGCACTGGCACACGAACTGCTCAGTCCGGCAAAACATATTCCAAAGACCTATGAGGCAGTGATCGACGGTATGGTAACGGATGACGATGTCAAAGCATTTGCGGAGGGGATCGATATCGGGGAGAAAAAGCCGACAAAGCCTGCAGAGCTTGTAATATTAAAATCAAATGTGATCTCGCAGATCCGGGTAACGATCTATGAAGGCAAATTTCACCAGATCAAGCGGATGTTTGAGGCAGTCGGTAAACCGGTGCTCGAACTCAAGCGGCTGGCTATGGGTGCACTGACACTGGATGAGACATTACAGCCGGGAGAATACCGGCCATTAACGGCAGCGGAGATTGATTTTTTACGACAGAGAGGGATATAGCTATGCTGGATGGAATCAAAGGGATTATATTTGATCTGGATGGAACGATGGTCGATTCCATGTGGATGTGGAGACAGATCGATAATGAATTTATGGCGGCACATGGTCTGGACATGACAGACGAGCTGGAAGAGGCCATTGAGGGCATGAGTTTCCGGGAAACGGCAGAATATTTTGTCCGTACTTATCCGTTAAAAGAATCGGTGGACGAACTCATGGATATCTGGGTGGATATGGCAATCCATAAGTATCGTTACGAAGTACCGTTAAAACCCGGAATGGCAGAATTTTTACTGGAGATGAAGCGGCGTGGCATCCGGATGGGGATCGCCACGAGCAATGCACGGATCCTGCTCGATGCAGTTGCACAGGCACACGGATTGTATGAATATATGGACGCGATACTGACTGCCAATGAAGTCAAGCGTGGCAAGCCGGCACCGGATGTATTTCTGGCAGTCGCGGACAAGCTGGATCTGGATCCTGCAGACTGTCTGGTATTTGAGGATATTTCTCAGGGAATCCGTGCCGGACTGGCGGCCGGAATGAAAGTATGTGCGGTATCGGATGAATATTCCCGCGCGCAGGATGCGCAAAAACGAGCACTCGCACATTACTATATCGACTCCTATGCCCAGGTGCTGGGCGGGACGTATGAGCGGTTGTAAAATAGCGCAAACAGTGCTAAAATATAAAGTCAGGGGCAGAAATGATCTGCCTGTTAAAGAGGAACATTTATGATACATGATTTTTTACCCGTGACAAGGTCAGACTGTGAAAAAAGAGGCTGGGAACGACCGGATTTTGTATATGTGATCGGTGATGCATATGTGGATCATCCTTCATTTGGACCGGCGATCATCAGCCGTCTGCTGGAGTCACACGGATATAAAGTAGCGATCATTGCACAGCCGGATTGGAAGGATGATACGAGCATACAGGTGTTCGGAGAACCGCGGCTGGGATTTTTGGTGTCCGGCGGCAATATGGATTCGATGGTCAACCATTATTCCGTTTCAAAAAAGCGGCGGGAGACCGATGCATACACACCTGGCGGTGTGATGGGCAGACGACCGGATTATGCAGTTGTCGTATACGGCAATCTGATCCGTAGAACCTATAAGCACACACCGATCATCATCGGCGGTATCGAAGCGAGTCTGCGCCGTCTCGGGCATTATGATTACTGGTCGAACAAGGTTCGTCGCTCGATCTTACTGGATTCCGGCGCCGATCTGATCTCTTACGGAATGGGTGAGCACAGCATCATCG
>JBNMHW010000136.1:0-2622 GCA_050872965.1 bacterium | reverse complement strand
CACGGATACCGTACTCTGCCTCCCAGCCAAGTTCCCGTTTCGCCTTGGAAGGATCACAATAACATGCAGCGATATCTCCCGGTCTGCGCTCCTTGATCACATATGGAATCTTCACACCGTTGGCAGCCTCAAAGTTCTTCACGATGTCGAGCACACTGTAACCGTGTCCGGTGCCGAGATTGTAGATGTCAAGCCCTGCGTTCTCCTCAAACTTTTTCAGCGCTTTCACATGTCCGCGCGCCAGGTCAACGACATGGATATAATCGCGCACGCCGGTTCCATCCGGAGTGTCATAATCATCACCGAATACACCGAGCTGCTCCAGCTTGCCGACTGCGACCTGTGTGATATAGGGCATCAGATTGTTCGGAATACCGTTCGGGTTCTCTCCCATCGTTCCGCTCGGATGTGCCCCGATCGGATTGAAATAACGCAATAAGATCACATTCCACTCGGGATCTGCCTTTTGGATATCGGTCAGGATCTGCTCGAGCATCGACTTGGTCCAGCCATACGGATTGGTGCACTGTCCCTTGGGGCAGTTCTCCGTGATCGGAATCTCCGCAGGATCTCCGTACACCGTCGCTGAGGAAGAAAAAATAATATTTTTACATCCGTTCTGTCTCATGACATCCACCAGTGTCAGAGTACCCGAAATATTGTTCTCATAATATTCCCACGGTTTGGCTACGGACTCACCGACGGCCTTCAGTCCCGCAAAATGAATACAACTGTCGATCGTCTCTTTCTCAAAGATCGCGTTTAAGATCTCACGATCTAAGATATCACCTTTATAAAATGTCACTTTCTTACCGGTCAGCGCCTCGACACGCTCTAAGGATTTTTCGCTCGCATTTGAGAGATTGTCAAGTACGACTACCTCATAGCCTGCATCCAGCAGCTCTACACATGTATGACTGCCGATATAACCTGCTCCGCCTGTCACTAAAATTGCCATGTCCGTTACCACCTTTCTGTGTTTTTCCTATTTCTTTATTGTTTCTTAATTGCTTTTTGATTGCATTTTAATTGCTTCTATCGCTATTTTTCCGGTACTGATCCTGACATCTGCCGGGATCGGTTTTTGTCTCCTGATAATCCTTAGTCTATCATTTTTTCTTCTTTTTTACAGAAAAGAATGTAGAAAGAACATGGAATTATGTTGCATTCATCTCCTGATTGTGCAAAGATGGTTTCAAGAGGTGATTCAGATGAATGGAAATTATAAAAATTCTTATAAAGCTGCGCAGAAGGAGCTGCTCTCCCTGTCCGTATATAATGTTGGTTACCAGAAATGTGATGCCCTGCACCAATGGGGACCCGGTATCCGCGACCACTTTCTGATCCATTATATCATTTCCGGACGCGGTTTCTACGAAATAAATGGAAAAAAATATTCACTGGAGGCAGGCGATACATTTCTCGTATATCCCAATCAGGTAGCGACCTACTATGCGGATCAGAACGATCCGTGGGAATATGCGTGGGTCGGTTTCAACGGAAGCGATGCCCTCTCTATCATAAACGCGACCGATTTTACCAGAGAACATCCCCTCATCCAGCATACACCGGACGGTGATACGATCATGCATCAGCTTCTGCGTATCTATGAGGTGCGCGGAAATGAATTCGAGCATGCAGTCGAAATGACCGGACATCTCTACACGGCTCTGGCTCTGTTTATGAAATCAGCCGACAAAAAAAGTCCGTCCACGTCCTACACCAGCTATGTCCAGAAAGCGATCGAATATATCTCTTCCAATTACTCCTATCCGATCACCGTGGAGGATATTGCAGCTTACGTAGGTCTGAGCCGCAGCCACCTGTTCCGCTCCTTTGAGAAAGTTTTAAAACAATCACCGAAAGAATATCTGACCGGTTTTCGTATCAAGCAGTCCTGCATGCTGCTCACGACCTCAGATCTGTCGATCACTGCGATCGCGAACTCTGTCGGATTTGACAACAACCTGTATTTTTCCAAGGCATTCCGCAAGGCCAAGGGTGTCTCACCGAAAGTATACCGGTCGCAGCACACCTCTGCAAACCAATAAGTATCTTTTGTCGAGGATAACAGGCATCTATTTACAGGGATCAGTGTATTCCCGTCACTCCAGCTTAACGTAAGCATACGGAACCCTTTTTTGAAATGCATATGGCAGTTGTCAAATCACGAATATCATGATTAACGATATCTGTTGCGAGAAGAGATGTAAAACGAAGCCAGTTTGTTTTTGCGGAATTAAGGAACCGATAAAAATGTTGCTGAGCTTGTAACGAAGCAGAGAAACAGGTGAAATGCCTTTTTATTGGCTGAAATATTGAATTTTCAAGGTTCAACACACCTTATTGGTGTAGGAAGTTTTAGTAAATGAATATCTTCATAGATTCAACACTTCAAATAATTTTTCTTTTAACGTAGCAATTTTGAGCATGTCTGGTCTCCTTATTCATTGACAAAAATACTATCACCGTATATAATAATAACAAAAGGTAACGTCGATAGACGGTTGCCCTTATAGTGTTATTAAATAACCGCTAGTTTGGACGCTGGGCGGTTATTTTTTATGTGCAATCTTGTAAACAAGACCAACAATAGCAACGATTAATAAACCAAGTTGAAAT
>JBNMHW010000135.1:0-3003 GCA_050872965.1 bacterium | reverse complement strand
TTTAGGATTTTCACAGATAATACGGATACTACCTTTTCTCTTGATTACTTTGCACTTCTCACAGATAGGTTTTACTGATGATCTGACTTTCATCTCAAATCCTCCTTTCCTAAACGCCTATATTACTTGGTTCCGGACGCACTCGTAGTACAAAAACAGACGCGTCCGAGTAGCATTATAGCATGGGCGCGCCTGTAAATCAACTTCTTTTTTAATTTTTTGAAAAATTTTTTATTTATCTCTCCAGATGATTCTGCCCTTGGTCAGATCGTAGGGTGACATCTCGATCGTCACCTTATCTCCGGGTAAGATACGGATAAAGTTCATACGAAGCTTGCCGCTGATCGTGGCAAGGATCTGATGACCATTCTCCAGCTCCACCTTGAAAAATGCGTTGGGAAGCTTCTCTACTACTACGCCTTCTACTTCGATAACATCTGCTTTTGACATATTGATTCTCCTTTATATCTGTCTGTTCTGTTGCGCATGATTCCGGTTTTATTCTTCTACCAGCGAGAGGATCTCCGGTCCGTCCTCTGTTACGAGAACGGTATTCTCATAATGAGCTGACAGTGATCCGTCCCGGGTCACGACTGTCCAGCCGTCTCTCTTCCATTTGACTGCATAAGTACCCGCATTGATCATCGGCTCGATCGCCAGTGTCATGCCCGCCTTCAGTTTCATGCCACGCTTGGCAATGCGGTAGTTTGGAATCTCCGGCTCCTCGTGCATCTGACGTCCGATACCGTGTCCGCACAGATCACGGACGATCCCATACCCATACGGGCTGATATTCGCGTCGATCGCCTTGCCGATATCATACAGGTGATTTCCCGCCTTTGCCATACGCGCGCCCTCAAAAAAGCATGCTTTCGTCCGCTCGATGAGCAGTCTTGCCTCCT
The DNA here is from genome assembly GCA_050872965.1 of bacterium. Classification (GTDB taxonomy): domain Bacteria; phylum Bacillota; class Clostridia; order Lachnospirales; family Lachnospiraceae; genus W0P33-017. Next base: position 2,101 of record JBNMHW010000135.1, on the reverse strand, counting down.
CTGAGATCGGCCCGATCCCATGTGTACGGGCTGCATCCGACTGGTATCCTTTATAGATGAGTCCCATATCCAGACTGACAATGTCGCCCTCCTGTATGATCCGGTATTTGCTCGGTATTCCATGTACGACCTCATCATTGATGGACACGCATACGCTCGCAGGGAACCCCTGATAATTCAAAAATGACGGTATACAGCCATAGCTCCGGATCAGTTCCTCCGTCAGATGATCGATATCCCAGGTGGTCATTCCCGCTTTTAGCTCTGCGGCTACTTCATTATGCACTTTGCCAAGAATCTGTCCGGCAATACGCATCAGTTCTATGCCTTCTGCATTTTTTATCGTTACCGGCATGATCTTAGGCTCCTAATATATCTGTGATAGCGGTGAATACAGCTTCCATCGGCTGTGTTCCGTCCACAGATTTTAAAATACCCTGATTTTTATAATAATCAATCAGAGGCTGTGTCTGATCGTGATATACGCTCAGACGCTTCTGTACGGTCTCCGGCTTGTCATCATCGCGCAGTACCAGATCGCTGCCACAGTGATCACATTTTCCTTCTGTCTTGGGCGGCAGTGAAACGACATGATATGTCGCACCGCAGTCTAAGCATGCACGTCTGCCGGACATACGATTTACGATATTCTCATCCGGTACATCCACATCGATCGCTACATCCATATGCTCTCCGAGCTTTTCGAGCGCTGCGTCCAGAGCCTTGGCCTGCGGAATCGTTCTGGGAAATCCATCCAGCACGAATCCGTTCGCACAATCGTCCTGCTGGATGCGATCCATGACCAGATCACAGGTCAGTTCATCGGGAACGAGAAGTCCCTGATCCATATACTCTTTTGCTTTCTTTCCCAAATCTGTTCCGTTTTTGATGTTTGCGCGGAAAATATCTCCGGTAGAGATATGCGGAATGGAATATTTGCCGGCGATCTGCTTTGCCTGTGTTCCTTTTCCGGCTCCGGGTGCACCTAACATGATGATCTTCATCGTAAAAATCCTCCTTTTGATTTTCCTTTAAACCACCTATGGAGATACACCTCGGGCGTATCTCCATAAAGTTTCTGAAATCTTATCGCTCCTGTCCCCATTGGACAGTCACATTTAATTGCTTAAAAATCCCTTATAGTGACGAACCAGCATCTGTGACTCGATCTGCTTGATAGTCTCTACAACAACACCTACGATAATGATGATAGATGTTCCCGCAAAGGATACGGATGCATTGAATACTCCGTTAAAGAAGATCGGAATAAATGCACAGATTGATAAACCGATCGCACCGATAAAGATGATATAGCCTAAAATGGAATTCAGATAATCGCTGGTGGGCTTTCCGGGTCTGATACCGGGGATAAATCCACCCTGCTTTTTCATGTTATCAGCAATCTCCAACGGATTGAAGGTGATTGAAGTATAGAAATAAGCAAATGCGATGATCAGTACCAGATAGATCACCAGACCGATCGTATATACCGGCTGGTTCGGATCGCACCAGTTTGACTGATTTAAGGTCTTAATAATCTGAGATCCGATGCCTGTACCGTTGCCCTTGCCGAGCATACCTGCGATGATGACCGGGAACTGCATGATAGACTGTGCAAAGATGATCGGAATAACTCCGGCAGTGTTCACCTTTAAGGGGATGCTGCTGCTCTGTCCACCTACCTGCTTGCGTCCCTGGATCTTTCGGGAATACTGTACAGGAATTCTGCGCTCTGCATTCTGCAGAACGTCTACAAATACTACCAGTAAAAGGATGATCGCTACGATCACAACTGCTGCGAGTACAGCACTTGCTACTCTCTTACCGGAGATAAACTGCTGCCACAGCGTACCCATATCGTTCGGAATTCTGGAAATAATGTTGATAACCAACACGATAGAAATACCGTTTCCGACTCCACGCTCTGTGATACGCTCACCGATCCACATCAGTACTGCGGATCCGGCAGTCAGGATCACAACCACCTGAATGACAGACCATACACTGTAATCATACAGCCAGCCCTGTCTTCCAAAACTGATTGCTAAAGCTACAGACTGCATAACTGCAAGTCCTACAGTCACGTAGCGGGTGATCGCAG
>JBNMHW010000134.1:0-3239 GCA_050872965.1 bacterium | reverse complement strand
TCGTAGCAGGTATCGGTGTACCGCAGATCTCTGCGATCATGGATTGCTACGAAGTGGCAAAAGAGTATAATATTCCGGTCATCGCAGACGGCGGTATCAAATACTCCGGAGATATGACCAAGGCTCTGGCTGCCGGCGCAAATGTATGTATGATGGGTAGTCTGTTTGCTGGCTGCGACGAAGCACCCGGTACATTTGAGCTGTATCAGGGCAGAAAATACAAGGTATACCGTGGCATGGGAAGTATCGCTGCGATGGAGAACGGTTCCAAGGATCGTTATTTCCAGGAGAACGCGAGAAAGCTCGTTCCGGAAGGTGTCGAGGGACGTGTCGCATACAAGGGATCTCTGGAAGATACCGTATTCCAGATGATCGGTGGTATCCGTTCCGGTATGGGATATTGCGGATGCCCGACGATCGAGACACTTCACCAGAATGGCAAGTTCGTCAAGATCTCTGCCGCATCCCTGCGTGAGAGCCATCCTCATGATATCCACATCACCAAGGAAGCTCCCAACTACGCCAGCGAGTCAAACTAAGATCTAACTGGTCATGTATATAAAAAAGGAAAGCTGAACATATCAGCTTTCCTTTTTCTATTTAACAGTTTCGTTGTCACATCAGATCAATCGCCTCACGCACATTGCTCACGCCGATCAGACGGATATTTCCATTATGCTGCAAGCCATCCAGACAGACTTTCGGCAGGATACAGGTCTCAAACCCCAGCTTTTCCGCCTCTGCCACGCGCTGCGCCGGCATACTGACTGCACGTACTTCTCCGCTCAGTCCGACTTCTCCGAAGCAGATCGTCTTCTCATCGATCGGACGATTCTTAAAGCTGGAGATCAACGCCAGTACAATACCCAGATCGATCGCCGGCTCATTCATACGGATACCGCCAGCGATATTCACATAAGCATCACACTCTGACATTTTCAGATTCAGCCGTTTCTCTAACACCGCCATGAGCAGATTCACACGGTTAAAATCCGTACCTGCTGCGGTTCGTCTGGGGATTCCGAAATTGGAATGACAGACCAGTGCCTGTATCTCGATCAGGATCGGGCGCGTGCCCTCCATGGAACATGCGACAACTGAACCGGATGCATGTTCCGGCTTGCCGCTCAGCATATATTCGGACGGATTCTCTACCTCACGCAGTCCATCTGCGCACATCTCAAATACGCCGATCTCATTCGTCGACCCAAAACGGTTCTTCACGCCGCGCAAGATACGGTAAGATGCATACCGGTCACCCTCAAAGTACAATACCGTATCCACCATATGCTCCAGCACACGCGGACCCGCGACAACACCTTCCTTGGTCACATGTCCGACGATAAATACCGTCACACCGCTGCCCTTTGCGATCTGCATCAGTGTCGCAGTGGCTTCGCGCACCTGTGATACCGATCCCGGAGCAGAGCTGATCGCCTCATCATACATCGTCTGAATCGAATCGATCACGACGATCTGCGGCTTTTCCCGCTCGATCGTCTGCCGGATCTCGTCCAGATTCGTCTCACAGAACAGCTTCAGCTCATCAGAAAAATCACCGATACGCTGTGCACGGATCTTGATCTGCTGTAAGGATTCCTCCCCGGAAATATAGAGCACATGGATCTTCTGGTCTGCCAGATTTTTACATACCTGTAACAGCAGCGTGGATTTTCCGATACCCGGATCACCGCCTACCAGTACCATGGAACCGGGTACGATACCTCCGCCCAGCACACGGTCAAGCTCCGGCATGCCGCTCGAACAGCGTTCTTCCTCGTGCAGCTCGATCTCACTGATCGGCTGCGGCCGGATCTGTGTATGTGATGCCGCCTTTGTTCCTGTCTTTGCCTGTGTCCGCTTGTCTACGATCTCTTCCACAAAGCTGTTCCACTCATGGCAGCCCGGACATTGTCCCATCCATTTGGAAGATTCATAACCGCATGACTGACAAAAATATACTGTCGTCTTTCCTTTTGCCATGAAATCCCTGCTATGCTCTCCTGATCTCTACCGCTACAGGCTCTGAGCCCAGCTCTACGCTGATCGTCAGTTTTCCACCCAGTCCTGTCGTCATCGTTCCCGCATCAGTTCCGCCGATCTTCACATCATAGGATGTCTCTTCTTCCAGTCCGATCGTAATCTCTGCATCCTCCGGTCCCTCTACGCTGAAAGAAATTCCACCGTCTGCAGCGTGCAGTTCTGTCACTGCGGTTCCCGGTACTGACTCATAGGCAAATACGCCGTTTTTCTCGAGCTTGGTGATCTCCTTAAAGGTCTTTACCTTATAGACTGCGCCTGCATGATCAAAATTGTCGAGTTTGGCCTTTGCTCCCAGTGTATAATCGCCAAAGCTGAGACCTCCATCTGCCTCAGAACGAATCAACTCGCTTACTGTACTCATTGTCTTATTTTCCTCCTAAGTATTCCCGCTGCACACACAAGGTGCTCATTGTCGCGGAATGTCATTTTGCTGTCATTTTATTATAAAGGAAACACTTGTATTTTGCCAGTTATTTTTCTTTCAAAATGCGCATTTATTTTTCCTATCTGACATCAAAAGTCAGTTCGTTTTTCCTGCATCCGACACGTACCGTATCTCCCTTTTTGACCTTTCCTGCCAGTATCTCCTCCGCCAGCTCATCCTCGATCTTAGACTGGATCATGCGGCGCAGCGGACGCGCACCGTATTTCGGATCATATGCCTTGTCTACGATATAGGTCTTTGCCGGTTCCGTAATGACAAGCTTGATATCCAGCTGTTTTTTACAGCGTTCGATCAGTGTCTTAGACAGGATCGTAACGATCTGTTTCATATCATTCTTATTCAGCATGCGGAATACGATCGTCTCATCGATACGGTTCAGAAACTCCGGTTTGAAAATACGCGATACATCTTCCATAACGAGCGATTTCATGCGCTCATAGTCATGTTTTTCATCATCAACGGATGCAAATCCCAGCTTCTTCGGTGCTACGATCGACTGTGCGCCCGCATTGCTCGTCATGATGATAATCGTATTTTTAAAATCGATCCTTCGTCCCTGCGAATCGGTAATACGTCCGTCATCCAGCACCTGCAATAAGATATTAAATACATCCGGATGTGCTTTCTCGATCTCGTCAAACAGGATCACGGAATACGGATTCCGGCGTACCTTTTCGCTCAACTGACCGCCTTCATCAAAACCGACATATCCGGGCGGTGAACCGATCATCTTGGATACACTGTGCTTCTC
>JBNMHW010000133.1:0-3259 GCA_050872965.1 bacterium | reverse complement strand
AGTATGTAATCTGCATAGTTGCTCAGCCGGTTGACCGCTACCTCCACCATGTAGAACCCCTCTCCGTACACTTCATGGCTGTAGGTAAATCCGGACACGATCTCACCGGCGATGATCACCTGATTGTTCTCAAATACCTTGTCTCCCGTCTTGTCTGTTGTTTTGTTTCCCATAGTAGTTCTCCTTCCGTTTTTGTTTGTTCATAGGTGATTGCGAAACTATTTTTTTACCGGGCTGGCTAGGGTCACAGCAGTATCTCGATCAGATTGCTCTAATTGTCCGGACGGTGTCTCGCTGTCTCTTCAGCCTTGGCTCGATGTGTCCTTCGCACACATAGCCTGCGGCTTCCAGTTATGACATACATATAGTCATCTCTTCGCTCGCACTTCGCCGGACAAACATCGCAACTGACGAGATCTGCTGTGACCGCAGCCGCCAGCCCTGCGTTACATATCGTCTGCGAAACGTATTCACTGTGTAGATTGGGGCATGCGGGCACAAACACAATCCACCAAACATCAGCAGCGCGAGCAAGGCATTGTCTGATTTTGCTGCCTTTGCACGATGGAGATGAGACTTATGACTCGTGGAAGCCTTTGCTGAACACGAGTCAGGTTTTTCTAAGGCTCATCGGAATGGTTCGTGCAACGAAAGCAAAACAGACTGCCTGCGGGAGCTGCATGTTCGTAAAACACGTGCCCGCATGCCCCCAGATCATAATAAATAGTTTCGCAATCACCTATTATTTTTTAATCTGCTTTGTAGCTGAGTAAATAATAACAAGTCGCAACCGCGAAGTACGCTGTTTTTTGTCGACAAAACAAATTTTTTAAAAATTTTTTATATGCACTTGCATAATTTATAAAATATGTTATGATAGTAGGCGGCAAATTGAGAAGAACAGACATTTAATTAAGGAAAGAAGGAAAATATTATTTATGCAGACTACTAGAGATGACATTCGTAATATCGCTATCATTGCCCATGTCGATCACGGCAAAACCACACTTGTAGACGAGCTGTTAAAGCAGTCCGGTGTATTCCGCGCCAACCAGGAAGTACAGGAGCGTGTCATGGACTCCGGCGATATCGAGCGCGAACGCGGTATCACGATCCTTTCAAAAAATACCGCTGTTTTTTATAAAGATGTAAAGATCAATATCATCGACACTCCCGGCCATGCCGATTTCGGTGGCGAAGTGGAGCGTGTTTTAAAAATGGTAAACGGTGTAGTTCTGGTCGTAGACGCATTCGAAGGTGCAATGCCCCAGACCAAGTTCGTGCTCATGAAAGCGCTGGACTTAAATCTCCCGGTTATCGTATGTATCAACAAGATCGACCGTCCGGAGGCACGTCCCGCCGAGGTCATTGATGAAGTACTGGAGCTGTTCATGGATCTGGATGCTTCAGACGAACAGCTCGACTGTCCGTTTGTCTATGCATCAGCCAGAGACGGTTATGCAATGCTCGATCTGAACGACGAACCCAAGGATATGACACCGTTATTCGAGACGATCATCAACTACATTCCCGCTCCTACCGGAGATCCAGATGCCAACACACAGGTGCTCATCAGTACGATCGATTACAATGAATATGTCGGCCGTATCGGTGTCGGCAAAGTAGACAACGGTGTCCTGCGTGTCAACCAGGATGCAGTCGTTGTGAACCACCATGAGCCTGACAAGCTGAAAAAAGTACGTATCAGCAAGCTCTACGAGTTTGACGGATTAAACAAAGTCGATGTTACAGAAGCAGGCATCGGATCGATCGTTGCGATCTCAGGTATCGCAGACATCCACATCGGAGATACGATCTGTGCACCGGAAAACCCGGTAGCGATCCCGTTCCAGAAGATCTCTGAGCCCACACTGGCAATGAACTTTATCGTCAACGATTCTCCGCTCGCCGGACAGGAAGGAAAATATATCACTTCCCGTCATCTGCGTGACCGCCTGTTCCGAGAGCTGAACACAGACGTTTCCCTGCGCGTGGAAGAGACCGAAGATGCCGATACCTACAAGGTATCCGGACGTGGTGAGCTGCACCTGTCCGTTTTGATCGAAAACATGCGCCGCGAAGGCTACGAATTCGCAGTCAGCAAGGCAGAGGTACTCTATCACACGGACGAGAACGGTAAAAAGACCGAGCCGATGGAGCTGGCTTACGTGGATGTTCCGGATGAGTTCACCGGTGTTGTCATCGACAAGCTCAGCCAGAGAAAGGGTTCCCTGCTCAACATGGGATCGATCAGCGGCGGCTATACGAGACTGGAGTTCCGTATTCCTTCCCGCGGTCTGATTGGCTATCGTAACGATTTTATGACCGACACCAAAGGAAACGGTATTTTGAATACGATCTTTGACGGTTACGATCAGTACTGCGGTGATATCCAGTACCGCAAGACCGGCTCCCTGATCGCTTTTGAGAGCGGTGAGAGTGTCACCTACGGTCTGTTCTCCGCACAGGACCGCGGTACATTGTTCATCGGACCCGGCGAGAAGGTATATGCCGGAATGGTCATCGGTATGAGCGCTAAAGCGGAGGATATCGAATTGAATGTATGCAAGAAAAAGCACCTGACCAACACTCGTTCTTCGAGTGCAGATGAGGCGCTGACACTCGTACCGCCCAAGGTACTGAGTCTGGAGCAGGCGCTGGAATTCATCGATACCGATGAGCTGCTGGAGATCACTCCCGAGAGCATCCGTATCCGCAAGCGTATCCTCGATCCGACACTGCGCAAACGTGCGAACTTTAATGCGAAAAACAAATAACCGTGCAACCAACACATATACGATATAAGGAGGATTTATCGATGAATCTGGGTTCCCGATTGAAACACATACTGGAAGAACGCGGGCTGACTGTCACCCGCTTTGCCAAAGAAGCAGATGTTCCCGCACAGACCATCTATGCACTGATCAATCGTGACAGCAATAAAGCGGATATGGATATCCTGATCAAAGTGCTCGCCGCACTGGATATGGACTTTTTCGCATTTATGGGAGCCGATGCCCCTGCCGGTGCTGTGTCAGATACCGCTGCGGCATCCAGCGCACCGCGTCTTGTGGAAAAGGTCGTTGAAAAAGTGGTCGTAAAAGAAGTGGAAAAAGAAGTACCTGCTGCCGCTCCCGAAGGGAAGGCTGCGTTGTACATCAATGCAGACACCTATGAGAAGATCACCACTCTGGCTGCCGAAGAAGATATGACGGATGAGCAGGTGACCGCTCAGGTGATCGATGAATATCTGCAGCTT
>JBNMHW010000132.1:0-3478 GCA_050872965.1 bacterium | reverse complement strand
CCCTGACACAGATCGAACAGTTCATGCTCCTGCCAAGAACATACATCTATGAGGAGGGATCGCACTGTTTTAACCTCTCCTTGGGCTGCGCGGTCTATCCGACAGATGCCGATACACAGGAAACGCTGTTCCAGAAGGCTGACATTGCACTCTACGAAGTGAAGCTGCGCGGAAAAAATGATTGTCTGGCATATGAACCTGATTTCACATTAGAAAAGCGAAGCCAGCTGGGATTTGCCTTAAAGGATATCTCCGAACATCTGCCGGGCGCATTTCTGATCTACAAGGCAGACCCTGAGGATGACCGGATCCTGTTTGCCAATTACGAGATGATCCAACTGACCGGATGCGCTGATATGGATGGACTGCTGCGATATACGGAACAGAGCTTCCGCAATCTGATCGCACCCGATATGCGTTCTAAGACAAATCAGTCGATCTATCAGCAGATCAGCTCCGGCAAATACGGAACCGATACGCATATTCCTTTTTCACTTGTCCGCAAGGATGGCACACGGATCTCTGTGTTCAGCCACGGACGCATCGTGGACAACAGCTACTACGGCTCGGTGTTTTATGTGATGTTTACTGACGCCAAAGCACTGAAAGAACATTATACATAAAAAATCCCGGATGTTTTCCGGGATTTTTTATATCAATCTTTCTATTTCTTTTCTCCGGCAACGATCGATGCCACCAGTTGTTCTGCCTTGAACGGTTTGGGCAGATGCGCATTCATTCCGGCTTCCTTACATTTGGCAATATCCTCTGCAAAAGCATTCGCAGTCATCGCCACAATCTGCACCTTTTTCGCATCCGGGCGATCCAGCGCACGGATCTTTCTCGTAGCCGTATTACCATCCATCACAGGCATCATGACATCCATCAGGATCGTGTCAAAATAAAACGGCTTGCTCTGTTCAAAGATCCGGACTGCCTCAACTCCATTGACAGCCGTACGCACATGACATCCCTCATGATTCAGAAGATATTCCGTAATCTCCAGATTCAGCGCATTATCCTCCACCAGCAGCACATTCAGACCATGGAGACTCTCCTTATGTGCATTTGCCGTACCTTCCTCTGCCTTTCCACCTTCAATATCTCTCCTGAACGGCAGGATAACGGTAAAGGTCGTACCTACACCCACTTCACTCTGTACAGATATACTGCCACCCAGCATATCCGTCAGCCGCTTGACGATCGGCAGTCCAAGACCGGTACCTGAGACCGCGGCCTCCTGTGACAGTTCACGCGTAAACGGCTCAAACATCTCTTTTTGGAATTCCTCACTGATACCTTTTCCCGTATCCGCAACTGTAAAACGTACGGTCACACATTCCTCGTCCACGCTCTCCACTTCTGCCACCGCAGTAACCGAACCATCCAGACGGTTATACTTGACTGCATTGGACAACAGATTCATCAGTATCTGACGCAGATGTGTCGAACTGCTGACCAGTGCACAATCATCACTTCCCAGCCGGTTCTCCACTACAAAGCGGATACCCTTCTCTTCTGCCTGAGGTGCAATGATCTCATAACACTCATCTAACAGCTCGTCCAGCCGGAATGCTCCATTCACCAAATGCACTTCGCCACTCTCCAGCTTGCTCATATCCAGCACATCATCCACGAGTGAGAGCAGATACCAGGCAACTGTCTGGCACTTCGTCCGGATGTCACGCAGCTTCTCCGTATCGCTGGAAAAATGCTCTGCGATCTCCAGCAGACCGATAATACTGTTGATCGGTGTACGGATATCATGGCTCATGCGTGCAAGGAAATCGGACTTGGCAGAGTTTGCATGCTGTGCCTGTGTATATGCCTCCTGCAGCTCCGACTTCTGCTGCTCCAACAGCAGGTTTGCCTTGCGCAGCTGCTCCTGCTGTACGATCTCCTGACGCCGTTTTTCAAACATGATCTGATCGACGAGTAATTCTTTCTGATACAGGGCATCCATATCACAGATAGAAATGAGCCACAGCTTCGGTTCATGCTCTTCAAAGTCTTTTTTTACGATCCGCACCCACAAGGAACTCTTTTTAGCACGAAGATGCGTCTCTTCCGAACCTGTAAGGGAACAGAACTGCTCTCTGGAAAATTTGTTTTCGTAGAGCAATGCGCTCATCAGGCCACCCGTAGCCGCTTCAAAATCAGCCGCAGATTCATAGCCCAGCATGCGCACTGCCAGTTCACTGATCAGACAGATCGGCAGCCCTTCTTCATAATAACCACCGATGATTCCTACACCATGATTTTCCCGCAGCAATGCCTGAATATTCTTCTGTAACTGTTCTGTCACGGGTTGTGTGTCCTGCACAAACAATGGTTCCTGATATCCGCTTTGTAACATCATGTAAGCATCCTCATTTCTATCTGAATGTATTCCGCATGTAATCTGAATACATTCGGATTACATCCTATCATCTCGTATATCATACAGTATACGCGAAAAATCTGCCTCATTCAAGCAAATTATAAAGAAACAATGCATAATTATACAGGTTCCAGATTGTCTAAAATCGCCTTCACCACAGTATCGATCACGATCGGTTTCGCCAGGTGCGCATTCATTCCCGCATCTATTGCCGCCTGCACATCTTCTGCAAACGCATTGGCAGTCATCGCGATGATCGGTATCGTGCGTCCGTCCGGACGATTCTCCAACTGCCGGATCGCGCCGGTCGCCTCATAGCCATTCATGCGCGGCATCATGATATCCATCAGGATCACATCATATGTACCCGCCGGATGATTCTCGAAGATCTCCACAGCCTCCTGTCCATCGACAGCCCGCGTAATGTGCATGCCCTTTTCCTCCAGCAGCATTGTCGCGATCTCCGCATTCAGATCATTGTCCTCTGCCATCAGCACATTCAGATCCGTCAGTTCCTTTTTGTCAACGACTGCCTGCCGCTCTCTCTGTTCGATTGGCTCTGCCAGCTCCAGCGGCAGTTCCACGGTAAATATCGTTCCTTCGCCCTTGACACTCTCTACCGCGATCCTGCCGCCCATCAGATCCACATACCGCTTGGTGATCGTCATACCCAGACCGGTTCCCTGATACTGCGTTCGCGCACCGGAGTTTTCCTGTGAAAACTCATCAAAAATATGCTGTGCGAACTCTTCGCTCATACCGACACCGGTATCCGAGATCCGGTAACAGAACAGATGCTGCTCCGGGTTCTCTCCGTTTTTCCGGTAGGACTCGAATGTAATGCTGCCTCCGTCATGTGTGAACTTCACGGCGTTACTGATAATATTGATCAGGATCTCCCTCAGCCGTACCTCATCAGTCAGCACATACCGCGTCTGGGGCTCCTCACGCCGTACCTGCAGCTGCAGATCGCGGTTGATCATAAAGCCGTGTGCGATATCCAGCACAGAATCCGTAACAGCCGTTATATCTACCGGTTCCGGTTCATACGTGATATTACCGCTCTCAATACGGCTGATATCCAACACATCATTGATG
>JBNMHW010000131.1:0-3811 GCA_050872965.1 bacterium | reverse complement strand
ATGTATGGCAAAAGAAATGGGTAACGTGGAGTACAAGAGTGATGTGTTTGGCATGTTGATGCAGGATAAGCGGCGGGCGCTGGAGGTCTATAACGCAATTAACGGAACTGCATATGATAACCCGGAAGAGGTGGAGATGACGACCTTGGATAACCGGAGCATTATGAGCTGCGACTTTCGGATTCATTTGAACATGAGACAGAGCATCCGGAACTAGAACTGGTCTGTCAGGTTTACAATATCAATAAAGGCAATAATTCGGAACTGCTTTCAAAATGCCCAACGTTGCGTGATTACATGTATTTTGTGGATCGGGTTAGGTATTATGATAGCGATCCGAATGTGGCGAGTCTGGAAGATGCGATTCGACTGGCAATGAAGCAGTGTATCGAAGAAAATGTATTAAAAGATTTTTTGCAGGAGCGCGGAGAGGAGGTCATGCGTGTGATGACATTGGATTTTACATTTGAGCGCCGGTTGGAACTGCAGACGGCAGAGGCAGCCGAGGAGGGACGAATCGAGGGCGAACGGGTTGGCCGAATCGAGGGCGAGAAAGCTGGACGGATTAAAGGCGAACAGATTGGCCGAATCGAGGGTGAAAAAGCTAAAATGCAGAACCTTGTGAGAAAGAAGCTGCTTAAAAATAAATCCTTGGAACAGATCGCCGATGAATTGGAAGAAACACCGGAGGCGATCAGACCGTTGTACGAACAGGTGCAGAAGGAATTAAAACCAAAGGAGGTCACAAATAATGAAAATTAAGAAACTAGTACAAAGATGGTTGTGTATCATGTTGGCAGTCATGATGCTGCTTCCGGTGATCCAGATATTACCGGCTGAGGCGCAGACAAAGGCGGCAGCACCCGCGTATCAGGGAAAATGGACATACTATGCGGTCGGAGATACAATCTACAAGCTGGATTCAAAGTCAGGCACAGCAAAAAAGGTAAAGCAGATCAAAAATGCTTTTTCGATTGGCGATGTATCTTATTACAATGGGTATGTGTATTTTACGACGAACTACTATCAGGGTACAGACGGATCAGAATGCTATGTGTGTCGGATGAAGACGGACGGAAGTGGATTTGAAAAGCTGTCAAGGGGTACGAATCCTGTGATTTATGACAAGCAGATCTATTTTCTCAGGATCAAGCATCAGGTCAGCGAATATAACGAGTATGATGATGTGATGGGTATTTACCGTATGTCATTGAACGGAAAAAACAGCAAGCTGCTCGTGAAAAACAAAAAAGACCAGTATATGATGTGGTCGCTGGGAGTGGCTGACGGCAAGGTGTTCTATGTAAGCCGGTCGGATACGACAGGATATACATTGATGTCCTATGATCTGAAAAAAGCAACGAAAGAGAAGATTTACAAATCTTCTGACAGTCTGGGTCTGGTTGACAGTGATCGGTCGTATCTGTATCTGAGTATTGAGGAAGCAGATAAGAATACAGTGATTGTCTATGATCTTAGCACCGGAAAGCAGTATAAGAAGAGCGTGGATAATGATGTGACGGTTGCAGGCGGAAGAAACGGAGTTCTCTATTTTTCACGCTATACGACGAATGCCACCTATGCGTTTCATGCAAAGAAGGGCACGGTGACAACTGTGCTGAAAAATAAAAGAGTGCAGGGTATGACCTTTAGCAAGTACGGTTATCAGGTCGCTAATGTTGCATTGACGCAGGAGGAGTTTGAGGCGAGCGGATATCGCTATGATATGGCGATTGCACGTGTAAAACTGAACGGAACCGGCTACAAAACACTGAAAAAATACTATGTATCATAACCCGATCTACCATGATTGAAAAAATCCCGGAAAACATCCGGGATTTTTTTCGTTGCACATATTGATATAGACAGATAATGGAAGAAGTGCTAATGTTGTTATTAGAACTGCTTTCGCGTGGATGCGCATTGTGTCCAAAGGGCTGGAGTGGATCGTGATAGGATCGTTGGGAGGATCAGTAGAATTATGAACAAGATGGACAGATGGAAATGCCGTGCGGCGAGGCTGACGGCGGTTGTATGGATGATGACACTGATGCTCATGACGTTGTTTCCGGTGACTGTGTCTGCTGCACAGGAGGACGAGAAGACAGTACGAGTCGGCTATGTCAATGCGCTCAATTATGAAGAGGGTGGCGAGGGCGAATACAAGCATGGTGCTGGATATGAGTATCTTCAGAAGATATCCTATCTGACAGGCTGGAATTATGAATATGTGTACGGCTCTTTCAGCGAGTGCTGTGAGATGCTGGCAAACGGTGAGATCGATCTGTTCGGCAATGTATCTTATACACCGGAGCGTGCGGAAAAGTTTGATTTTTCTTCCTACCCGCAGGGAAAAGATACCTATTGGCTGTATGTCGCCAAGGATCGGCCGGATCTGGCAGACGGGGATATCTCCGGGCTGGAGGGAACGAAGATCGGCGTGACAGGCGGCAGTTATCAGGAAGGCATTCTCACTGACTGGCTGGAAAAAAATAAGATCTGGGCAGACGTTGTGGAGTACAGCGGCTATGATGAGATGATGCCTGCGATGGATGCGGGAGAAGTGGATGTGATCGTTGCACCGGATCTGGCCACCGGTTATGATTATCAGGCAATCGTCAGTATCGGGTTCAGTGACTTCTATTTTGCTGTTTCCAAACAAAGACCGGACATTTTGGATGAGCTGAATCAGGCACTCTATGAGATCCAGACGAGCGAAGCGGATTATAACAGCAAGCTGGCGAGTCGTTACTATTACAAATCAGCCAGCGGTCTGCCGTTTAATACCGAGGAAAAGGAATGGCTGGCAGCACATGATGATACGATCCGGCTGGGTTATCTGTCTGATGATCTGCCGTTCAGCGGAGAAGAAGATGGCAGATTGAACGGTATTCTGCAGACCGTTACAGATACGCTGGAGCAGGAATATGATATTACGGTTCATGCGCGTGCGTATGCAGATATGTCACAGATGAAGCAGGCGCTGAAACAGGATGAGACCGATCTGGCAGGGCCGTTTATCGGTGATTATTATCTGGCAGAGCAGAATGATTTTGTGCTGACGGATTCGATCGTAGAGACAACGCCGGTAATCGTATACAAGGAAGATTACGAGAACAGCCTGCGTGTGATCGCAGCGACGGATCAGGCATTGTTTGGGTCTGATATCATAGGTGTGCTCTTTCCGGATGCCCAGATCTATACGTGTAAGACGCAGGATGACTGCCTGCGGGCGGTGGCCAGCGGAAAGGCGGGAAGCACAGTGATCCCGTCCTCACGCATCAATATCCTGAATGCCAATCCGCTCATGGATGGACTTTCCTTTGCGGAGATGTCCAAGCAGACAGATGTTGCCCTGCTCGCAGTAAAGGAAAACCGCCGTGCGGCAACTATATTTAACAAGGGTATTGAGCAGTCCTCGGATCTGCTGAACGGTGTGGTACTGGCACAGCATTCGGTGGCAGACTCCGGGGTGACTGTCGCGGAATTTGTCAAGGAACATTCATTGCTGCTGATCGGGATCGCGGCAATTATCATTTTTGCGCTGGGCATGCTGTTATACCGTCTGAATATGAGCCGCAGACAGGTCGTGCTAGCACTCGAGGAAGCGAAAAATGCGAATACGGCGAATACGGCCAAGACTGCTTTCCTGAACAATATGTCACATGATATCCGCACGCCGATGAATGCGATCATCGGTTTTACGGACATTGCCCTCAAACATGAGCCGACACCGGAGATCAAGGGCTATCTGGAAAAAGTAAAGAAGAGTTCGGACTATCTGTTGTCTCTCATCAATGATGTGCTGGAT
>JBNMHW010000130.1:0-3869 GCA_050872965.1 bacterium | reverse complement strand
GCCGGGAACATATACATCGGTGCATGGCTCTCAATCTCGGTCTTTTCTCCGGATACCGGAGGCTCCAGACCCAATTCATCAGAATAGGTATTGGAGATATTGACATTGAACAGACCGTTGTGCAGATTCAAAAAATCCTCCATGGAAGCCTGCACGTATTCATCAAAGGTATCAAATGCTTCAGATGCATAGCGGCTGGCGAATTTGACTGCTGTATCCTCGGTCATATCCAGTACGACAGACATGGGATAGCTGCCGGTGATCGTCTGTGCTGCATATTTCTGGGTCGGGTATTCGTTGGAATAGATGACCGGATGCAGCAGTGTGAAATCACTGCCGATAAAACGGATCAGATTGTTCAGCAGAAGCTCTATGTATTCGATCTGGTATTCCTTATTTTTGCTTGCAAA
Source organism: bacterium (assembly GCA_050872965.1). Classification (GTDB taxonomy): domain Bacteria; phylum Bacillota; class Clostridia; order Lachnospirales; family Lachnospiraceae; genus W0P33-017. Next base: position 3,459 of record JBNMHW010000130.1, on the reverse strand, counting down.
TTCGTGACAATAGTCCTGAACGAGTCCCGGAATGCTGCTTTCATTTTTATTCGAAAGGTCTTCTTCGGGAATCGAATTCTTGGTGACGTATTCCTGAACCAGATCGTTGAATGTGTTCTGGTCAAATACACCCTGCTCCTCCAGAACCTGACCGAGCAGCAGATATTTCGGATACTGGGATGCGAGCAGGTCATCCACCTGCGCCTCTGTCAGATACCCTTTGTCGACACAGATCTCACCAAAACGCTTGTCGGTATGCGTCTGGGTGATGCGGACGTTTTCAATCTGCTGTGCATTCATCAGACCCGCATGCATCGCCAGTGTACCGAGCTGAATGTGTGAGGTGGATTCTTTTTCCATTGCCTCTATGAGCTGTTCGCGTGTCACAGCTCCTTTATTAAGTAAAAAACCTCCAAAAAACTGTACAAACATAACTACATCCTCTATTTGTAAAATGAATGATTGTGAGTGGCAACAATTTATTCGAATCTGGAAGAAACGATAGAAGCGATCTGGTCTGCGTTGATCGGCTTCTGGACGAAGTCTTTCGCGCCTGCTTCAATCGCTGCCTTGAGCTGATGCTGTGTACCGACGGAGGAGACAATGATGATCTGCGCAGATGCATCTTCCTCGATGATCTCTTTAACTGCGGAGATACCGTCCTTGATCGGCATGATGATGTCTAAAAAGATCAGATCCGGTTTTTCGGCAATATATTTTTCTACGGCTTCATTGCCGTTGACAGCTTCCACAAAGCGGGTGGCGCCGAGAGAAGCCAGAACATCCTTGAGCTGCTTGCGGGCGAGGATCGAATCGTCGCCAATCAGAATTTTTGCGTCTTTTAACTGCATACTTGTACTCCTTTACAAAAAAATGTGATTACTTCTAATAAAAATATACAACTTTTTTGTATATTAGGCAACCAAGTTTTTGCATATTTCATGATTACACTTGGCAAATATTCGCAGATAGAGTATAATTCAAAAAGAAATAAAACAAATGAAATGAGGTAATTACATGCAATCAGATTCTTTTATGGTACTTTTTGACTTTATCATTTTTTTCTATGGACTCTATATGGTCTACAGCGGTTATCAGATGAAGCGTACCGGACAGCCGTCCAACCTGATCATCAATCAGACGGAGATGGTCGGAGCGAGAGATGTGAAGGGATTTTGTCAGGCGATGTTCAAGCCGCTTGTTGTCTTTGGCATTATGGCAATGATCTACGGAGTTGCCGGTTATGTGAACGACAAATATCTGGAAGTGCCGATGGTCAATTTCGGTGCGGTTGCCCTGTTTTTGATCCTTTGCTTCTGGTTTTTAAAAGAGACAAAAAAGAATAAGGCAAAATATATTAAGTAAAATATATTAGAATTTCGAATAAGGATACAAAAAGAGCCGCTTCAAAGGAGGCGGCTCTTTTTTGTATCCTTATCTAAATCTAGCGTTCATTCATCGGAACATAGTCACGATGCTCGGAGATGCTCATATAAGCGGGTCGCATGATCTTGCCGCCGCAGCAGAGTTCCTCCATGCGGTGGGCACTCCAGCCTGCGATACGTGCGATCGCGAAGATCGGTGTATACAGCTCCAGCGGAAGACCGAGCATGGAATATACAAATCCGCTGTAGAAGTCGACATTCGGGCTGACACCCTTGTAGATCTTGCGCTCTTGGGAGATGATCTGGGGCGCGAGACGCTCGACCATCGAATAGAGTGCAAATTCCTTCTCGTAGCCCTTTTCGATCGACAGCCGTTCGACGAAGGAGCGGAAGATCACGGCACGCGGGTCGGACAGGGAGTAGACCGCATGACCCATACCATAGATAAGACCTGCCTTATCAAACGCATCCTTATGTAACAGTCTGCGCAGATAATTGCTCACTTCTTCCTCGTCGGTCCAGTCCTTGATCTCGCGTTTCATCGTGTCAAACATCTGTACGACCTTGATGTTGGCACCGCCGTGCTTGGGACCCTTCAGCGATCCGAGGGAAGCGGCGATGACGGAATAGGTATCCGTGCCGGAGGATGACACGAGGTGTGTCGTAAATGTCGAGTTGTTACCACCGCCATGCTCCATGTGCAGGATCAGTGCGATATCTAACAGCTTGGCTTCCAGAGGCGTATATTTCTTGTCCGGACGAAGAATATAGAGGATCGTCTCTGCAGTAGACAGATGTGGCTCCGGTGTGTGGATGAACAGGCTCTCGCCGTCATGGTAATGCCGGTAGGCCTGATAGCCGTAGACGGACAGCAGGGGGAATAAGCTGATGAGCTGCAGGCACTGGCGCAGTACATTCGGCGCGGAAGTGTCGTTGGCAGCATCGTCATAAGAATAGAGTGTGAGCACACTTCTTGCGAGTGTGTTCATCATATCCTTGCTGGGTGCCTTCATAATAATATCACGCACAAAGCTGGTCGGCAGCGTGCGGTAATCCGCTAACAGCGAACAGAACTGGCGGAGCTGTTCTTCGGTCGGCAGCTCGCCAAACAGCAGCAGATAGGTACATTCCTCATATCCGAAGTGGCTGTCCGGTTTGATGCCGCGCACCAGATCCTGGACATTGTAGCCGCGGTAGTAGAGCTGTCCTTCGGCGGGAACCGATTTTCCGTCCACGATCTTTGTGGCATTTACCTCAGAGATCTCGGTGAGTCCGACGAGTACACCTTTTCCGTTCAGATCACGGAGTCCGCGTTTGACGTCGTATTCTGTATATAATGCCGGATCAATGCAGTAGGAGCCAATGCTTCGCTGCGCGAGTTCTGCGAGTTCGGGAGTGATTTCGGCAAAATTACGTTCCATATAGTTACGCCTCCTTTTCCCTCATAATTGATGATAAAAATTGCCTTTGAATGTCTATCATAACATAGTTTGTGCGAAAAAAGACACAAAAATCTGAAAATTTATAAAATTTTAACATTCTGTGTACGGGCTCCCGGCGGTAAGAAAAAAATTTAAAGGTCAGTGAAATAACTACTTTACGGATAGGAAAAAGAATGTTAAAATAATCACGATTGAGCAGAAGGCTGTTTCTGCAAGATTTCAGATATCTTTAAAAATTATAATAAATAATTTAAAGAAAAACTAAGAAAGAGAGAGGTAAACACAAGATGGCAGCAATTGATTTAACAAAGTATGGCATCACCGGAACAACGGAGATCGTGCACAATCCTTCCTATGAGATGTTATTTGAGGAGGAGACCAAGGCCGGACTTGAGGGCTATGAAGTAGGTCAGGAGACCGAGCTTGGTGCAGTGAATGTAATGACTGGTATCTATACCGGACGTTCACCTAAAGACAAATATATCGTTATGGATGAGAACTCAAAGGACACTGTATGGTGGACTTCTGATGAGTACAAGAACGACAACCATCCGATGACAGAGGAGACATGGGCAGTTGTGAAGGATCTTGCCAAGAAAGAGCTGTGCAACAAGAGACTGTTCGTTGTAGAT
>JBNMHW010000129.1:0-4399 GCA_050872965.1 bacterium | reverse complement strand
GGTACCGTTGTACTCGATGAACACCTGATCCGGATGATATTTTTGATGCAGCTCATGAAATTTCTCTCGTGTGATCTGTCCTACATCCTCCAGCATGACCAGACTGGCATCGATACCGGCCAGCTTCTGCTCATCCAGTTCCACATCGCCATCCTCACACAGGATAATGAGTGTTTTTGCATCCTTACCGAACTCATTTTCAAAGAGCGTCTCCGAGATCAGAGAAGTCTTTCCGCTGTCCATGAATCCGGTAAACAAATATACAGGTATTTCTTGCATATAATTTACATCTCCTTATTTTACACCGGCTATGCCAGCAGGAATAACTTCTCGAGTTCATCCTCTTTCAGGTCACAGCCGATCACACATAATCTGCCTGTGTAATCAGGTTCTCCCTCACGCAGCTCATACTCGCCGGGAACCATATCGAAATAGATCCAGCCGCCCTCTGCGTTCTCGACCATACCTTTTGCACGCAGGATCGTACCGTAGAACTCGTCATCACTGAGTGTCTTTAAGATGTTTTCAATATCGGTCTTTGTATATTTATGAGGTGTCTCCTTGCCCCAGCTCGTAAATACATCATCTGCATGATGATGTCCGTGCTCGTGGTGATGTCCGCAGGAGCAGACTCCGTTCTCATCATAATGATGCTCATGTTCGTGATCATGATCATGGTCGTGGTCATGATGGTGTTCATGTTCGTGCTCGTGGTCATGATCGTGATGGTGCTCATGCTCGTGCTCGTGATCATGGTCGTGGTCATGATGGTGTTCATGCTCGTGATCATGATCATGGTCGTGATGCTCATGTTTTGCATGCTCCTCTGCCATCAGCTTCATCTCCAGTGAATCCTGTCCTTCGATGACCTTCAGCATCGCCTCGCCTGTGATCTGATCCCAGGGTGTCGTGATGATGGCAGCCTTGGCATTCAACTGCTGCATCTGCTTGACGCACAGCTCTAACTGCTGCGGTGTCGCATTCTGCGTGCGGCTGAGAATGATCGTTGTCGCATATTCGATCTGATTGTTGAAGAACTCACCAAACGCCTTCATCTGCTTGCTCGCCTTTGTCGCGTTGACAACAGTGATCAGTCCGTTCAGTGCCACATCATGCGTCTTCTCCACATCCATAACGGATTTCATGACATCTGAGAGCTTGCCGACACCGGACGGCTCGATCAGGATGCGGTCCGGATGGAATTTCTCAATGACTTCGTTTAAGTTCTTTCCAAAATCTCCGACCAGTGAACAGCAGATACAGCCGGAATTCATCTCCGTGATCTCGATACCGGAATCCTTTAAAAATCCGCCGTCGATACCTACTTCACCAAATTCATTCTCGATCAGGACGATCTTCTGCCCGGTAAAGACTTCTTCGATCATCTTCTTGATAAATGTTGTTTTTCCGGCTCCTAAAAATCCGGATACAATGTCAATTTTTGTCATGTGTAATTCCTTCTTTCTAACAAAATAATGATAACATGTTACATTTTATCGGGCGCAGAGAAGCCCAGTACATCAATACAGGTCTCCAGTACACCGCGTGTCAGATCAAGCAAGGCGATATAGGCCTGCTGCAGTGCCTCATCGGGCTCTGCCAAAATCTTGGTCTCATGATAAAAATGATTCAGTGCGTTGGCAAGATCATAAATATACGCACAGATTCTGTGCGGTGCCAGCTCTGCAAATGCGGTTTCAATCACACCATTGAATTTTGCGAGTTCGAGCTGAAGCGCCTTTTCACTCTCAGAATGTGCCTCTCCGACGCATACGTCTTCGAGTGTATGTCCTGCCTGTATATATTTATTCAAAATAGACTTGATACGCACGATCGTATAGAGAATATACGGACCCGTATTTCCCTCAAAGGAAGTAAAGCGGTCTACATCAAAGATATAATCCTTGGATGCCTGATTGGACAGATCGCCATACTTAATAGCAGACAGTGCAATCTGAGCCGCAATCTCATGTGCCTCTTCCTCGCTCATCGTCTGATTCTCACTCTGGTTCGCCGCGATCTTCTCATACATCTTGTTCTCAATATCCGTGAGCAGCGTCTCCAGACGCATCACGCCACCTTCACGCGTCTTGAACGGTTTTCCGTCTTTTCCGTTCATCGTACCGAAACCAAGGAAACACAGCTTTGTGTCATCATTGACGATACCGGTCTTCTTCGCACAGCGGAACACCTGTGTAAAGTACAGTTCCTGACGCTTGTCCACGACATAGATGATCTCATTGGGATTATAAGAGGTCATACGCTGTACGATCGTAGCCAGATCGGTCGTATTGTAAAGCGATGCCCCGTCTGATTTTAAGATCATGCACGGAGGGATCTCCTTCGTATCGGTCTCTTCCTTTACATCGACGACCAGTGCGCCCTCACTGATATACGCGTAGCCGCCGTCCTTCATACGACGAACCATCTCCGGAATATAAGGCTGCGCATCGCTCTCGCCCTTCCATAATTCAAAAGAAACATTCAGTCTCTTATAGTTTTTCTTCAGATCCGTTACGGATACCTTGATAATGTGATGCCACAGTGCCTGATAGCCGCGGTTTCCGTGCTGCAGCTCATAGGTTGCCTGCATCGCGCGTTCCTTGTATTTTTCATCCTCCTTGGACTTTTTGCTGGCAGTCGGATAGATCTCCTCCAGTTCTGAGATCGTAAACGGAGGCTCCTTCGGATATTCTCCCACAAAACCGTTATTAAAATACGGCAGATTCGGCTTGCGCTCACGCAGTTCCGTAATGATCAGACCCATCTGCAGACCCCAGTCTCCGATATGGACATCTCCGTTCATCGTATTTCCAAGGAAAATACCCATCCGCTTGATGCTCTCTCCGATGACAGCCGAACGCAGATGTCCGACATGCAGCGGCTTGGCCACATTCGGTCCGCCATAATCGATCATGATCGTCTGCGGCTTTTCCACGCGCTCACAGCCGTAATGTCCGTTGGATGCACCCTTTTCCATCTCCTTTAAATACTCAGCCAGATATGTCTTTGCCAGTTTCAGATTCAGGAAACCGGGTTTTACAGCCTGTACCTCCTCAAACAATGTATTTCCGGTCAATGTCTCCGCAATCTGCTGTGCAATGTCAATCGGCGCTTTTTTTGCCTGCTTTGCAAGTGCCATCGCACCGTTGCACTGAAATTCGCACAGATCCGGTCGGTTTGACACCGTCACGCGTGCATACGCTTTGTCGAAACCGAGCTCATCAAAAGCCTCCTCCATTGTCTGTGTGATCTGGTCTAATAACTTCTTCATATCCGTTTCCTTTCCTTTGGTATATGTTTCATGGCAAAACAAAAAAACGCATAGCGTTTTTTTGTAATAACTATTTTATGCCTGTTCCACCACAGCTATCTATCCGTCATTCCTCTTCTTCTGTCTTCTTGATCAAATCTCTCAATGCTTCGTCCTTTTCGGAAAGTATAGCCTGAATCTGTCCATCATTTTCTTCATTCACCTCTCCGGCTCCGTAAGTGCCGGAATAAGCCCCTGTCGTCGGATTGTAATTGGACTCCGCTTCACGCTTTGCCTGCTCGATCTCCTGACGTTTTCTGTCCTCATCCTCCTGTGCTTCATGCTGAAGGCGCTCTAGGATCTCCTCGGCGGCATGCAGTTCTTCCTCCGCTTCCTGCAGTTGCCTTGCCTCATCTGCCTGCGGCTGCTCCGGCGGTGCGTCTTTTCCTGCGGATTCCTCAGGCTCCTCTTTCTGTGCCTGCTGCGCAGCGCGCAGTTCTTCCGGTGTCATATAATGCACATTCCACCACTTTACGATACTGCGCTCCATTTTTTCTCTTTCATTGCGTTCTTTGATCAAATCTTTCATAGCCCCTATTATATATGAAGAGCAAAAATAATTCAACTGCAAGCTGCGCAAATGATCCCCGATGTGTATATTTTTCTGTCAGACGTGCAAACTGTTACTAACATTGAGCCGTAACCGGACGCTCAAATCACAATATAGTTTCGGAGGTTTCTCTCATGTCTGCATACAAAGTCGAGATCTGCGGTGTCAACACTGCCAAGCTCCCCATACTCAAAGATGATGAAAAAGATGCCCTGTTTGCGCGCATCCGCGAGGGCGATCAGGCCGCCAGGGAAGAATACATCAAAGGAAATCTGCGTCTGGTGCTCTCGATCATCCGGCGTTTTTCCGGCCATGCGGACAACATCGATGATCTGTTCCAGATCGGCTGTATCGGGCTCATGAAGTCCATCGACAATTTTGATCCGACACTGGGTGTCAAATTTTCCACCTACGCGGTTCCGATGATCATCGGGGAAGTCCGCCGCTACCTGCGCGATAACAGCAGCATCCGTGTCTCGCGCTCGCTGCGGGATACCGCATACAAGGCGATCCATGCCAAGGAACAGCTCATGAGC
>JBNMHW010000128.1:0-4708 GCA_050872965.1 bacterium | reverse complement strand
GTACAGTGATGATTTATACCGCTATCTGCGGTCAAGAGGATATGAGGATGAGATTTTAAAGGAATCCGGACTGGTATCGATCGACGAGCGGCGGGGCGGCTATGACAAGTTCTGGAACCGGGCGATGTTCCCGATCATGGATATGAGGGGCAAGGTGATCGGTTTCGGCGGACGCGTCATGGGCGAGGGCGAGCCAAAATACCTGAATTCGCCGGAGACACCGATCTTTGACAAGTCGAGAAATCTCTATGCGCTGCATCTGGCGCGCACGACAAAAAAGCCGCAGATGCTTCTGTGCGAGGGCTATATGGATGTGATCGCACTGCATCAGGCGGGATTCGACAATGCGGTCGCATCGCTTGGAACTGCGTTTACGACCGGGCATGCGAGTCTGCTCAAGCGCTATACAAAGGAAGTGTACCTGACCTTTGACAGTGATGGGGCGGGTATCAAGGCGGCGCTTCGGGCGATACCGATCTTAAAAGCAGTCGGACTGACCGCAAAGGTGATCCATATGGAGCCGTATAAGGATCCTGATGAGTTTATCAAAGGTCTGGGCGCGGAGGAGTTCCAGAAGCGTATTGATACGGCGGAAAACAGCTTTTTCTTTGAACTGCGTATCTTAGAGCAGAATTATGATATGCGCGATCCGGAGAGCAAGACAGCCTTTCACAATGAAGTGGCAAGGCGGCTGCTCGCATTTAACGAGGAACTGGAACGCGAGAATTATATTACGGCGGTGGCAGAACACTATCATATCAGTTATGAGCAGTTGCGAAAGCTCGTGAATACGCTGGGAGCCAGAGGCTACGGACAGACACCGGAGCCGCAGCAGCGGCAGTTACGTTCCGGAATGAATCATAAAAGCAAGCCGGAAAGTGCAGGGCTGCAGGCGCAGAAACTGCTTTTGACATGGCTGAGTGACCGGCCGGAACTGTACGAGAGCGTCAAAAAGGAGATCCGGCCGGACGATTTTTCGGAACCGTTGTATCGTCAGGTGGCGCAGCTATTGTATGAGCAATACGAACACGGTGCGCCGAATCCGGCACAGATCATCAGTCATTTTACGGACAGTGAGGAGCAGAGCCGTGTGGCGGGGCTGTTTCATGCGAGACTGCCGGAACTGACATCACCGCAGGAGCAGGAAAAGGCATTGCAGGATGTGATCGGCAGGATCAGGCGGGAGAGTCTGGAGATGAAAAAGGAACAGGTGGATGTGACAAGCCTGGAAGATATGCAGCGTTTTATCGATGCTGCAAAGGCGAATAAGCGCTGATTCGTTATACGGATTACATAAAATGATGAAAAATAGGACAAAATGATATTAACCACGAGAGGATGGAAACAGGATGGAAAACAAGAAATCTACCAAAGCAAAAACTGAAAAGGCAGCCGAGACAACGGCAGCGCCCGCAGTGACATCGGAGCAGTTTCTGGCAAAATTGAATGAGCTGCTCGAAACAGCAAAAAAGAAGAAGAATATGCTGGAGTATCAGGAGATCAGTGAGTATTTCAAGGATATGAACCTGAACGCGGAGCAGTTCGAGGAGATTCTGGAATTTTTAGAGACTCACAATATTGATGTGCTGCGTATTTCCGATGATGATGAGGATATTCTGCTGGATGATGAGGACGAGGTAGAAGTAGAGCAGATCGATCTGTCCGTACCCGACGGCGTCAGCATCGAGGATCCGGTACGTATGTATCTCAAGGAGATCGGTAAAGTGCCGTTATTGTCCGCAGAGGATGAGATCGAGCTGGCAAAGCGTATGGAGTTAGGTGACATGGAGGCAAAGCAGCGTCTGGCAGAGGCGAACCTGCGTCTCGTAGTCAGCATCGCCAAGCGCTATGTCGGACGTGGCATGCTGTTTCTGGATCTGATTCAGGAGGGTAATCTCGGTCTGATCAAGGCAGTAGAGAAGTTCGATTACCGAAAAGGTTATAAGTTTTCCACCTATGCGACCTGGTGGATCAGACAGGCGATCACGCGTGCGATCGCAGATCAGGCACGTACGATCCGTATTCCTGTCCATATGGTAGAGACGATCAACAAGCTGATCCGTGTATCACGTCAGCTCCTGCAGGAACTGGGCAGAGAGCCGAGTCCGGAGGAGATCGCAGCAGAGATGAATATGCCGGTTGAGCGTGTGCGTGAGATCTTAAAGATCTCCCAGGAGCCGGTATCGTTAGAGACTCCGATCGGTGAGGAGGAGGATTCACATCTCGGAGACTTTATTCAGGACGATAATGTACCTGTTCCTGCGGATGCAGCCGCATTTACCCTGCTCAAGGAGCAGCTCGAGGAAGTGCTCGGCACATTGACAGAACGTGAGAAAAAGGTATTGACGTTACGTTTCGGTCTGGAGGATGGACGTGCGCGGACACTCGAGGAGGTCGGACGCGAATTCAATGTTACCCGTGAGCGTATCCGTCAGATCGAGGCCAAGGCACTGCGCAAGCTGCGTCACCCGAGCCGCAGCAGAAAACTGAAGGATTATCTGGAGTAATATGAACCGGTTATCAAATCGTATCCTGCATATTGCAGCACAGGTGCAGCCTGCGGGGACACTGGCAGATATCGGTTGTGATCATGGGTATCTGCCGATCTACCTGCTGCAAAAGGGCCGTATCCGTCATGCGATTGCGATGGATATCGGAGAAGGGCCGCTGCAGCGGGCGTGGGAGCACATTGCGCAGGAACATCTGGAAAATGATATAGAGACAAGGCTGTCGGACGGATTGGAGCGGCTGGCACTGGGAGAGGCAGATGCGGTCGTGATTGCCGGAATGGGCGGTAATCTGATCATGGATATCCTCGCCCGCGGTAGCGCAGTTGCCGGCCGGCTGGAGCAGCTGGTGATCGAACCGCAGTCGGAACTGGCCGGCGTGCGGCGCTTTCTGCGTGAGCAGAATTACCGCGTGGAGCAGCAGGATCTGGTACTGGAGGACGGTAAGTTCTATCCGATCCTCCGCATTCTGCCACAGCAACCGTCGGATGATGATCAGGGTGCGGCGCGTATGGGTCTGGATCTGGCAGTGACGGATGCATATGGGTATCATCTGCTCGCGGCGAAGCATCCGGTACTGGCAGAGTATCTGCAGAGAGAACATCGCCAGTGTGAGCAGATCCTGCAGGGACTGCCTGATGCGCAGACCGGTGGAGCACGGATCGCACAGCGCAGAGAAGAACTGTATCAGCAGCTGGCCCGTAATGAGGCGGCGCAGGCATACATGAACATATGAAAGCAGGCATAGATATATGAGATTGAACGAAGTGATAGCAAAATTGGAACAGCTGGCACCGGAGAATTTCGCACAGGACTGGGATAATGTCGGTCTGTTGGCCGGTGACCGTACACAGGATATCTCAAAGATATATATTGCACTGGATGCGGATGAGGCAGCGATCGCACAGGCCGAGGCTGCTGGCGCACAGTTACTGCTCACGCATCATCCGCTCATTTTTTCACCGCTTCGAAAGGTGAATACCGATGATTTTATCAGTGCGCGTGTGGTACGGCTGCTGCAGTCCGGGATCAGTTATTATGCGATGCATACGAATTTTGATGCAGCGAAGATGGGTACGCTGGCGGCAGAACGGCTGGGTATTCCGTCGGAGGCACCGCTCGGTGATCTGTTTGAACGTGAGGGGCATACATATGGCATCGGAACGATCGCAGAGGCGGATCAGCCGATGTCGCTGGAGGCGCTGAGCGAGCTGGTCAAGGAACGTTTTGGACTGCAGACGGTCAAGGTATTCGGTGATCTGGACAGTCAGGTGCACCGGATCGCGATGTGTCCGGGATCGGGTAAGAGCATGATTCCTGATGCACTGGCGCAGGGCGCACAGGTGCTGATCACCGGAGATATCGATCATCACAGCGGTATTGATGCGGTAGCACAGGGACTTGGTATCATAGATGCCGGTCACTATGGCATCGAACATATATTTATTGCATACATGAGGGAATATCTGCAGCGTGAACTGCCGCAGGTTGAGACGATCGCACAGGAACGAAAAGACCCGTTTATTGTATTATAATATAGGACTGATGGGGGAAATGCATATGTGTAAGATGAAGATCAGAGTAGGGACAGCGTGCACAGAAGCCGTATATGAGAAAGGTACGACCTATGAGCAGATCGCGCAGGAATATCAAAAAGATCACGGACAGCCGATCGCGCTCGCTTATTTTAACGGACGGCTGCGTGAACTGAATAAAACGGTCGAAGAAGATGGTGAACTCTCATTTATCACGACAGCGGACAAAGCGGGAGTCAAGGCATACCGGCGCACGGAAGTGCTGTTGCTGCAAAAAGCGGTCGATGAACTGAGCGGAGCAAAAGGCGGCGGCGTACGTGTCCTGCAGACGACCGGAAATGGACAGTACTGTGAACTGACCGGCACAGATCAGACGGCAACAGAGGCGTTTTTAGAGCAGCTTTCTGAAAAAATGAAACAGATCGCAGAGGCAGATCTGCCGATCAGGAAGGAGAATATCTCCACGGCAAAGGCAGTCCGGCTGTTTCATGACCTGGGTATGACCGACAAGGAAAAACTGTTTGGCTACCGTCGCAGTTCTTCGGTCAATATCTATGAACTGGATGGCTATAAGGATTATTTTTACGGATACATGCTGCCGTCGACCGGTTATGTGACCGGATTTGGGCTGACACCTTACAGGGACGGATTTGTGCTGCTGTATCC
>JBNMHW010000127.1:0-4749 GCA_050872965.1 bacterium | reverse complement strand
TGCGGTGATCATCTCCAATGTATTCTCATCCAGATGCAGCAGGAGGTTTGTCGAATAAATGCTGCCGATCGCATGGATCAGGTGATATTCCTTCTCCTCCTTATCCATCATCAGTCTTTCACTATGACGCTGCAGAATAAGAATCAGAACAGCTACCAGCAGATAGGCCGTCGCTGCGATCGCCAGATAAGAAATCCGGTTCGAAAACATATCCGTATTTTTATAAAAAACATACAGATAATAATCCCTGTACAGTGCATGCGTGCCGTACCACACGTGACTACCATCATTTAACCGGATCAGCGAATCATTGCCGTTCTGTGTCCCATCCAGCTTCACATCCGTAAACCGGCATTTTTCAACCGGTAATCCCATCATCTGCTCCCTGTTCGTCCCTAAGACGGTCTTACCGTCTGTGATCACTACGACAGCCTGACTGCTGAAGCTGTTTCCGTCGAGCATGGACTGGAGTGACAACTCGTTCTGATCGTTTTTGCGGCCTGTAATATCTGTATAACAGATGATCACTTCGTTGGAATCATCCGCCACAGATACCGCATAATTATAATCATTTCTTCCGATATGTATCTGGTCCGCTACATTTTCAGCCGGATTGTGCAGCAGTTTTTCCACATCATCCTTGTCAAGGATCGCCCGTAGAAGCTGCCCGGTCGTCCTGCCGCTCCGATCCACATGTGCGACGGAATGCAGCTTATCATCCAGCACGAAAATACCGCTGAGACTCATCGTCTCAGCAAACTGTATCAGACTATCCGCATCGATCGGATGCCCCTCGTCAATCGAGACACTCAGTACATCTGCCGCATTGATCTGTTCCTGCAGATCCTGTGTCCGGTCACCCATCTGATAGGCATCATATTTCTGGCAGAGATTCTGCAGATAATCGATCGTCATATCTGCTTTTCTTCCGATCCTCTTAAAATCACTGCGGGTGCCAATGACAAACACGATCAGCAAAAATACAATACCAATCCAGACCAGTACCCATTCGGTCGTTATTTTCCTGCAATTTTTCTGTTCCTGCTTTTCCGGCATGATTATTCTACCTCGTACAGGTTGGTCTCCACATCCAGTCCATGTGCAGACAAGATCCCTGCTGTCGTGCCATCCTGTGTCATCTCATTCAATACATCCGTCAGGCTCTGTACGAGTGCATGATCCGCATCCTGCGTAAATGCAACGCCCAGTCCTACCCGTTCCAGACTCATGTCCAGATACCGGAATTTGTCCGGATACTCACTAATATAGGAATTGAGGGAACCCTCATGTCCGGCGATCGCATCCACGTATCCCTTGCGAAGTGCCGTAAATACGGTTCCGATATCACTGTATGCATTGATCCGTTTGAGTCCCAGTCTGGATGCCAGATCGTTATCCGGATCAAAAATAATCATCTCAGACGTCGATCCTGCCTGTATCCCGAGTGTCTTTCCCTCCAGATCAGACAGATCATGGATCACGCTATCTGACGCAACAGCGATCACACGTCTGGTATACAGATACGGACCTGCCCACTGATAACCCTTCCGTTCCGTCATCGTCAGACAGGTCCACAGACAATCGATATCTCCGTCTGCAAGCGCCTGGTCTCTCTGACTGATATTCAATTCTTTAAACACCGGTTCATACCCCAGCCTCGCGCATGCTTCTGTCGCAAGTTCGATATCAATCCCGGCGTATTCGCCATCGATGTCCTTATAGCTGTACGGCGGATAATCCACGATACCGATGCACAACTGCGGCAATTCCTGCTGCGCTTCATCCGGCAGGGCACTGCACGCACTGAGCATGATGAGAACTGTCAGCAGGCATATGACCCATGCGATCCTTTGTTTTTTCATATCTGACCTCATATCCGATATCAAATCTTCGCAGTGCAAGCTTAATTCTCGTCTGACACTGCTCATTGTTTACGCTCATTATATCAATACAACCCTGCCTTGACAAGCACGCAAAAATACTATTATTCGACAAAAAGCGACTAATTCTTTGCACTTCTTTTTCTGAGGTATCGAAAGATGCGTTCCCCATACAGATGATTGACTTCCGCGCCGATCAGAAGGATATACATGCAGATATATAGCCAGAACATAATGAGCACGATCGTCGTCAGACTGCCATAGCTGGAAAACCCATGAAAATAATCTACATAGATGGATACGCCAAACGAAAATACATACCACGCGACCGCACAGATAAATGCGCCCGGAAGCTGACGGACATAGGTGATCCGTGATCCGCCGGCACCTTTTCTGTTCGGGAATGCCCAGTAGAATAACGCAAAGATAAAGGTCAGTCCGCCGATGCCGATCAGACTCTTTAACCGCATCAGGACATCCGTCAGCATGGCAACAGCCGGCAGATACTTGATCACCCATCTTTGCAGGGTACGTCCGAATACCAGCAGCACCAGCATCAGGATAATCGAAAAGATCATGACAAACGTATAGATTACCGACCAGAATCGCAGCAGCAGCCAGTTTCTCGTCTCCGTGAGATCATACATCCGGTTCAGCCCATCGGTCAGATACTGGATGCCCTTTCCGGCAGACCAGATTGCGACGATCGCGGAGATCGAGATCAGTCCGACCGATGTGCCATAGGTTTCTTCTATGATACTGACCAGAAAGCCTGCGATATAATCTGGGAGGAACATATCCACGCCTTTGGTCAGAAATCCAAGTGAAACGGGGGTGTATTTGAGCATCGCGCCGAAAAACAGCATGAACGGGATCAATGATAACAATGTAAAATAGGCTGACTGCGCTGCATATGCAGTCACATCATCCTTCTTGCACGCCTCCATAAAATCTCTCACTTCTGCGATTATCTTCATGTAATATCCTCTCAGTCCTGATTTTTATATAACTGACACAACTTGGTTCCCGGATAATAGGTCTCCAGAATCTGTTCCATCGTCATACCATTCTGTGCACAGCCGTTCGCCCCATACTGGCTCATACCGATCCCATGCCCGAGGCCGCCGCCAAACAATACGATGCCATCCTCGATCGGCTGCACATAAAAATAAACACTCGGCAGCAGTTTTCCGGTCGGAAGTACTGCCCCATCCTTATCCCTCAGATCACACATCAGACTGCCGAGCCGTTCCCGGATCTCATGCTCGTTTTCCAGTTCCTGTTCTCCCCCGGCACTGCTGATGCGCAGTCTCGTCACCGCGCCGGATGCATTCCTGTGAAGCACCTGTATCCGGAACTCTTCCTGATCCGACCTTAATGTCGCTTTCCATCTGTAATAGCTGCTGTCATGATCGTAATCGGTATCCGTCTGCTTCGTAATATAAGCACGAAACGAATCCTCATCCGACAGATCCAGCACCGTTTTCTTCGGATTGCCGCGAACAGGCTGCAGATAGTCCAGTTGCGGCAGTCCCCACAGCTCTCTTCCACTCGTCATACCAGCCGAAGTTGAAAAAAAGTAGGTCTCCGCAGGCAGATCATCCTTCACCAGTATCTGTCCACAGACCTCATCGACTGCCTCCACGACACGTTCATCCGGCGCTGTTTTATTATATGCCTGATACTGTACCGAATCATCCACATCCGCGTCATACTGCGGATAATTTTCCTTCATCAGCTGAAGCACGATATACGTTCTCGCACAGACGACCTGTGCTTTGAGTGCTTCTTTCTCAAAATACGCCGGCATCTCACTCTGAACGACTCCGCACAGATAATCCTCGATCGGCACCACATTGACAACTGCATAGCCATCCTCGTATCGCGTGATCCTCAGAGTTCCACTGTAGCCCAATGTCTTACGGGAGCCTTCCTTATCGGTCAGATAGACCTTTCCTTTTTCGGATGAGATCTCTGCCGTCTCGCCAACCTTCAGATGAAGCTTTCCGATCGCTGTCACCTTATGCTTTTTCTTAGATTTCGTCTGTCCATGAAAGGTAACTGTATACGGCGCATTGGCAGATGCGTAGATACGTGAGCCGACACATGCACCATCCTGCAGCAGTAAGACCCGGATCGTCGTCGAAGTATTCACCTGTGGCATATGTACCTCCGTGCGATCCGTCAGATCGTCCGGCTCCGGCTGCACCGGATCATACGCTGCAGTCTCAAACAGTTCCGCCACCTGTGAAGAAGTCTGTACCAATAGCGCGTTCGAGAGCAGTTCCTCCCTGTTCATTTCCCAGTCCAGCAGTTCCTCCAGCTTTGCCGCCTTCCACACATTCAGATGTTCGAGAAAGCTCTGATAGGTTCCGCAGGTACACGGCTCATCCAACAGTTCTGCCGCCTCCTCCACTGCCTGGGACTGGTTCAAAAAGGCATATGCCTCCTCCACCTGTGTGATCGTCACCGCTTCATTCACACCGTGATCCGCCACTACCGCACGATTACTCAGGAAAAAGATGATGGCGATGAGCAGCACGCAGATCCCGCACAGACACGCGAGCACATATTGATTTTTTGATTGTTTTTTTGCAGGCACCCGATATTTTTTCATGAGATTCGATCAACTTTCCGGTCATTCTATAAATATTTATAACGTAAAAGAAGCTGCAGCTTTTATCTGCAGCTTCTTGTTAAGCATTTGTATTTTACAGAAAAAATCTGTTTCTCATTTGTTCCTTCAAGTATCATCTTTTGTAAAAACCCGAAATGCCGTTTCTTGTATTTTGACTCCTAGCGCGCATGCTAGGTGGGTAACCGCAGCCTTGCTTCTGCCTTCCTCTGATCCGTAGATAAGGCCTGACAT
>JBNMHW010000126.1:0-4830 GCA_050872965.1 bacterium | reverse complement strand
GATGCAGCAGGCATTTCAACTCCCGCAGAACATGTAAGAGCGCCCGTTTATTATGCTCATCTGTCAGTTCCGCCCAGATCCTTTTCGATGTACGGATGACACTTTTGGAAAACTTTTTCTCCTGTTTTGGGTATGGGATCGTGTCTGTAGTGTCTGAAGCTTTTGTAGTTTCTATAGTTTCCGCTGTTTCTGTTGCTTCTGTATTGTTTTTGACTTCTATATTTCCGGTCGCATTTCCTGTAGCTTCTGAAGTTTCTGAACTTTCTTTTTGTTCCGTGTGATCTGCACCGGCCAAAGTTGTCCCAGCCGCAGGCTGCTTTTTCTTTTTCTTATTTTTTCTCGGAAACACCTGTAGTCCGAAGATCTTCACCCTGCAGACAAATACCGGATCATTTTCCGGTGCACCGCTCACCCATACACGATACGGTATCGGTACGAATAAAACCAGACAGACAAGAAACAGGATCAATCCGATGATGGCGAGTAACAGCCAGCCGATCACCTTTAAGATCATTAACAGGATTCCCAGCATCGCAGACCATCCTCTCTGCTGTTATGTCGGTTTTTACGGATGAACCGGCGCAGTTCAAAGTCTCCCTGAACCGCATATACGCCGCTTACGATCATGCCCGCAAGCATCATTGCTTCCTCATAATCCCCTGCAATACCGATGACATACAGCCCTTTTTTCGGATAATAACGCTGTCGCAGTACTTTGGTTGAAATAATATCAATCAGATTATCCGGATTCGAGGACAGCGTCAGCAGATACGCGCTGTGAAACATGCTGCGTTTTTTCACTCCACGGATAATTTTCTCTTTTTTACGGGATGATATACTCTCACCGACAAACAGATCATCGTACCATATCATATATTATCCTCATTCTCCATAACTATTCAACACAAGCGGAGTCCGCTACCAATATTTGTGGCTGCCCCACAGATTACTTTTTTTCAGATCCAGATATTCATTGTATGCTTTTTCCAGAATCTGCTTTTCGTTGTTGAATTTTAACAGATGATACGCTTCGTGATATTTATAGTATCCGGAATCCACGAAATATTCCTCACGTTGTGGTTTGCTGTAATAGCTGTCGCCCATCATCAGATACCAGTGCACTTCCTTCTGCACGACATCCTCCGGAACATTAAAAGTATACTGGCTCTTTCCGATGTATTTGATGATCGCAGCCTCTACACCGGCCTCTTCCTTTACTTCCCGTGCTGCGGTCTCCTTATATTCCTCACCACTCTCAACGGTTCCTTTCGGCAGTACCCATCCTTCGTACTTATTCCGATAGTTTTTATAAAGTAACAGTATCTTTCCGCGAAATATTACCACACCACCACAACTGGTCGCCTCGATCATTGCAATACCTCCTGATGTGGTTTAAAAATCTAAAATCACTTATCAGTATACTCTTATTTAAAGTAGGTGTCAAACACAGTCTTTGCAATCGGCACTGCAACCGTGCCTCCGTTACCGGCGCCCTCTACAACAACAGCGATCGCAACCGGCTGTCTGCCTTTTGCCCTCGCATAGCCGACAAACCACGCATGGCTGTCACCCTTGGTCGTTCCGTATTCTGCGGATCCGGTCTTGCCTGCCGCCTTGTAGGCATCTGACTGTAAGGCAGACGCTGTGCCGTCCGTTACGACTGCGCGCATCATACCGCGCAGGATCTTCGCCTCCTTTTGGCTGATCACCTGACCGTATGCTTCCGGATCATACTGACGAATGACCCTTCCATCCGCATTTTCCACGCGATCAGCCGCGTAGGGTGTCATCAGTACGCCGTCATTTTCAATCGCAGAGGCGATCAACGCCATATGCAGCGGACTGACCAGCGTCTTACCTTGCCCGATCGCAGTTGCCATCACTTCACTGGGCGAAGCACCGGCAGTCAGTGAAAACCGGCTCTTGCTGCTCGTCATCCGTCCCGGAAGATCTTTGTTGAATAACAGATCCTCTCCGGTTGCCGCATATTTTTTCAGATTCAGCGACAATCCGATATTTGCAAATGAACTGTTGCAGGATTTTTCCAGTGATGTCTTCAGATCTACCGTTCCATGTACCGATCCGCCAAAACAATGCAGCGTATAATCATCTGCCGTAATACTGCCGTTGCAGTCATAGCTGTAGGACTTATAATCGTTCGGATGTTCCCTGATATATTCCAGCGCCGTCACCAGCTTGAACGTGGAGCCCGGCGGATAGAGCCCCTGTGTTGCACGGTTTAAAAGCACGGAATTCTGATCATCATTTGCCAGTATCGTATTCCAGTCCGTCACGATCGAATTCGGATCAAAATCCGGTTTGGAAACCATTGCCAGTATTTTTCCGGTCTCCGGCTCTAAGATGACGACCGCCCCCTTATTGCTGCCGAGTGCATCATAGGCTGCCGACTGCAGATCGGCATTTAAGGTCGTGACCAGTGTATCTCCCGGATTTTTGTTCCCCTCTATCTCATTCATGACACGCTCCAGTATAAATGCATGCGAGCGCAGCAATTCAAAATTATAGCCGGATTCCAGACCTGCCTTTCCGTTGTCCGCATATCCGACGACATGGGCATATTTCCTGCCCTGCGGATAGACACGGGTCTCATTTCCGGATGCGTCTGTTTTCGTCTCTGCCAGAACCGTTCCGTCATCTGACACGATCGACCCACGCGTCACACGCTCGGCAAAGCTGTCCAGTCTCGTATTATAAGGATTGTTGATAAACTGCTCACTCCGCACGATCTGAAAATAGGCAAAATACGCGATCATCGCCAGAAAGATACCGATAAAAAAATATGCGATCACTGCAAATTCCCGGTTGGAATCTCCACGTCTCCTACGGCCGCTCTCATTGCGTGCGGCGCTTTCTCCTATGTCCCGTGTTCTTTGTTCGTCTGCGGATGTTTTCTTCTTCCTCATCTATGATCTCATCCTCTCTGATGATATATAAGCCCTGAATCACTGCAAATATAATAAATGTAGATAACAGCGAACTGCCTCCGTAGCTGACGAGCGGCAGCGTCACACCGGTGGACGGAATGAATTTGATCACGCCGCCGACCGTTAAAAATACCTGAAATCCGTATGTTGTGCCAAGTCCGAGTGCGATCAGCTTATAGAACCGCTCATGGATCTGCATGGCAATATTTAAAAACATTAAATAACAGCAGGCACATACGAGGATCAAACAGATCGCAAAGATCCCGCCGAGTTCTTCCGATATGGCTGCAAACACAAAATCCTCGTCAGCGACCGGTATCTTGCCCGGCATTCCCTGAAACAGTCCCAGTCCGAACCATCCACCGGTTCCGATCGCAAACAATGACTGTGACACCTGATAGCCCTGATGATCGATCACTGCCAGCGGATCCTTCCATGCGATCACACGTGCCTGTACATGTGAAAACAGCTTATAGGCAATGACCGCAGCCAGCGATCCCGCTCCCAGTCCGAGTCCCAGATATCTGGCATCCCTCGTCGACACATACAGCATGACCAGATAGGTAACGAAAAAAATAGATGCACTGCCCAGATCCTTTGACAGAACCAGTATGATCACATGCGCAGCGGCCAGTATCGTCGTGATGACCACCTGCCGAAACTCCGTGGAATGATAAAACATGGATGCCACAAAAAACACAAACAGTATTTTAATAAATTCCGACGGCTGTAAACTGACCGATCCGAAGGTAAATGCCAGCTTTGCACCGTAATCTGTCTTTCCGGCAACTGCTACCAGTGCGAGCAGGGCAATGCCGATACCCGCATACACATACGGCAGCTTATGCAGGAAATGAATGTGCCTGATAAAAAACGGTATGAACAGTGTGACGACCGTCGCGACCGCAGCCAGTGTGAACTGACGAACCGCCTTTGTCTCATCCAGTCTGGTCAGTATGATAAAGCCGATCACAAGCAGCATACACATATGATTGGTGACTAAGCGTGCAGCTTTTTTATACAAAAACCGGTAAATCAACTGGATCGCACAAATGAGCAGCACCTGCATGAGGTAAAAGCCCAGCATGCGGATCTCACCCGTTGCCGCAAAGATCACCAGATATGCATCCAGATGAATCAAAAACAGAAACATCAACTGTCTTCTGAGGATCGGCTGCACACGTGTCTGCGAGCCGGACCTTTTCAGCGCCGAAAAGCTCTCATACGTATAACAGGCAAACAGTATCATCATCAGATATTTGGATATTTCGGTAATGATCGTAACCATAAATCTATTCTACCCCTCGTTTAAAGTGCCCACGCGTTGCTTCGCCATCAAACGGTGTCACATCCGGTGTCCGTCCGAGCACAGATTGTTCGTAACCTGCCAGAACCGCACGCGTTGTATCCGCATCTTCAACGGTAAAATCCATGCGGAGCAGCTCCGGCGCTATTTTTCTTACTTCTTCAAAAGAAGCCGGTTCATATAAAACCGTAGGGATCGCGTTATATATAATATTGCAGCAGACACTGCAATAGTTTCTAACCGGAAGCTGCCTGCCGTACCGGTCATTCAAAAACAGTATCTTATCTGTCCGGTCACAGCCATACATCGTCCGGTTGACACACTGGCTGCTCACCATAAACGGTGTATGTCCGTAGATGATCAGGCAGCTGCCATCCTGTGACTGGCGGCGCAGTTCTCCTGCGGTGAGTTCCAGAGGAAGCGTACGGTAACGGTACCCTTTTTCTTTAAAAAAGGCAGCAGCGCGATCTGAAAAGGTATAGAGCGGGCTATCCAGCCAGATCTGTGTCTCCCTGACACCCATCCGCTGCAGGAAACCGAGTGTATCATAGGATTTTGCAAGAAATACTGCGAACAGGT
>JBNMHW010000125.1:0-5187 GCA_050872965.1 bacterium | reverse complement strand
TCACATAACCTTCCCTGCCTCTGGTCATAAAAGCAGTCGTAAACACCGCATTCGACACATAGATGCTGTTTGATGTCTCAAAGATGACCGGCTCATCCGCATCATCCGGCTGTGACAGCAACTGCGTGCCGCGCGGGATCTCCACACCCGGCACCGTATCATTGACCAGGTCAAACAAAACCAGTGCACTCGCCGGCTTCGCCGGAAGGAGTGAGATATCCAGCATATTGACAAACTCGGTGTGGTATTTCTCAATCACCTCATTGTACATGGCGATATTATCACTCATCTGTCCCGCAAATATCTTGGCGATCGTGGCGCCGATATCCGGATCATCCTTGGAATAGTGCCACTCCGGAGTGTACGATCCCGCCAGTTCCATGATCCGGTTCTCGATATCCTCTGCTCTTCTCGGATCTATCTGATCTGCAGACCACATCCGGTCAGGACGGTCACTCATTTTCCTGTTCGCGTTCGCTGTCATACTGTTCTGATTCTTGCTGCTCTGGCTCATACGCTTCTTCCTCTACCTCTGCATTCAAATAAAATGGAAATACCAGGTTATCTCTCTGATTGGTCGCACTCACGACATAATCAATGTTTACGATCAGACATCCATCCTTGGTCTGTGTATCGGTCGTGATCTCCACATCGCTCACACGCGGTTCCTGTGTGAGTATCTGTTCAGCGAGATCACGCCTCATCATGTTCAGTGCCGTGATATTTGTATCCATAAAAGTATATGACATCAGGTTACTGCCATACTCCGGTCTGGCAAATCGTTCGGTTCTCTGCGTCATCAGGATCAGATAGATCGATTCCTTGACACTCTGTTCTGCCGATGAGACCATAAATCTGCCTGTCGCCTCATTGATCTGCGGAGGGAACTTCATTCCGCTGCCGAGAAATTGTTTATTGGGCATATGCGATACTCCTTTCTGCCGCTTATCCGATCTTGATCGGTTTGCCTTCTACCGTTGCCGGCCCGTTGCTGGCGATCGACACCTTGGCGGTTCCTTCCATCTTGGCGGTCGCACCGCTGATCGAAACGGTCTTTAACGCCTCCTGACTGATATTGTTGACCGCATTGACACGAAAATCCTTGGTCTGCAGCTCTGTCACCCCGCTCGCACCGTTCATCGTGAGCTGGATCATCTCGCCGACCTTGATCGTCAGCTTGGTCGCCGCAGTGATCTCCATCTGTCCATTTAGCGTATTCATGTTGATCTGATTCGTCCCTGTCGGATCAGTGATCGTGATCTTATGCTTGGCATTGTCTAACGTGATGCTGTGTTCTGTGCCTGTCGCTTTACCCGCCGTGCGGATCGTGATCTTATCACTGGCTCCCTCACCGGGATTATCCTCAAATTCGATCGCGTTGCCGTTCGCAGTCACGATGCGTTTATTGGAATTGAGCGTGTTCGCCGTCTGATTCAGGAACGTATCCGTTGATTTGGATACACAACCGATCACATACGGCCGCTCGATATTGCCCTGCTCAAATGCCACGAGCACCTGGTCACCGACCTCGGGCATGAAATAGATGCCCCATCTGGAACCTGCATACGGCATCGCCAGTCTCGCCCAGCGAAGCTGGTTGCCCTCGTCACGCGACGGCACCGACACACACAATCTGCCCGGCATCGTCACATCATAATTCTGTGCGACCGTGCCTACGACCACACCCAGTACCCGGTTATCCCCGGTCTGTGTCTTCATTGTCTGTTTTTCTGCTATATCATCTATAATATCAAATAATCCCATTTCGTATCTGTTCCTCCGGGTCTGTACTTTCCACTGTTTTGATCATCATAGGATCTGCCCTAACACATCTCCTGCGCCTCCGGTCAGATCATCGACTTTATCCAGCGCATCATCGACCTGATCCATCACATCATCGACTGCATCCATCGCAGTGTTCACTTTATCCAGCGCACTGCCGAGTGCACCGCCGAGCAGACCACTGCCGGCGCTTCCGCCGGAATAAGAGCCTCCGAGTCCCGCCGCTTTTGCTACGATACTCGTGATATATCCATCGTGGCTGTCTAACGTATGCCGGACGCTCACGATATAAAACAGATTGTTGACCGGATCTCCCATATTCACCAGCTTGATATACCGCCCCACGACCAGATCCGGAATACCAATAAATTCCGCCTTGAGCGTACCGTACCGGTAAGCGACATCCTCCGCCAGATACTGTGCACGGTAGCCGGCTTCCTTTTTGCTGTCGGCTGTCGGATCGAGATATACCATGGATGCGTCCTTGACCAGTTTGGATGCGTATCTGCCCTTGGAGAGCTTGTTACTTAGCTTGACGCTGTTGGTGATCTGTGATGCTTTGCCGACATTGGTGCTGCGCACCTCCACCGTGCTGACCAGTCCGCTCACATTATATTCAACATCCACATTACGCATACCTGTGGCGGGTGAGAGTTCCATGAGCACATCCGTGAAATTTTTTGCTTTTCTGAAATATACATGGCCTGCGCTGACAAAAAAATCATAATTATATTTTTTGGCTGCCTTTACAACAAATTCATAATCGCTCTCGGCGACCATCTCGACGGTCTTATCCGTTGCCGTGCCGGGCACACTCGGTACAGCGACTCCGCCGACACCCGGTACATTTCCGGCAACCGTATTTAACTGTGCGGCGGCATTCTTCGCCTGATTCGACATATTCTTTGCCGTATCTACCGCACTGGTCGCCGTATCTACCGCACTGCCGACCGTAGAAGCTGCATTTGTCACTGAGCTGACCGCTCCGCCTGTCAGTGAGTCCACCAGTCCTCCCGCCGCACTGCCCGATGCAGCCTGCGCTGTCTCCATGGCCTGCGAACCTGCGTCCTTTACCGTATCTGCGAGATCACCGACTCCCGCCGCATCTGCGACCGAGCCGAGCAGTCCGCCTGCGAGATCTTCCTTATCCGGCGTATCTGCGATATTCAGGCTTTTGATCACGCCGCGATCCTTCAGCTCGGTATATGTCTCCGAATTAAAGATCTCCTGGACACCCTCGGAATAGCTCATGGATATCATCTGTTTCGAATAACAGTTTGCCATCATGACTCCCTTGACATCCATACAGTTCACACGGATACCCGGGGTCTCATCCTCCTGAAAGAAGAAATTCACCTGGGAGATAAACCCACAGAACACTTCCTTTACGAGTGATGCGTAGCCGACACTGATCGATACCTGCGCTCCGAGCATGACGAATTTTTTCACACGCTTGTACTCAAACTCACAGGTATTCGTATTGTATGCTCCATAGATCACGAACGATGCGATACCTGCCTCAAAGCCACTCGTACTCTCAACTTCCAGATTACCGACCGTCAGACCATCCTTTGACTTGCTGATCTCCGTTCCCTCGACCTCTACCTTTACAACCGGATTTTGGAAGCTGCCATATTTACTTTTTAGATCTTCATAATTAATCTGTGCTGCCATAGTTATTTCCTTTTTGACGTATCATAGGATCCGTCTGTTATTTACCGATATTAAACAGGCTGCCCACCTTCTGTCCGGCATTGACGAGACTTGTGCTGCCTGCGCCAAATGCCTTCTCATAAGCATTCTGCCATGCACCGAGACTGTTGGGCGATACCTTCTCATCCGCACATACCAGTGACAACTGCACGACTGCACGCACCGGCTCTCCGGAGCTGTTGAACATCGTATACTGCGATGCCACACGGTTTAAGACGCCCTCATAGCTCATATCACCCCAGTTGAATGTGATACAGCGGGTATACGGTGAACGCAGTGCGGCGATCAGACCCTCGACCTCCTGCTGTACGGTCAGCTTGTTGCCCGTAGCCGCCTTCACTACATTTTTAACCACGGATTTGCCGAGCTCCGAAGGCGCAATATTCGTCTTGGCACTCAGGAAACTGTCACTCGGATCCATCCGGTCAAATAGGAGTTTGACACTCATCTTGACATACACCGGCATCGGCTTCATTACCACGCCCGGCTTCGTTTTATCATCATCACCGGAATTGTTATATGTCGTCGTCGCAACACGACCGCCACCGTAGCCCTCGATCTGCAGATCACTCGGATTGAACTGCACTTCAAACTGTTTTTTTGTTCCACTTAAATGAAACTGCTTGGGATTGATCAATTCCCTGTTCTGCATAAAACTATTCACCGCATCCAGCTGATTGCCGCCAAGCGTCTTTTTAAAATTACTCATAGCGCGGGAATCTGTAATCGTCTGCGGAGGTTCCTTGCTATCTGACCCCGGTATCGTTTCCTTCGTCACCTCAGCGAGCTCGCGCATGTCAAAGATCTCCAGGATCGCTTTTTCATTTGTGAAAAAATTCTTAATACCCATATGACCATCCTGTTCTTACATCCTACAGATGCAGATTCAAAACCGAGTTATTGAGCACACTCGCTGCCGTATTGGCAGCACTGGTAAAGGTAGAGACTGTGGATCCGGAAAATACCTTGTCAAATGCCTTCTCCCAGTAATTATTCTCATATTTTGCCTGCGGATCACCGGTCTGGCGGAGCGACAACCGGATCTCACCGCGCACCGGATTACCGGAAGTGTTAAACATCGTATAATGCGAGCTCACACTGGAAAGTTCTCCCTGAAAACACATCTTTGCCCAGAAAAATAACACATGCCTCGTATATTCTCTCGTCAGCAGCGACATGATACCGTCCATCTGCGGCTTCACGGAATAGCCCCCTTGCAGTGATGTCACGATATTCATGGTTGCACCCACGGCGTTACTGATTGTCGGAGCCATATTGGACAGCATAAACGAATCCTGCACATTAACTGCATCGAACAGCAGCTGTACGGACATCGTCGTCGCTTCCGGCTCATAATTCTGACGCAGCTGGCTGGTGCTGGCATCTCCCATATTTCCTGCCGAGAAATTCATCTGTGTTCCGGCCACTGTCTCTAAATAAATACTGGAAGGATTGTACTGCACTTCCAGCGCCAGATAATTGTTCGATTCGATCGTCTTCGTTGTATCCCTGCCGGCCAGTTTCCTGAATGAACCCATGATGGACTGTCCCCCACCCTCCTTGCCGAGAGCCTCCCGCAGGCTGTTTGAATTTTTGATCGTATCAGCCACTGTCCGATTGGCATCTTTGCTGATATCCGGCACACACAGTATCGCTTTTGGTATGCTTCCGGTCACCTGATTGACGCTCGTC
>JBNMHW010000124.1:0-5374 GCA_050872965.1 bacterium | reverse complement strand
TGGTTACCTCTTTCAAGGCGTACCGCACAGACCTCCCTAGGTACCACACGTTTCTTCCTCTCCATCCATCTGCCTCATTTATCATACATGATTCCGTGTAGTTATTGGGCTTCGACTTGTGATGTAGCCTTACCCTCATGCATAACCTTATATGAGATTTCTGTTCGTCAGACCAGAGATTTGCCCGTGGTTAGTCTGTTCCCACATCCGGCTTCCTTCAGATTCCACCTCACGATGGACACCCTTGCCTTCGGCTATATCCTTCCCACTACCGGGCGGATTCGGGACTTTAACCCGTTAGAAACGTGCGCCGCTGGGCGCACACCAAAAACGTGGAAAGCAAATCGCTTTCCACGTTTTTTTAATCGGATATATCATCCGGATCGATCAATACCTGATCCGCATCATCCAGTCCGGTATGCGAATCATCGGGGGTGTCCCCGTCACCATCTCCCGGTATCACTGTTGTATCCGGTTCCTCCGGCTCGTCCTCTCTTCCGGTATCTCCTGTGATATCGACCGGATCTGTATCCGGTGTCTCATGGATCGGACATTTTCCGGTGCTCAGATTTGCCGGCAACAGATACGGTGAATCCTCTGTGCCTGAGGAACCGCCGCTGATATAGGCGGTCTTTTTGAGCTGGTCTTCCGGACAGTACGGTCCTGCCGGTTTGCCGGATGCCTCACAGACTGTCACCATCACATGCTTATCACACGATTCGGTCGGCTCTGTACCTGCCGCAAAATATTCGGTCGTCACCTGCGAACCGCGCGGATCACTGTCGCACACTCCTGCGACTGCGAGTTTTCCGGATTTCTTACATACCTGAACAGATACGATCCCCGCCGGTTTCTCAAAATCTTTGTCTTCAAGTCCCTCATGGATCCGCTGCATCACAGATCGCCAGATCAGCTTGGGATAGCTGGTCGTTCCGCCAGCCTGCGGTGCGTTATCATCATAACCGCCCCATACGACACAGCTGTAATACGGTGAATATCCCGCAAACAGCGCGTCTCTGTTCTTGGTTGTCGTACCACTCTTGCCGGCGAGCGTCATGCCGTCGAAATTGCACAGCTTACCGGTTCCGACTGTAATAACATCCTTCATCGCATCGGTCAGAAGCCATGCGGTCGTCTCCTTGAGCACACTCTTGGTCTGCGGTGTATTGTCGATCAGTACGTTTCCGTCATGATCGAGAATCTGTGTATAGAATCGCGGTTTGGTATACGTACCGCCGTTCGCGATCGTCGCATATGCCGCTGTCAGCTCCAGATTTGTGACACCGTCGGTCACTCCGCCGAGTGCCAGTGACTGGACACGGTCGCTGTCCTTTAATGTCGTAAATCCAAAGTCCTGCAGATACGAATATCCATTATCTACACCGATATCCGTCAGACATTTGACCGTCACGACGTTAATGGAATAGGTGATCGCGGTACGGAAATTCGTGAATCCACGGTAACGGTTGTCATAGTTGCGCAGTGATGTGCCGTTTGCGTAAGTGTAAGGCGCATCATCCTCCACGGTCGCCAGCGTCATGCCTGCCCCGTCCAATGCCGGTGCATAGGCTGCCAATACTTTGAACGTAGATCCCGGCTGGCGGGTCGAATCCGTCGCACGGTTTAACGTACGGTTGGCGACCTTATCTCCACGGCCTCCTACGATCGCCTTGACTTCACCGGTACTCTGATCGATGATCGTCAGCGCTGCCTGCGGCTGCAGCGTATAATTCACATATTCGCCGCCCTCTACGATCGTATCGCCCGGCTCCATGATCTCCTGTTTGTAGGCTTCGATTGCTGCTGCGGCATCTTCCTGCGTTGCATAGTTGATCGAGTAATCCGCATTTGCTGCCTGATAATATGCGAGCATCGTATGCTCGTCATAGTTGGCGATGCTGCCGTCTGACTTCTGGATACTCAGCCGGTAACTGAAGGACACCTTGGGCTGTGTCGGATAGTTCTCGATATTATTGACTTCCTCATCACAGATCTTCTGAATCTTGGGATCCTGCGTAGACAGGATCGTCAAGCCACTGTTGTAGAGTGCGCGATATGCCTCTGCCTTGGTATAGCCCTTGATCGTCTGCAGATCTTCGAGTACCTGATTGGTCAGCTCGTCCACAAAATAGGAATTGATCTGACTGCTCTCCTCGGTCTTTTTGATGTTGACCTTTTTGATACGCTTGTACACATTATCGGCGAGCGCATCTTCTCTCTGCTCCTGTGTGATATAGCCCTGCTCTTCCATCTTCTGGAGGACTTCCTCGCGCCGCTTCGCGTTTTCCTCCGGATGGCTGATCGGGTTGAGTCCCTCCGGGCTCTTGGTGATGCCTGCGATCACGGCACACTCAGACAATGTCAGTTCGGACACATCCTTATTAAAATAGCGCATGGCCGCGGCCTGTACACCGAGTGAATTCTGTCCTAAATTGACCGTATTCAGGTAATTCTCCAGAATCCAGTCCTTGTTATTGACTTTCTTCTCCAGCTGGACTGCCAGATATTGTTCCTGCAGCTTACGCACGACCTTGGCAAAACCTTTATCAGTCGTCCATGTCGTAAATACGTTATTTTTCAATAACTGCTGTGTGATCGTAGATGCTCCCTGTGAGAAATGTCCACCGGATAAAATACCCTTGACTCCGGCACGGATGATACCCTTGATGTCGATTCCGTTGTGCTCGTAAAAACGCGCGTCCTCGATCGCCACAAATGCATGCTGCAGATCGAGCGGGATCTCATCGATCGTGACGTAGACACGGTTGGAGCCCGATGCGACTAACGTCGCTGTCGTGTTGCCTTCGGTATCGAGTACCGTGGACAGATAGCCTGTCGGAGTGACATCCATGGCGTCGATCGTCGGTGAGGAATCTATGATTCCTTTGTAGATGCCGAATCCGGTAAATCCTACACCCACGACCAATGCAAAGGCTGCCACGAGTAAGAGTTTATAGCATACTACTTTGAACTTTCGTAAGACCTTGGGGGATTTTGCAGATAGCTTTTTTACCTGCTTTTTCGCTCCCTCTTTTCCATAGTTCATAGTTTTCCTCCTGCATGTTGCGTTGCCTTCATATTGGCTTAGTATACCATTATTTTGTGCACTTGTAAACTTTGGCATATCATGCTATACTCGTAGGCATGGAAAATGCAGGATATAAGACCGTCTATCGTGGCGGTGTCGGAGAAATTGAAGAGAAAAAATCACGCTTTATCGCATCTGTTGAACCGGTGACTTCTGAGGAGGAAGCGATCGCCTTTTTTAATAAGAAGAAAAAGGAATACTGGGATGCCAGACATAACTGTACCGCGTTTACGATCGGAGCCAAACACGAGAACACACGCTGCAATGACGATGGCGAGCCGTCCGGGACAGCCGGACGTCCGATGCTCGATGTATTGCTGCGCGAGGACATTCACAACGTGGCCGTCGTTGTGACCCGCTATTTTGGCGGCACACTGCTCGGTACAGGCGGCCTCGTCCGGGCTTACCAGAAGTCCGTACAGGAGGGGCTCGCCAACTCGGTCATCATCGAACGCCGTCGTGGTGCGAAGCTGTCGATCCGGACAGACTACACGAACCTCGGCAAGATCCAGTATCTGCTCGCCGGAGCCGGCATCACGATCCTCGATACCGAGTATACGGATGGCGTCTGCATCCACACGATGGTCCCTTCCGATCAGCTAGCCGCACTGCAGAATGATATCACACAGGGCACGAGTGGTCAGGCGGATATGGAGCCCGGTGATGAGGTCGAATATGCGATCGTAGACGGTGAAGTAATGATCTTTTAATGTTATGATATGAGATACAGAAAAAACCCCCGACTTGCGTCGGGGGTTTTTCCCTATACTCTAAAGGGGATTAGATAAATACTAATCTAACGATTAGCCATACTTATAAGTGAGGTACTATACCTCAAAGATCAGGTCGCCGTATGACGGCATCGGCCATAAATCTTTATCTACGATCATCTCCAGCTTGTCAACCGGTGTACGGAGCTCATCCATAGCAGCCTTTACGACATCTCTGTAGTAGATAGCCTGCTCTTTGCCCTCTGCCATCTCGCTGCCCTTCTCGGTTACTTCGATCGGCTTGGCAAGTGCTGCCTTGACTGCTGTGAGGTATCCGGTCGCCTCTGCGAGAAGCTCGGTCTGTACGGATGCATCTACGCCTGCTGCCTTGACAGCATTGATAGAGTTCGCCAGATTGGTCGTATATTTGATAACGGCAGGGATGATCTGCTTGCTTGCGATATCGATCATCGCCTTTGCCTCGATGTTGATCGTCTTTGCATAGGTCTCGTACTCGATCTCTACACGGGACTCCAGCTCGACCTTGGTAAACACGTGATATTTCTCGAATAATGTCACTGCCTTATCAGTAGCGTATGCCGGAATGGCCTCTACCATGGACTTGATATTCGGCAATCCTCTCTTCTCTGCTTCGGCAACCCACTCATCGGAATATCCGTTTCCGTTGAAGACGATACGCTGATGCTCAGTCGCATATTTCTTGATCAGGTCATGTACGGCATCCTCAAAGTTGTCTGCCTGTTCCAATACATCACATGCCTCTGCAAACGCATCTGCCACGATCGTATTCAATACGACGTTCGGCTGTGCGATGGAAGCCTGAGAACCTACCATACGGAACTCGAACTTGTTTCCGGTAAATGCGAACGGTGATGTACGGTTTCTGTCGGTTGCATCGCGCATGAAATCGGGCAGTGTCTTGACACCGGTCTCGAGTTTTTCACCCTTGAGTGAATGTGTTGCGCTTCCGGTGCTGATGAGCTGTGTGAGGACATCCTCTAACTGCTCGCCCAGGAATACAGACAGGATCGCGGGCGGTGCCTCGTTGGCTCCTAATCTGTGATCGTTGCCGACATCTGCTGCAGATGCACGGAGCAGGTCTGCATGCTCATCGACTGCTTTCAGGATACAGGTCAGCACGAGCAGGAACTGGATGTTCTCATGCGGTGTTGAACCCGGATCTAACAGGTTGATGCCATCGTCTGTCGTAATTGACCAGTTGTTATGTTTTCCAGAACCGTTAATGCCTTCAAAAGGCTTCTCGGCCAAAAGACAAATCATGCCATGATGCTTGGCAATTCTCTTCAAAAGGCGCATCGCGAGTTGGTTTTGGTCTGCCGTTAGGGAACTTGGGCCATAAATACAAGCAAGTTCATGCTGGCTTGGGGCCACTTCGTTATGCTCTGTTTTTGCCGGGATACCAAGTTTCCATAAGGCATCATTGACCTCTTTCATATAAGAGGAAATCTTCTCGCGAATTGGGCCAAAATAATGATCGTCGAGTTCTTGACCTTTCGGAGCTGGAGCACCAAAAAGGGTGCGTCCTGTATAGACG
>JBNMHW010000123.1:0-5409 GCA_050872965.1 bacterium | reverse complement strand
TCCCTCATGTTTATCACGATCCCGAAGGTGTTCGACAGCATGGGACTCGGAACGGCAGTCGGTATCCTGTTTTTCCTGCTCGTCCTGTTCGCAGCGATCACCAGCTCTATCGCTCTGACAGAGAGCGCGGTATCTACGTTTGAAGATGAATTGGGCTGGGGACGGCGCAGATCCACGATTCTGGCAGGAGGCATCATGCTCGTACTCGGCAGCCTGTCCTCTCTCGGCTACGGTCCGCTCGCTTCGGTCAAGATCATCGGCATGCAGTTTTTGGACTTTTTTGATTTCCTGACGAACTCCGTCATGATGCCGATCGCTGCAATCGCTACCTGTCTGCTCGTATCCAGAGTGATCGGTCTGAAAGCGATTGAAGATGAGGTACTGCTCGGTGAGAGCAGATTCCGCAGAAAAGTCATCTTTAATTTTATGATTAAATACCTGTGCCCGATCTTCGCAGCGATCATCCTGATCAGTTCCGTAGCGAATGCTTTCGGCTGGATCTCGATGTAATAAAATATATCTAAAGGAGTTTATTGATTATGGACAAAAAAGAAAATAACTTTTCCGGTCAGCTCGGCTTCGTGCTGGCGGCTGCCGGAAGTGCAGTCGGCGTGGGTAACCTCTGGCGTTTCCCTTATCTGGCAGCCAAGGATGGCGGCGGACTGTTCCTGCTCATCTATCTGATCCTCGTTGTGACCTTCGGATTCACACTGCTGACCTCCGATATCGCATTAGGCCGTAAGACCAAACAAAGTGCGATCGGTGCTTACGCGAAGGCACGCCCGAAATGGAAATTTTTAGGTATTCTGACGTTCCTCGTTCCGGTTCTGATCATGACTTATTATGCAGTCATCGGCGGCTGGATCACAAAATATGCCGTTGTCTATCTGACCGGACATGCACAGGAAGCAGCCACAGACAGCTATTTTACATCCTTTATCACAGCACCGGTCGCACCGGTCGTATTCGCCCTGATCTTCATGGCAGTCACTGCCCTGATCGTATACAACGGCGTGGAAGGCGGTATCGAGCGTGTATCCAAATACATGATGCCGATCCTGCTCGTTCTGGTCGTAGTGATCGCAGTCTATTCGCTGACACTGCGCCATACCGATGCAAACGGCAATGTCGTGACCGGTATTGACGGCTTTTTATACTATATCACACCGAATTTTAAAGGGCTGACACTCAAACGGTTTCTGCAGATCCTGCTGGATGCCATGAGCCAGTTGTTCTTCTCACTGAGCGTATCCATGGGCATCATGATTACATACGGTTCTTATGTAAAACCGGAAGTCGACCTGAACAAGTCGGTCAACCAGATCGAGATCTTCGATACCGGCGTTGCACTGCTCGCAGGAGCGATGATCATCCCCGCTGTGTATGTATTCTCAGGTACAGACGGAATGGGCGCCGGTCCGAGCCTGATGTTTATCTCCCTGCCGAAGGTATTCGCAGCTATGGGAAAAGCCGGCGTATTTGTCGGCATCCTGTTTTTTGTGACTGCGATCTTCGCGACACTGACTTCCTGTATTTCGGTACTCGAGTCCATCGTAGCGAACTGTATGGAGATCTTCCACAGCGGACGTAAAAAGACCGTGTTGATCCTGTCTGCCATCTATCTGGCAATGTCAGCGATCATCGCACTGGGCTACAGCATCTTCTACTTTGAAGTTCAGCTTCCCAACGGTTCGACCGGACAGTTGCTCGATATCATGGACTATATCAGCAACAGCTTTATGATGCCGTTCATTGCACTGCTCTCTACGATCCTCATCGGCTGGATCCTGACGCCGGATTATATCATCAGCGAGATGGAACGCAACGGCGAACATTTCCGCCGCAAGAAGATGTATATCGTCATGATCCGCTACGTGGCACCGGTCATGATGTTCGTGCTGTTCCTGCAGTCAACCGGAATCTTATCCTGATACCTGCTGCAAGATACAAAAAACCACCGGGAAATGCTTTACGCAAATCCCGGTGGTTTTATTACGAAAATAATCCATCTTCCAGATCATCATCATCATTATCTTTAGCTTTAGCCTGAGATACCTGCAGTTCTTTGGGCAATACTGTCATCTCCCTGCTCACAGCATACGGATCCGATTCAAGCATTGCACACAGATCTTTTGCTTCTACCCACGAAGTACCCCGGAATCCGCCATGCACAATATCTCTACGCGAATCCTTCAGATAACGGTTTTTCTTGCGCTTCCAGAATACGTCCGACAGTCCCTCCTGCTTGGTTTTTCCCTTCGTATACTCCGTATTGTAAATATTGAACGGATCTCTCATTAGGAAGAAATATTTTCCCTGATACTCTTTCACATCCACAATGTTCACAGCATGCGGAATTGCGACAGAGACGGTTCCCTTGTTTTGGATCACATTTTTTACCCAGTGAATCGTCGCAGACTCATGCTGCGAATATCCATTAAAGACTTCCGCGTGATAATTGACTACCTGCTGTCTGTATTGCGTATGCTTGGGGTTATTCTTCTGACTTTGCGCATACTCCCTCTGATCCTCATGAAACTGCAGTTTCTCCCCTTTTCTCATCCGCTCCACATTTGCTTTCATTATGCCAATGTAGTGATCTGCGATCTGTTCTTTCAACTCATCCGTCAGTTCCGTGCCCTCCGGTATTTTTCCCTTTCTTAACCAGATAACAAGAAAAGTATCATAAGACATCTCTCGTTTTACATAATCATACAGCATGTCCAACGACACCGGCGTATCTTTCTGCGCTTTTCCTCCGCCGTAAATACTCATGAAATCATCAATCGCCAGGTCTAACGGCACTTCTTCCTCCGCCGACAGCCCCGCCATGAATCCCTGTTTCATATATGTGGTCTCCAGCGCTTCCCTTCTAAATTCGTAAATTTCAACCCTGCATCCGAAGAAACATATGGCAGTTCAGATATTTTGAAGTCTCCGGTTATTTATCTTTACAAGGCTTTATTATGTTTTATTTTATCAAAAAAGCAGTGGCAAAACAACCGGTATAAAAAAAACGATTGTATGTTCGACTGATCTATGATATAAAAGAATGAACAGAGAGTATTACCAAACAGATAGCGGTTGGCTCCCAACCAATGATGAATTGGAACTTCCGGTACTTTTAGGAGGTGGTACATACGGGAAATACAAGTATGGAGGGGTCGCGCTTGATCGCGCTGGAAATTGCAGGGTAAAAGAAATGATACCAACACCCTGATCCATCCATGCTTGAATCCAACGTTCTGATAAGAGGCTTTCTCATAAAAGGAGTCTGGATCTTCACTTTACTCATAGTGACGAATGGCAGACTGTAACGATTCATCATTCCACAAGAAAAATAACGCGCACGATTACGTTCTATGACAGAAGCCTCAGCGCTTCTAATTTGATATCAAACGGATTCATACTCTTTAGAATAATATAAAATTACAGATCCTTTGGTTCTTTATTTTTCATGTAGAACACCGGTCCTCGTGCCTTGAACGGCAGCTTATTGCCATATGGAACGAGAAAAGCGTGTTCTCTTTTTATTTTCAGATTGCTTTCGATATAGCCATCTGTGATGATAAGGATAGGTCCGGTGACCGGAAAATCCTTGGCTTTTTCCAAAGCATTGACACCCGGCTGGAGAATCGTGCCGCCGCGTCCGGTTATTTCGACACGCCCTGCGATATCTTCAGGAGCCATATATCCTGCATCGGTTGCTTCTGCATCACAGAAGATGATCCGGACAAAGGGAACATCTTTGGAGACAGCGTAGCTTGCGATTGCTCCAAGGGAAAGTCCGATCTGAGCGGAACACATGGACCCGGAAGTATCGATGACGACTCCGAACGTGCGGCTTTCCAGATCTTTTTCCTGCAACACATAGCTTGGTCGTGGAATATCCGGAGTAGCTCCCTGCCGACGGCTTGGACGTGCATATGTCCTATGCTTTTCCAGTGGCGGAAACTGCTCGTCAAACCATTTCCCGAGTTCGACTTCCCATGGGATGGCAGGCATGGTAAGTGCACGGATCTCTTCCACGAGACCAGCAGGAAGGGAACCTCTGCCATGTGATACATGATAATCTAATCCTTCGCGGAGCGAGTTCTTGAAAAAGTCATCCAGCGAGATCCCTTTGTGCATTCCTTCAAAATGCGGGCCGTTGTTTCCGAATATATCGCCTTGTCCGTATCCGCGAAAAGTTGCATGCTTTTTGAAACGTCGCATTTGTTTGACGATAATGTCGTATATCGCCTCTGCGGATTGGTTGTGAAGGGTTTCTTCATAGAGAAGCCCCTCTTCCGGCATGACACCGATATGCATTTCATGCAGCCAATCATTGATGACATAATCACAGGCTACGTTCCAAAGATAAGGATTTCGTCCCTGACATCTCTGATGATGGCAGAGCCCGGCGTGAAGATATTCATGAGCCAGGACAAATTTCCACTCTTCGAGTGACAATCCACAAGCCGGATTTGCATAGATTTCTCCATGATCTGCATCCACTGCCGCTATATGTATCTCGTAACGGTGACACAATTCAACATTCTCAATAATCTTGAACGAAGCTGCAAGACCTCCAAGCAACGGATAGTGTGATAAGAACCAGGCAGAGGCTTGAGTAATGGTGGTCTCTTTCTGTTCTGATTGGTTGTATCCACCGGCATCATAGACACTTTGCTTGATGGAATGCGTGATTGCAGCCGAAAAGGTTTCGACATATGGATTGCGTTCCCCGGTCTTATACTGCAGTGGCGCTTCGATTCCAATCATATCGCAGGTATCCGATGCATTTAAACCGTATACCTGTGCAGGCTCTGATCCTTCTGTTTCGAGCAGATAAGCATATATTTTCACTTCATCATTCAGCTTGATCGGATAATCTTTGGCAGGATCAGAAACAATCGATTTTCCAAATCCGATATCTGCAAGAAATCTTGTGACGTAAATATCGCATGCTTTGTTCCAGACAAGCGGATGATCTTCGACACCTTCCGGCATTTTTTCTCTGTCAAAATGTCCGAAGGCAAGATGAAGCAGGTTGTGAGCCAGCACATAGCTCCATTCATTCGCAGCCAATTCGACATTACTGTTTACGAAGATATCACCTTTTTTTGTTACGCAGGCGATACTTGTTCTTTCGCTCAAATGAGATGTTCGGGCAATTACAGTTCCCAACAGCTGTGCAAAAAGCGGATTTGTACACAGAAGATCATAGCCTGCGTAGAATGTCTGCAGGTGCTTTGGCATATCTTTTTCATTGTAATAATATTTTTTTCGTAACTGTTCAGAACCCACTTGGGTTCAATAACCGCTTGTTGTGCAAAACAGAGAATTGAAAAATTTTTTTCTGCTCCGACTTGCTGTTGCTTTGTGAATAAAAACGATGGTTTTTTACTCGAATGTCAATCTTGTGGA
>JBNMHW010000122.1:0-5596 GCA_050872965.1 bacterium | reverse complement strand
GACATGGCATAAATCTCCTTTGTAAAATGGTTTCTTGTCAACTCCATTATACCAAACGGAACAGGTTTATGCCTTTTTTGTTGGTTGAAATATTGAATTTTCAAGGTTCAGCACACCTTATTGGTGTGGGAAGTTTTAGTATATTAGATATAGTCCTGATTTTTGGAATAGGACACATTCCGGCATCGGGTATAACGGGAGCTGCAATCGCTACAGTGATTGGACAATGGGCGGCAATGCTGATAACATTACATTCCGTAACAAAGAGGTATTCATTAAAAGGGCGATTGAAACTGGATTCATGCAAACAGATTTATGCAAATGGAATTGGATCGATTGTTACACAATCCTTATATACGATTTATATTGTGGGATTGAATATGATTCTGAAGATTTTTACAGAGGATGCTGTGACTGTGCTTGGAATCTATTATAAAATACAGTCATTCTTTTTTATCCCGTTGATGGGATTTCAACAGGTATTATTGCCACTGTTCAGTTACCATTATGGTGCAGGCAATCATCAGAAAAATAGGGAAATTTTAAAATGGTCGCTGATGATTTCGTCTGGTATTATGGCGATGGCAACAGGTATTTTTTTCCTGTTTCCCGAAAAACTGGTGCGGATTTTTTCGGCAGAGTCTGCAATAGTGGAAATCGGATCATATGCATTTCCTGTAATTTCTATCAGTTTCATTTTTGCAGGGGTTACTATTGTTACAACTTCTTATTTGCAGGGAATATCACATATAAAAATGAGTCTTTTTATAATTGTATTGCGTCAGATCGTTCTGCTTGTTCCACTGGCATGGCTATTCCACTTTATTGGACTGAATGCAGTGTGGTGGACATTTCCGGTTACAGAGATTATTGCAGGTGTGACAGGAATTTTGATCATATTGATTTTGCATAAACAAGATAGCGTGATATATCTATAATAAACAGAGAACTAGCAGGAGAGAACGACATAGTCGTAAAAAATATCTATGCGAGCATCTGCGGAACGGATGGTATCATAGAGACTTATCAGAGCATGGGAAAAGTGGATTCACGGATGAGTATCCGTGGGAGAAGCTTGCGCAGGCGATCGAGAAAGCTGCAAAGGTCGATGAAGCATTGAATGTGGTGATACGATATTGATATTGCTGATGTTCATTCTATTCACAAATGGATTCAAATAGCAGCGTTAATAGGAAAATTCGAAATGGAGGACTAATATATTATCTATCACTTGATAAAAATTGAAAAAAGGGCTAATATATTAGTATGATTAATCTATATCAAAAAACATGGTCAGAAATAAATAATGAGATTGCCGGTAAAATTGTACAATTGAGGAAACGAAAGAAAATCACCCAAAAGGAATTGGCTATAAGGTCAGGCGTAAGTCTTGGCTCCGTAAAAAGATTTGAACAATGTGGTGAAATTTCGCTTCAATCTTTTACGAAACTTGCAATTGCTCTCGGTGTGGAGGGAGAGCTGGAGTCTTTGTTTGATGAAGTACCATTTGCATCGATTGAGGAGGTAATCGATGGACAGACTTAGTAAATTAGAAGTTTTCTATCATGAAAAGCGTGTTGGGATCATGGCTGTATACCGCAATCGGCTGGCTGCCTTTGAATACGATAATGACTGGCTTGCAGAGGGATTTTCCATCAGTCCGTTTTCACTTCCGCTGGAAAAGAAAGTATTTATGCCGAAGATAGACCCTTTCGAGGGTCTGTTTGGTGTTTTTGCAGATAGTCTGCCGGATGGCTGGGGAAGACTGTTAGTTGACCGGCTGATGAAAAAAAACGGAATAAATCCGTATGAAATCGGCAGTCTGGATCGACTTGCAATTGTAGGTACATCGGGAATGGGGGCATTGACTTACCATCCGGTTATTTCTATTGGGAAAAATTCGGAAAAAAAATCTTTAGACGAGATCGCAAGGGAATGCGAAAAGGTTTTAAACACACAGACATATGACAATCTGGATGATTTGTTTGCTAAGGGAGGTTCTTCCGGGGGAGCAAGACCGAAGATCCTGACAACAGTAGCGGATGAGGAGTGGATCATTAAGTTTCCGTCTTCACAGGATAGTAAAGATATCGGAAAACAGGAATATGATTATGCGTTGTGTGCAAAAGAATGCGGTATCGAGATTGAAACGGTAAGATTATTTTCTTCGGAGTACACGAAGGGGTATTTTGGCACGAGAAGGTTTGATTGCGTTGCGGGAAAACGGGACGACAGAGTGCATATGGTATCAGCAGCAGGACTTCTCGAAACATCACATAGGATACCCAATCTTGACTATGATATTCTGATGCAACTGACACTTCAACTTACAAAATCTATGGAAGAATGCGAAAAACTTTATAAACTCATGTGTTTTAATGTCATTGCACATAACAGAGATGATCATTCGAAAAACTTCACATTTTTATATAGGGAAAAAGAAAAAAGATGGTTCTTGGCACCGGCTTATGATCTGACCTACAGCAATTCCCTCGGAGGGGAGCACGCGACTACGGTCAATGGAAATGGACTGAATCCGGGATTAGATGATATTCTGGCAGTTGCAAAAAAGATCGGTCTGAACACGACGAGGGCAAGAAAGACAGCATTGGATATCAGAGAATGTGTTATGGAGTCACTTAGGGAATACCTGTAACAAAAAAGGACAAAAAGTATTGATGTATATAGGAGGTCATTAGCAAAAGATGCGTATTGCACTTGCTCAGATGAAAAACGAGGGAACCATGCAGGAAAACCTCGAAAAAAGTATCGGATATATTAAAAAGGCCGCAGAACACGGGGCAGATCTCGTATTGTTTCCGGAAGTTCAGCTGACAGAGTTTTTTCCACAGTATGAAGGCAGGGATGTCAGGGCATACCGGCTGACATCCGGATCACAGGAGGTACGCGCGTTTTCGGATGCCTGCCGTACACATCATGTGATGGCAGTGCCCAATATATATCTGGAAGAAAACGGTGCTGCTTACGATGCGAGCCTGTTGATCGGTGCGGATGGAGAGATCCGGGGTGTGCAGAAGATGGTTCATGTGGCACAGGCTCCGATGTTTTACGAACAGGATTATTATACCCCCGCAGATGATGGATTTCAGGTATTTGAGACGGAATATGGCAGGATCGGCATAGTCGTCTGTTTTGACAGACATTATCCGGAGTGCATCCGGACAGAAGCGCTCATGGGCGCGGATCTGATCCTGATCCCGACTGTGAATACCAAGGCGGAGCCGTCAGAGATGTTTGAGTGGGAACTGCGTGTGCAGGCATTTCACAATAGTGTCGCGATTGCCATGTGCAACCGGACAGGCTGCGAAGGAGAGATGGATTTTTCGGGAGAATCTATTGTCGTTGATGCCAATGGCAGCGTAGTTGCAAAAGCAGATGACCGGGAACAGATGCTGTATGTGGATGTTGATCTGACGCAGTCTAAAAAGATCAGGGAAAACAGGCCGTATACACAGTTGAGAAGAACGGAATTGTATTTATAACAAACGTGTCTATAACAAAAGTATCTATAATAAAAAATAAAAATTATGATGGAGAGGTGGCTGACAATGAAGATTGAACACATTGCCATGTACGTGAATGATCTGGAGCGTGCCAAAGTATTTTTCGAGACTTATTTTGATGCAACAGCCAATGACGGATATGAGAATCGAACGAGCGGGTTTCATTCGTATTTTCTAACGTTTCAGGACGGTGCAAGGCTGGAGATCATGAGCAGACCCGATATGGAAGATGAGGAAAAGGGAATCTACAGAACCG
Source organism: bacterium (assembly GCA_050872965.1). Lineage (GTDB taxonomy): Bacteria > Bacillota > Clostridia > Lachnospirales > Lachnospiraceae > W0P33-017. Next base: position 1,816 of record JBNMHW010000122.1, on the reverse strand, counting down.
GTTATGTACACATCGCATTTTCTCTCGGAAGCAGGAAAAAGGTAGATGCATTGACGAGACGACTGCAGGAGGATGGCTACGAGGTGGTCAGCGGCCCCCGAACCACCGGAGATGGTTACTATGAGAGCTGCGTGATCGGGATCGAAGGAAATCAGATAGAGATCACTGTTTAAAAACAAAGGAGGACTTCACAATGGTAAAATTAACAAAGGAGGAAAAGCATAAGCAGTGCTTAAAAGAGATCAAAGCGACGCTTGTAGTCGTTGGTATCTGTTTTCTGTGGCATGTGCTGACCGCTTTTTTATTAAATTCCACCGGATGGGTATTATTCCATATGCCGGCATGGTTTGTAGTATCGGTGTTCGGTACGGTGATCCTTGCGGTCATCGGCGTGTTCTGGCTGCTGAGGCATGTGTTTATCGATTTCTCTTATGATGAGGAGGAATGTGAACATGAATCGTAATCAGATCATTATCCTGGCAGTATTTCTGGGATATTTATTATTCAATGTGATCGTCAGCTTCATCTACAGCAGACGGGCGGATCAGAATCTGCATACCTCATCCGAGAAAAAATATTTCATCGGTGGCAGAAATATGAACGGCATCGTTCTGGCGATGACGATCATGGCGACTTATACGTCTGCCAGCTCCTTTATCTCCGGACCGGGTGCCGCCGGACTTACATATGGCTATGCACAGGCGTGGATCGCGGCGATACAGGTTCCGGTTACATTCCTGATATTGGGTGTGCTGGGCAATAAGCTCGCACTCGTTTCGCGCAGGATCGGTGCTGTGACTGTCATCGGTTATCTGAAGGCGAGATACAAGAGCGATGCACTGGTCATCATTACGAGCCTGTGCCTGATTGCATTTTTTATCGCGCAGATGATCAGCCAGTTCACAGGAGGTGCGACCCTGATCGCATCGATCACTGGAATGGATCATGTGACTTCTCTTCTGATCTTTGGAACAGTTGTCATCTTATATACGGCGGTCGGCGGATTCAGTGCGGTCGTGATCACGGATACGATCCAGGGAATCGTCATGTGTGTCGGAACGTTTTTATTTATCTTCTTTGTTTTAAAAGCAGGAGGAGGACTGGCTGCGATCGATGCCGGACTTGCGACTAATCTGCCGGATGTATATAACGATATTTTCTCTAAATACACGCCGGGCGGACTGCTCAGCTATTGGATCTTAGTAGGATTTGGCACACTGGGGCTGCCGCAGACTGCGGTGCGTGCGATGGGATTTAAAGATACGAAGAGTATGCACCGGGCAATGTGGATCGGTGTGCTGACCTGTGGGTTTGTCATTATCGGTATGCATCTGGCGGGAACATGGGCCGGAGCACTCGTCGATGTCAATGACCTTCCGACATCCGATTATTTTATCCCTTATATCGTGCAGAAGATCATGCCGCCGGGGATTGCCGCTATTTTCCTGGCAGCGCCGATGGCAGCAGTCATGTCTACTGCGGATTCGCTGCTGATCCTTGCGACGGCTGCGATCGTAAAAGATCTGTGGAAAAACTATGTTGTAAAGGATGACCCTGATAGAAATGCAGCTTATGAGAAGCATGTAAAACCCGCGAGCACGATCATTACGATCCTGCTTGGTATTGTCGTGATGATCCTCACGATCAATCCGCCGGACATCATCTTTATGCTCAATATGTTTGCATTTGGCGGACTGGAATGTACGTTTTTCTGGCCGCTGGTCGGCGGATTGTTCTGGAAAAAGGGAACGAAGCAGGCGGCGCTTTGCAGCAGCATCGGCGCGGTCGCTACCTATATTTTCGGAACGTATTATAT
>JBNMHW010000121.1:0-5706 GCA_050872965.1 bacterium | reverse complement strand
TCGGAATGACCGAGGAAGCCGCTCAGCATGTATTTGAACCGTTCGAGCGGGTCTGGGGAGATCGCAGAACGGGAGAGATACAGGGAATGGGGCTTGGTTTGTCACTCGTTAAAAATATGGTGCAGCTCATGAATGGCACGATCGAGGTGGCGAGTGAGCCGGAGAGCGGTACGCGTATCGTTGTGACCATACATCTCAAGCTGCAGAAGCATGTGGGAGAGCCGGATGCACAGATGGTGAAACCTGAGGTAAATATTGAAGACTTCCGCAAAGAAAACTATCAGGATAAACGGGTATTGCTGGTGGAAGATAATGAACTTGGCAGGGAGATTGTACAGGAAATGCTCGATATGACAGGTATCCGGGTCGATTACGCGGAGAACGGACAGCAGGCAGTGATGCAGATTGCTGAGGCTCCGGAAAATTATTACCAGTTGATCTTCATGGATGTTCAGATGCCGGTGATGGATGGCTACATTGCGACACGCATGATTCGCGGAATGGATCGGGAGGATACAAAGACGATACCGATCGTTGCCATGACAGCGCTCACGCTGGAGGAAGATATACGTGAGGCGGAGCAGGCGGGCATGGACGATCATGTGGCGAAGCCGCTGCAGTTGGAGCGGATACAGGAGATCCTGCTCAAATGGTTATGAGAACGGCAAAAAAGCGGTTGCATAGGCAATATCAGGCAGATAAATAAAAAGTAAGCGGAACAGGAGAAAACAGACAGATGAAAAATGAAGTATGGGATATCTATGACGAACACAAACAGCTCACCGGAAAAACGATGAAGCGCAATGACTGGAATATGCAGCCGGGAGACTATCATCTCACGGTATTGGGCGTGATCCGGCATACCGATGGCCGTTATCTGATCACAAAGCGTGTGCAGACCAAGGCATGGGCGGCAGGCTGGTGGGAGGTATCCGGCGGCGGAGTGATGGCAGGAGAGACATCGCAGCAGGCAGTACTTCGCGAGGTGTGTGAGGAGACCGGACTGGATGTATCCGGATGGGAAGGCGGCTATGCATTTTCCTATCGCAGAGATAATCCGCAGGAGAAAGACAATTATTTTGTGGATGTGTACCGTTTTACCGGTGATTTTACCGAACAGGATCTGCATCTGCAGGAAGAAGAGACGGACGGCTGGATGCTGGCAGATCAGACGCAGATCCGTGAACTGGCGGATCAGGGAATATTCCTTCATTATGACAGTATCAAACAGATTTTTGAATAATAATGGAAAAAAAGCAGGTGCTCTCGCATCTGCTTTTTTTGTCTCGTCTATACGTATACTGTTTACTTGATCAGATCCGGCTTGTCACTGCTGTATTTATCAGCCTCGGCAGTGGACTGTTCCGGGCTGATGTAGGCAAACTGTAATGCCTTCTGGCTGTCGGTCACCATCGTGCTGATGATGATATTGCCTTCCTCGCGGTACCAGACATCACCGTAATTGGTCTCTTTATCGGTATTATAACCGCTGTCACCGTAGGTGTCGACCAGATCTTTGTGGATGTTATTGTACAGATCATATAATTCGTCGGCGCTTTCGGAGCCGTAGGCCCAGGCGATACCGGCGAGATGTTTTTTGTCATCAAACATATATTTTACAGTTCCGACCGAACCCTGATATTCCTTGGAATATGTATATGTCGTGCCGCCATAGACGGAATCATAGGTCTCGTAGTCGGTACCCTCTGCTTTTTCCATGTCCTTGACACTGCTTGACCACTTTAGCTCAGAAAACGGGCAATCAGGCTGGGTATCGCTGGCCTTGCTGCCGCAGCCGGCAAACAGGCTGGCAGTCAGGATCACCGTGAGGCAAAGTGACAAGATTTTCTTTTTCATATTGATAGATCCTCCTTAGAACTCCGACGTTGTAAATTGCTTGGGTGTGATGCCCTTGTATTTATGAAACGTCTTAATAAAATAGCTTTCATCGTTGAAACCGCAGGACAGAGCAACCTCCTTGATCGAGATGTCCTTGGTGGAGAGCATCTCGCAGGCGCATTCGATCCGGTAATAATTCAGATAATCGATCGGCGTGCGCTCGGTCATGCTCCGGAAATAACGGCAGAAATATTTTTCATTCATGCCGGCGATCTTCGCCAGATGTTCAAGCTTGATGCTATTATAATAATTCTCCGAGATATAGGCAAGCACATTCTTGATCGAATTGAGCCGCTCGTTAGAGGCAGCATCATCTTTGTTCTGCTCGTACAGATGCTTTTCGAGAATGATGCCGATCAACTGATAGAGACAGCCCTGTACCTTAAATTCATACCCGGTCGTGCGGGAGGACAGCGCGTGGCTGAGCTGATGAACGAGCTCCTGAATAGAGTCATCATGTGCGGACAGCAGCGTATGTATGAGAATCTTGTGATCGGTGATATCCTGAATGATCTTGGCACATGCGTGGTTGTTCTGCATGAGGATCTGCAGGTCAAATACGATACATTCGTAGACGCAGTCGATCGGTGTGCCGCCGTGGAGGACACCATCTGTGATAAAAATGACATCACCGGCATGGTACACTTTTGTTTCATTATTGATCGTCAGATGAAAACTGCCGGAGATGATGCGTATGATCTCATACTCCGTGTGCCAGTGATAGGTCATGTGGTAGCGCGGGCTGCGCGGCTGTTCGTGGTAAAATGCGATCGGAAAATTAAACGTTCCGTGTTTGCGCTGCTCTTTATAATCAATGTACTTCATAGGTACTCCTTGTCGAATGGGTGAATATTTTACAACTTTTTTTACTATTATATCACTTTTCAAACCATTTTCCAATGTTATAATAAAAAACGAACAAGAGCGTACCGTTTCGCGGAAATGTTCGACACAAGAGACAGAAAGGACAGCATATGGCGGCGACAATACGTGATATCAGAAAACAGACGGGACTGTCATTGGCGACGATCTCAAAATACCTCAATGGGAAAAATGTGCTACCCGAGAACAGGGAAAAGATCGAGGCGGCCATTAAAGATCTGCATTATGAAGTGAATGAGATTGCCAGAGGACTGGTCACAAATAAGACAAATACGGTTGGTATGATCGTATATGATATTGAGAGTATGTTTTCCGGTGTCCTGATCCGGCATGTGGGTGATTACCTGCGCAAGTCCGGTTATGCGCTGCTTGTCTGCGATTCCTGCAATGACGAAAAGATCGAGGCGGATAATGTGAGATTCCTTTTAAATAAGAAAGTAGACGGAATGATCATTATTCCGGTATCGCGCAGGGAGGAGTTCCTCCTGCCGGCCAAGGAAAAAAATGTGCCGACGGTGCTGATGGACCGGTCTTTTGCAGTATCTGATTTTGACTGTGTCAAGATCGATAACCGCATGGCAGCCTTTCGGGCGACCAACCATCTGATCTCATACGGTCACAGGAAGATCGCCATCATTGCCTCACGTATAGAATATACGGGCTGGGAGCGTTACAAGGGATTTTGCGAAGCTATGGATCAGGCTGGATTGGAAGTGCCGAAGGAATATTGTAGGATCGGTTCACATACGATCGAGTTTGGGCATGAGAGCATGTCACAGCTTTTAGAGCTGGATGACCGGCCGACAGCAGTCCTCATGACGAACTACGAGACCTCACTCGGAGCAGTCATGGCGGTGAACGAATCCTCCTATGACTGCCCGCGGGATATTTCTATGCTGGGGTTTGATGATCTGATCATGTCTCATGTCGTAAAACCCAAGCTGTGTATGGTCGTACAGCCGATGAAGGAGATCTGTGAACAGGCAGTTGAACTGGTGCTTGGGCAGATCGCGGATCCGGAAATGCGACCGCCGATCGAACTCAGTATGGGGACGACATTGCGCGAGGGAAACTCGATCAGGCCGTTATCGGGGAAATGACGGGTTGAATGGGCAGGGTGACTATTGTACCATGTTTTTTCTAAAACGTTCTATTCATAAGAATTGACAATGAAACGTTTTGGGTACATAATAAGGTTACTCAAAGGGTGAAACGTTTCATCCTAATTACGCCAACACAAAAAACAATAGTTGGGAGGAAGAAAATTGGAAAAGATTAAACAAAATCCAATCGTGAAAAAAATCGGATTTAACAGAATCGTGCTATGTGGTGTACTGATCCTCATGTACATACTCTTTAGCGTGACATCAAAGGGATTTGCAGGTCTGCCTCGTATCCTGAGTGCATTGAACTATGCATACTTCCTTGGATTCTTAGCACTGGGTGTTACCTTTGTTATCGCGACCGGAGGTATCGACTTCTCGATCGGACCGGTGATGTTCTGTGCAGCATTGATCGCAGGTTACAGCCTGACAGCATACGGCGTACCGACAGCAGCATGTCTGGTCATCAGTATTCTGGTAGGATTCCTGTTCGGATGCTTTAACGGATATCTGGTAGCATACTGGACCGTACCGCCGTTCATCGTATCGATGGCGAGTATGAATATCGCAAAAGGACTTGCTTCTGTATTTACCAAGACTCAGTCAGTCAGCTGGCCGCAGGCCGCTGAGGCAACAGGCTGGTTCAGAAAGCTGGTAAAGGTAGGCAACTTCCCGGTAGGTCTGGTGATCTTCCTCGTAGCAGCAGTGATCTGCTCCATGATTCTGAATAATACAAAGGCAGGACGTTATATCCTCAGCCTTGGTAGTAATAAAGAAGCTGTTCGTCTTTCAGGTGTAAATGTTAAGAAATGGGAGATGCTCTCATATGTGATTTGCGGAATCTTGGTAGGAATCGCAGCGATCTTCTTCGTAGGAGCATACACCACTGTACAGCCTGGTTACGGCGATCAGTACAACAACGAAGCAATCGCGGGTTGTGTAATGGGAGGAACTTCCATGGCAGGTGGTCTGGCGTCCATCGGCGGAACCGTGATCGGTGTATTCATTATCTCACTTTTACAGGAAGGTATCCTGGCACTTGGTATCAATAAGAACTATCAGTTGATCATCACAGGTCTGATCGTTATCGTAGCGGTATACGCAGACGTTGTGGCAAGACGCAGAAAGAATTAATTTGAACTTGATTTCAAAAATTATTCGAAGAGCAGATACATACAGAAAGGTAAAGGTAAGACAATGGGTGAAGTAATCTTAACGATGAAAGATATTGATAAGTCTTTCCCCGGTGTTCGTGCACTTGATCATGTAAACTTCGAGGTAAAACGCGGCGAAGTACATGCATTGATGGGAGAGAACGGAGCTGGTAAATCCACTTTGATGAAGGTACTGACAGGTATCTACACAAAGGATTCCGGAACCATTACATATGAAGGAAAAGAAGTAGAGTTCCATAATACAAGAGAAGCACAGGATGCAGGTGTCGTTATCGTGCATCAAGAGCTGAACATGCTCGGCCATCTGACTGTAGCACAGAACATCTTCATTGGACGTGAGTTCAAGAAGGGCATCAAGATCGATGACAAGAAGATGAACGAAGAAGCTAAGAAGTTATTCGATAAGCTTCACATTGATATTGATCCGACTGAGACAATGGCAAACCTGACAGTCGGCAAGCAGCAGATGTGTGAGATCGCAAAAGCGATTTCCCATGAAGCAAAGGTTATTATCTTCGATGAGCCTTCAGCAGCGCTGACAGAGGCAGAGATCGAGGAGCTGTTCAAGATCATCCGTGATCTGCGCGAGCAGAACTTAGGTATCGTATATATCTCACACCGTATGGACGAGATCAAGGTCATCACAG
>JBNMHW010000120.1:0-6364 GCA_050872965.1 bacterium | reverse complement strand
TTCTCCATCTCGGACAGATTGATCATATTGATACAATCGGTACGGTGGATCGATACGCCTCGTCCGCGTGTAACAAATCCCACGATCTCGTCACCCGGCACCGGACTGCAGCATTTTGACAGATGCACGGCGATATCATAGAGACCCTTGACCACGATACCGCTCTTGGAACGATGCTCGCTCGGCTGGCGCTCGACATTCGTGTGCTCGATCTGCTTTAACACATCCTCATCGGTCACAACAAGCGGATGATCCTTGCGGTATTCCTCCTGCATACGGTTCGCGACCTGACTCTCCTTGAGTGCACCGTGTCCGATCGTCGCCAGACAGTTCTCCCACTGCGGGAATCCGTATTTGCGCAGGATCTTCGCCTGATATTCGGGCTTATTGATATCCGGCCAGTTGATGCCTTTGCTCTTGCAGTATTTCTCTAACAGTTCCTTTCCCTTTAAAATATTTTCTTCCTTAAACTCACTGCGGAACCACTGATTGATCTTATTTTTCGCCTGTGTACTCTTGACGATATTGAGCCAGTCACGGCTCGGTCCCTTGGAATTCTGCGATGTGATGATCTCGATACGGTCACCATTTTGGATCTTATAATCGATCGTCACGAGTTTTCCGTTGACCTTGGCTCCGATCATCTTATTTCCGACTGCCGAATGCACGCTGTAGGCGAAATCGATCGGCGTCGAGCCGTTCGGCAGATTCTTCACATCACCCGAAGGTGTGAAACAGAATACCGTATCGGAAAACAGATCCAGATCACTCTTTAACAGGCTCATGAATTCCTTATTGTCGGACATGTCACGCTGCCACTCTAAGATCTGGCGCAGCCAGCTCAGCTTCTCTTCCTCGCCTCCGACCGCATTACCGTTGGCAGCTTCCTTATATTTCCAGTGCGCCGCGATACCGTACTCAGCCGTGCGGTGCATCTCATAGGTACGGATCTGGATCTCAAACGGGCGTCCGTCCGGTCCGATCAGCGTCGTATGCAATGACTGATACATATTGGGCTTGGGCATCGCGATATAGTCCTTGAAACGGCCGGGGATCGGCTTATACATCTCATGGATCACACCGAGTGCCGCATAACAGTCCTTGACATCGTTGACTAGGATACGGATCGCAAACAGATCATAGATCTGGTCGATCGTCTTGCCCTGGTTGACCATCTTTTTATAAATACTGAAAAAATGCTTGCTGCGGCCGTCGATCGTCGCCTCGATGCCGGCATCCTTGATATGATGCTTGACTTCCTCCACGAGTTTTTTCACATACTCGTCTCTGGCGCCCTTGCGCATCGCTACCTTTTCAACCAGATCATAATAGGCTTCCGGCTCCAGATATTTGAGAGAGAGATCATCGAGCTCTGTCTTGATCTTGGAAATACCGAGACGCTGTGCGATCGGTGCGTAGATATCCATCGTCTCACGCGCCTTTTCCTTCTGCTTCTCCGGTGTCATATAGCGCAGGGTACGCATATTGTGCAGGCGGTCTGCCAGCTTGATCAGGATCACACGGATATCCTTTGCCATCGCCAGAAACATCTTGCGTAGGTTCTCCGCCTGGATCTCTACCTTATCCGCATCATAGGAGAGCTGACCGAGCTTGGTGACGCCGTCGACGAGCAGTGCCACCTCGTCATTAAACTCCTCGGCGATCTCCTCATCCGTCATGACCGTATCCTCGACCACATCATGCAGCAGTCCCGCTACGATCGTCTCCTTATCCAGCTCCAGCTCCGCTAAAATAAGAGCGACACAGAGCGGATGTATAATATAAGCCTCGCCGGATTTACGCACCTGCCCCTTATGGGCATCATTTGCGATCCGGAAGGCTTTCTCGATCATCGATATATCGTCTGAAGGGTGATATTTGCGCACACAATTGATCAGCTCCTCATACAAGATCTCGGGGCTGACAAAATCGTCCATCTTACGGATATGTTCAGAGGTGGATACCACCTTTTGTTCTAATTGTTCAATCTGCTCAGTTGTAACATCTGCCATACGATCACCCTTAACTTTAGACTTTTCTCATGTATTCTGCTTTTTATATCTGTTCAAAATAGTTATAAGAAATTTTACTAAATTATTTGAAAAAATGCAATCCCACATATAAACGTAATACACTAAAAAATACACATTTTTTTATGCAATATGCGTAAAACGGGAGCCGTTGCACCGATTTTGGCGTGCATCAGCTCCCTGTTCCATCCATGTATGATTATAATGCCTTGATCCGCTCCAATGCTGCGACCGTATTCTCATAGCTGCCAAATGCAGTCAGACGGAAATATCCTTCTCCGCTCGGTCCGAAGCCTGATCCCGGTGTACCTACGACATTGGCCTTCTCCAACAGGTAGTCGAAGAACTCCCAGGATGTCATCGCATCCGGTGTCTTTAACCAGATGTACGGTGCGTTCACACCGCCATATACCTCAAAACCGGCCTCCTGCAGTCCGGACTTGATCGTAGACGCATTCTTCATATAGTATGCGATCTGCTCCTTCAACTGTGCTTTTCCGGCATCGGAATACACAGCTTCTCCGGCTCTCTGGATGATGTACGGTGCACCGTTGAACTTTGTTCCGTGACGTCTCGCCCACATGCCGTGCAGTGATACGTCCCCGCACTTCAGTTCCTTCGGAACGACCGTATAGCCCAGACGCACACCGGTAAATCCGGCATTTTTTGAAAAGCTCTTTAACTCGATCGCACAGGTCTTAGCCCCTTCGCACTCATAGATCGTATGTGCCACATCATCTTCTGAAATATATGCCTCATATGCGCCGTCGTAGATGATCACTGCTCCTACTTTATTCGCATAGTCGACCCACTCCTGCAGCTGTGCCTTGGTGATCGTCGTTCCGGTCGGATTGTTCGGCAGACACAGATAGATCATATCCGGTGTCTCCTTCGGAAATTCCGGTACAAATCCGTTCTCTCTCGTGCACGGCATATAGATCACATTGCTCCACATGCCGGTCTGTGCATCATATGTGCCGGTTCTGCCCGCCATGACATTAGAATCCACATAGACCGGATAGACCGGGTCACAGACAGCGATACGGTTGTCCACGGAAAAGATCTCCTGAATGTTTCCGGAATCACTCTTGGCACCGTCTGATACAAAGATCTCATCCGGTGAGATATCACATCCGCGCGCCTTGTAATCATTATCAGCGATCGCTTTACGCAAAAATTCATAGCCGAGATCCGGCGCATAACCGTGAAATGTCTCGGCATGTCCCATCTCGTCTACCGCCTTATGCATCGCATCGATGATCGCCGGTGCGATCGGCTGTGTCACATCACCGATACCCAGACGGATGATCTGCTTATCCGGATTGGCCTCGCTGTATGCCGCTACTTTTTTCGCGATCGTACTGAACAGGTAGCTTCCCGGTAATTTCTGATAGTTGTCATTGATCTGAAACATGTTTGTCACTCCTTTGTTTTTCCTTTTATATATCTATTTCCCCATCATACACGACCGTCGCCGGTCCTGTCATGTATACCAGATTGTTCTCCCGATCCCACCGGATGCGCAATGTACCGCCGAGCAGTTCTACTTCCACTTCAGTGTCTGCCTGTGCATAGCCGCATAAAACAGCCGCAACGACTGTCGCACAGGTTCCCGTACCGCAGGCCAGCGTCTCTCCGCTGCCGCGCTCCCACACACGCATACGCAGATGTGTCTCATCGATCACATTCACAAATTCCGTATTGACACGTCTCGGGAATGCCTCGTGATGTTCAAAATCCGGTCCGATCTTTTCGAGATCCAGATCTCTCACATCCTCTTCCATAAATGTCACACAGTGCGGATTGCCCATGGATACACAGGTCACATCATATGTCCTGCCTGCGACTGTCAACGACTCGCCAATGACCGGGCTGACCGGAAATTTTGCAGGTATCTGCTCTGTCTCTAAGATCGGTGCACCCATGTTGACACGCACCTCCTGTACTTTTCCGTCAATAACGGTCAGCTCCAGTGTCTTGATACCGGCCAGTGTCTCAACGCGGACGCTCGTCTGATCCGTCAGTCCGTAATCATAGACATATTTTCCGACACAACGGATCCCATTGCCACACATCTCTCCGCGTGAACCGTCCGCATTATACATCGCCATCTCAAAATCTGCGACCTTCGACGGGCAGATCAGGATCAGTCCGTCCGAACCGATACCAAAATGCCGGTCACTGACAAATTTTGCGACCTCTTCGGGATGCGCGACTGTCTCTTTCAGGCAGTTCACATATACATAATCATTGCCGCATCCGTGCATTTTTGTAAATTTCATTGATTTTCCCTCTTTCTGTTGCTACACTAGCGCTCACTCATGAGACTTAAGATCATATCGGCTGTCTCTACGACACCTGTTCCGTTGTCCATACTGGCTTTCTGCAGATAGCGGTGTGCTTCCGGCTCTGTCAGTCCGTTTCGCTCCATGAGCAGCATCTTGGCGCGCTCGATCGTCTTTTGCTCCTCTTGTGAGCGCACACGCGGCTTGGCACGCATTTTTTTGCGCCAGCGCGAGTATGCATAGCTCATGACCTCCATCGTCGAGAGCAGCTCATTCACATGCAGCGGTGTCGCCAAACTGAAGATATCCGGAATGGTACGTGCCTCGACGTAATCCTTGGGGCCGATCATCAGAAACTGGAAATTTTTCCCTGCATTATCATAGATATCGATCGCCATTCCATCGACCAGCTTGTAATTGCTGACGATGATCCCGCTGTCACACTCGCTCGCCGCCTGCAGCGCCTGTGCGACGGTCGACACCGATGCATCTACGTCGTAACCGGCTTTGCGCAGCACATTTTTCAGGCTTTTTGCCGTTTCGGGTTTTGGAAATACTAAAATAATGTTCATTCGTGCGAGTCTCTTTCCGGTTTAGAATTTATACAAGTATTCCTCGAGCTCCCAATCAGTCACCTGCGTACGATAAGTCACCCATTCCTGCTTTTTGATCTTCAGCAGCTTATTGCAGATATGATTGCCTAATACGTTACGGACAAATTCATCTGCTTCGAACCAGTCGATCGCCTCTTTTAATGATTCCGGCATACGCGCGATATTGAGTGTCTCCTTCTCCGCATCGCTCATCGCGAACACGTTCATCTGTACCTCTGCCGGTGGCTTGATCTGGTTTTTAATACCGTCCAGTCCTGCTGCCAGGCACAATGCCAGCGCCAGATACGGATTCATGGAAGGATCCGGGCTGCGCAGCTCGATGCGCTTATTGGAATCCTTGACCATAGGAATACGGATGAGCGGTGTACGGTTGGTAAATGACCATGCGACATCAGTCGGTGCTTCATAACCGGGCACCAGTCTCTTATAGGAATTCACTAACGGGTTCATGATCAGCGTCATCGCCTGGATATGCTTCATGATACCTCCGATAAAATAATATGCTTCTTTGCTCAGACCATACCTGCCGTTCGGATCATAGAAAATATTTTCTCCGTCACGGGTCAGTGACATATTCAGATGCACACCACTGCCGGCCACATCTGCCTTGGGCTTGGGCATAAAGCTCGCGAACAGTCCATGGCGCTTGGCTACCGTCTTGACTGCCAGCTTAAATGTCATAAAATCATCTGCGATCGCAAGTGCTTCTTTATATTTAAAGTCTACCTCATGCTGTCCGGCTGCGACCTCATGATGGGATGCCTCGATCTCACAGCCCATATCCTCCATGGTCAGTACGATATCACGGCGTGCATTCTCTCCGGAATCATTCGGTCCGAGATCAAAATATCCCGCACGCTCTCTCGTCTCTAAAGTCGGATTGCCCTCTTCATCTGTATTCAGCAGGAAAAATTCGCATTCCGGGCCGACCTGGAAATCGTAACCCATCTCTTTTGCCTCTGCGATCACGCGCTTTAACACGCCACGCGGATCTCCCTTGTAGGGCTTTTCGTTTGCTCCGTATACATCACAGATGATACGTGCGACCTTGCCCTGCTGCGGACGCCACGGGAAGATGGCAAATGTGTCCGGGTCCGGATACAGATACATATCGGATTCCTCTACACGTGCAAATCCCTCGATGGATGAGCCGTCGAACACATACTGGTTGTTCAGCGCGCGCTCTAACTGATTTTTGGTGATCGCGACGTTTTTCAGTGTGCCGAACAGGTCTGTAAACTGCAGACGGATGAATTCGACGTCCTCGTCCTCTACCATTTGTAAAATATCCTGTTTTGTGTAATGTGACATTTCTATGTTCTCCTTATAATAAATATATAATTAATTTTCAGATATATAAACCGGGCTGTCTGGCAAAACAATTTTTGTCATGATATGAGGCATGCAAGCACATGTTGCATGAATATGCAGCTCC
>JBNMHW010000119.1:0-6376 GCA_050872965.1 bacterium | reverse complement strand
GTCGCAAAATATCTGCAGCGCGAGCAAGTCATGTCTGATTTTGCTGCCTTTGCACGATGGAGATGAGACTTATGACTCGTGGAAGCCTTTGCTGAACACGAGTCAGGTTTTAGAAGGCTCATCGGAATGAACCGTGCAATAAAGCAAACGTCAGACTGCTTGCGGGAGCTGCATGTTCGATAAATAAGTGCCCACATGCTTCTAATACAGGAGAAAAATAGTTTCGCAATAAATATATAGGGAGGGGTTTTGTATGCGATGTGTCATTTTGACCGGAATGTCCGGCTCAGGTAAGAGCACGGCACTCAAGATGATCGAAGATATGGGATATTATTGTGTCGGCAACCTGCCGATCTCACTTGTAGAGAGCTTTGTCGATCTGGCAGAGAACGACCCTGAACTGGAAAAGGTAGCGATCAACGTCGATATCCGCAGCGGACAGAACATCGGAGATCTGACAGCCGTATTGGACCGTCTGCAGGAGCGGGGCAAGACGTTCGAGATGCTCTTTCTGGAGAGCGAAGATACCGTCATCATCAAGCGTTACAAGGAGACGCGCCGCACGCATCCGCTTGCGGAAGGCGGCAGAGTCGAGCAGGCGATCGAGCGTGAGCGGGAACGTTTACAGCCGATCAAACGCCGCGCAGACTATATTCTGGACACGAGCCAGCTGCTCACGAGAGAGCTGCAGGCCGAACTAAAAAAGATGTTCGTAGAGAACCAGACATATAAGAACCTATATATCACGGTACTGTCCTTCGGATTCAAATACGGCATACCTACGGATGCAGATCTCGTGTTTGACGTGCGTTTTCTGCCGAATCCGTACTATGTAGAGGGATTGCGTCCGCTGACCGGACTGGACGAGCGGATCCAGAACTATGTCATGGAGGGCGGCCAATATGCGGCTTTTATGGAAAAATTAGAGGATATGATCCGTTTTCTGGTGCCCAACTACGTATCAGAAGGCAAAAATCAGTTAGTCATCGCGATCGGATGCACCGGAGGCAAGCACCGGTCAGTCACGGTGGCGCAAGGATTGTATGAACGGCTGAGTGCGCAGGAGGATTACGGACTGCGCATCGAGCACAGAGATATAGAAAAAGATGCCCAGCGGGGCAAATAACAGGAGAACGCAATGTCATTTTCGAGTGAAGTAAAGGCAGAACTGGCCAGACAGAGCGACAGCAAACGGCATTGCCAGCTGGCGGAACTGGCGGCGCTGGAGACACTGGCACCGGATCATGCGCACTTGTCTGAGAAGCGGACGGCACTGGCCAGGCGTCTGTACGGAGATATCCGGCAGGAAGAGCTGCACGAACAGATGATAGCGCAGATCCGCGAGCATCGGGAACAGCTGCTGGGGCGCACCTGCTGCAAACGGGCATTTTTGCGGGGCGCATTCTTAGCCTCGGGTTCGATCAGCGATCCCGCAAAATCCTATCATTTCGAGATCGTCTGTCAGCAGCCGGAGCAGGCAGAATTGCTAAAGGAACTGTTGGAATCCTTTGAACTGGACGCCAAGATCGTCCAGCGCAAAAAATATCATATCGTATATCTGAAGGAGGGCGCACAGATCGTCGATGCGCTCAATGTGATGGGTGCGTATGTATCACTCATGAATCTGGAAAATGTGCGCATCCTAAAAGAAATGCGTGGTTCGGTAAACCGCATTGTGAACTGCGAGACGGCCAATATCAACAAAGTCGTCGGCGCGGCATGCCGGCAGGTGGAAGACATCCGTTATATCCAGAGCCGGATCGGACTGGACGAGCTGCCGCCATCGCTGCGTGAGATGGCATTACTGCGGCTGGAGTATCCCGATACATCGCTCAAGGATCTCGGTGAACTGTGCGATCCGCCCGTTGGCAAATCAGGAGTCAACCATAGGCTGCGCAAGCTGGGAGAACTGGCAAAAAAATTAGGAAGGTAAAACGAGTGAGCAAAGTGAGTGATCAGAGACTATTATTTATCTATAATCCCCATTCCGGAGTCGGCAAGGTCAAAACACAGTTGTCCGATATCTTAGAGGTCATGGTACAGGCGGGCTACGAGGTGACCGTGCATCCGACGCAGGCTGCGGGAGATGCGACGCGCGTGGCAGCACAGCAGGCCGGTGATTATGATCTCGTCGTCTGCTGCGGTGGAGACGGGACACTGGACGAGACCGTATCCGGACTGATGACAGGTGATAGCAAAGTACCGCTCGGTTATATTCCGGCGGGCAGCACCAACGATTTTGCGGCATCCTTAGATCTTCCGAAAAATATGAAAAAGGCGGCAGAGGTCGCCGTGAGCGGGCACGATTTTCCGTGCGATGTCGGTTTATTCGAGGACAAGCATTTTATCTATGTGGCAGCATTCGGCCTGTTTACGGAAGTGTCTTATCAGACGAAGCAGGAGCTGAAAAATGTGCTCGGGCACGCGGCCTATATCTTAGAAGGTGTCAAGAGCATCGGCAATCATCCGAGCTACCGCATGCGTGTAGAATATGAGGGCGGCTGCATCGAGGACGATTTTATATACGGAATGATCACCAATTCGCTGTCAGTCGGCGGGATCAAAGGTGTGACCGGAGAGAATGTAGCGCTAAATGACGGCTTATTCGAGGTGATGCTCGTGCGGACGCCGAAGAACATCATCGAGCGGAACGAGATCGTGGCTGCGCTCACCAAGCTGCGCCCGGACTCGGATATGATCTACACGTTCAAGACAAAGGAGCTGCGGATCTCACCGTATCAGGCGATCCCGTGGACATTAGACGGAGAATTCGGCGGTGAACAGACGCAGATCCATCTGAAGAATCTGCACCGGGCACTGACGATCCGCGTACCTGCAGAAGAGACCCGGTCGTAGGCGGTACAGAGGGCGAATTCGGACGCTTGTGCTTTACATTTACAGGCGTTCGTGTTATATTTATCAAAGATATGGGTCAAAAACCCACACACTCACAATCTATAAGAAAAACGGAGGAATTCACATGTTAGTATCTGCAAAAGAAATGTTAGAGAAAGCAAAAGCAGGACATTATGCAGTCGGCCAGTTCAACATCAACAACCTTGAGTGGACAAAGGCTGTTCTGTTAACTGCACAGGAGCTGAACTCACCCGTGATCCTTGGTGTATCTGAGGGCGCAGGCAAGTATATGACAGGCTTCAAGACAGTCGCTGCTATGGTAAAGGCTATGGATGAGGAGCTCGGAATCACAGTTCCCGTTGCATTACACTTAGATCATGGTACCTACGAAGGATGCTATAAGTGTATCAAGGCCGGATTCACATCTATCATGTTCGACGGATCTCATTATCCGATCGAGGAGAACATCGCCAAGACTACCGAGTTAGTACACGTAGCACATGCAATGGGCATGTCTATCGAGGCTGAGGTAGGTTCTATCGGTGGAGAAGAAGACGGTGTCATCGGAATGGGCGAGTGCGCTGATCCCGACGAGTGCAAGGCAGTTGCTGATCTGGGCGTAGATATGCTGGCAGCAGGTATCGGTAACATCCATGGAAAATATCCTGCAAACTGGGCAGGACTCAGCTTTGAGACACTGGATGCGATCCAGCAGAAGACAGGTATCATGCCGCTCGTACTTCACGGTGGTACAGGTATCCCTTCAGATATGATCAAGAAAGCGATCGATCTGGGAGTATCCAAGATCAATGTCAATACAGAGTGCCAGTTATCTTTCGCAGATGCTACACGTAAATATGTAGAGGCCGGAAAAGACCTCGAAGGCAAGGGATTTGATCCCCGTAAGCTGTTAGCTCCCGGAACAGAGGCGATCAAGGCTACTGTTAAGGAGAAGATGGAGCTCTTCGGATCTGTTGGAAAGGCTTAATAAAATTAAGAATTCAAAAAAACTAAAATTTGCTATTGCTTTTTCACAGAAATAGGAGTATTTTAGTTGGCAGAGAAGCGAACGAGGGTGTTCCATATGAGGTGCACTCCCGTTCGCTTTTTTAACTTTAAACTATTCAGTACAGGTCAAAGCGGAATTGTGAAGTTACTGAACAGTTACGAAAACTATAAAAGGGAAAGGATAAGTGACTATTCAGTCAGAGCAGACTGAAGGGTTGCAGGGATGAACGTTATGAGTGAAACGGAAAAATTCAGCGTATCAGAGATCTTTGGCGAAAATGTATTTAACGATGCAGTCATGCAGGAGCGTCTTCCGAAAAAGACATATAAGAGACTGCGTGAGGTGATCGAAGGCGGACATGATCTGGATCTGGCAACTGCAGATGTAGTCGCACATGAGATGAAGGAATGGGCGATCGAGCAGGGCGCTACACATTATACACACTGGTTCCAGCCGCTGACCGGAGTGACTGCCGAGAAGCATGACTCATTTATCACCGCTCCGATGGAGAATGGTAAGGTGCTCATGAGCTTTTCGGGAAAAGAGCTGATCAAAGGAGAGCCGGATGCGTCTTCATTCCCTTCAGGCGGACTGAGAGCTACTTTTGAGGCGAGAGGATATACCGCATGGGATTGCACCTCACCTGCATTCGTACGACACGATGCAGCAGGAGCTACACTGTGCATTCCTACCGCATTCTGTTCATACACCGGAGAAGCACTGGATCAGAAGACACCGCTGCTGCGTTCCATGGAAGCGATCAATGAGCAGGCACTTCGCCTGTTACGGTTATTCGGTAACACGACTTCCAAGAGAGTGACACCTTCTGTAGGAGCAGAGCAGGAATACTTTATTGTAGACCGTGAGAAATATTTAAAGAGAAAAGACTTGATCTTTACCGGACGTACCTTGTTCGGAGCAATGCCTCCGAAGGGACAGGAGATGGATGACCATTACTTTGGTGCGATCCGCGAGCGCATTGGCGCATATATGAGAGATGTCAACAAAGAACTGTGGAAGCTGGGCGTATCAGCCAAGACACAGCATAACGAGGTAGCTCCCGCACAGCACGAGCTGGCTCCGATCTATGCAGAGTGCAACGTGGCTACCGACCACAACCAGCTCATGATGGAGACATTGAAAAAGGTCGCAGGACGCCATGGACTGCAGTGCCTGTTACATGAGAAGCCGTTTGCCGGAGTGAACGGTTCCGGAAAACACAACAACTGGTCCATTACCACAGATGATGGAATCAATCTGTTAGATCCGGGTGAGACGCCACATGAGAACCTTCAGTTCCTGCTGGTACTTACCTGTGTATTAAAGGCAATTGATAAACATGCTGCACTCCTTCGTGCGTCAGCGGCTGATGTAGGAAACGATCACAGACTTGGAGCAAATGAGGCACCGCCGGCAATCCTCTCCGTTTATCTCGGCGACCAGCTTGGGGATGTCATCGATCAGCTTGTAAGCACAGGAGCTGCAACACACAGCCTTGAGGGTGCAAAGCTTGAGACCGGTGTTAAGACTATCCCGGATTTCATGAAAGATGCAACCGACCGTAACCGTACTTCACCGTTTGCATTTACCGGAAATAAGTTTGAGTTCCGTATGGTTGGCTCACAGGATTCCGTGGCACAGCCGAACATCGTATTAAATACCATTGTCGCAGAGGCATTCTCCGATGCATGCGATATATTGGAAAAGGCAGATGATTTTGAGACTGCCGTACATGATCTGATCAAGGAACAGGCAATCGCTCATCAGAGAGTGGTATTCAACGGAAACGGTTACTCCGATGAATGGGTTGAAGAAGCAGCAAGACGTGGACTTCCGAATATCAAGTCCATGGTAGAAGCAATCCCGGCATATATCGCTCCGGAATCTGTTGCAGCATTTGAAAAATTCGGCGTATCTACCGAGACAGAGCTTAAATCCCGTGTTGAGATCGAGTATGAGACCTATGCAAAGACCATCAACATTGAGGCAAAGGCAATGATCGATATTGCAGGAAAGCAGATCATTCCGGCAGTCATCAAGTATACGACAGAGCTTGCAACTTCACTTTCCGCAGTTAAGAGCGCCTGTGAAGCTGCTGATGTAAGTGTACAGACTGAACTTTTGGAAGAGACTTCCGCATTGTTATCTGACACCAAGGTTGCACTTGCTAAGCTGGAAGACCTTGTAGCTGAAGGTGGCGCAATGGAAGAAGGCAAAGAGCAGGCTGCTTACTATCATGATGAAGTTACCGTTGCAATGGAAGCACTCCGTGCACCGGTTGATAAGCTTGAGATGATTGTTGACAAGGAACTTTGGCCAATGCCATCTTATGGCGATTTACTCTTTGAAGTATAAGGGAATGTAAAAACAATAAATAAAGAGACATTTTTTCGAACCACGAAGCTGTGGAAATTGGGGAAATGTCTCTTTTTTTATAAGAAAAACTAGGAGGAAAAGATTATGACACAAGAGATTTTGGACGCAATTATTGAAAACCTGTTTGCTGTCTGG
>JBNMHW010000118.1:0-6596 GCA_050872965.1 bacterium | reverse complement strand
GAGGATGTAGCGTCCGGCAGACACTGGAGGCAGGAGGTTACACAGGAGGATCGGATGTGGCACCAAAAGTATCTCGCGATGCGCAAGGAACACCCGATCGATATCGGGGGCGGAATCTTTCGTGTATTGGATCTGTGTATCGGATGCGGGATCTGCACGCGGGTCTGTCCGACGGGGAGCATACGGCTGGAAAACCAGCATGCGCACTATCAGAACACGGACAGATGCCAGATGTGTCTTGCCTGCGTGCAGCACTGTCCCGAAAATGCGATCCGGTTAACGATACCGGAAAAGAATCCGATGGCGAGATATCACAACAGTAACATCCGGCTTTCGGAGATCGTGGAGGCAAACAATCAGAACCATTATTAAGGTGATTGCGAAACTATTTTTGTTATGATTTGTGGGCATGCGAGTACATATTTTGTAAAAATGCAGCTCCCGCAGGCAGTCTGTTTTGCTTTCGTTGCACGAATCATTCCACTGAGCCTCCGAAAAACAAAATTGTGTCAGCAGAGGCTTCCACAATTTGGAGTCTCAGCTCCATCGTGCAAAGGCAGCAAAATCAGACAATGCCTTGCTCGCGCTGCTTTTGTTTTGCGTACTTCGTCTGTGCCCGCATGCCCCAATCTACACAGTGAATATGTTTCGCAGACAGTATGTAGCGCAGGGCTGGAGGCTGCGATAACAGCAGATTTCATCAGTTGCGACGTTTGTCCGGCGAAGTGCGAGCGATGCGATAATATTTCTTGTGCCATAACTGGAAGCTGCAGGCTATGTGTGCGAGGGAACCGAAGGACACATCGAGCCAAAGCTGAAGAGACAGCGAGACACCGCAGGACAATTGAAGCAATCTGATTGGGATACTGCCGTTATTGCAGCCAAGCAGCCCAGTTTAAAATAGTTTTGCAAATGCCTAAAAATTTTATAAAGACGAAAGGAGACTAAAAAATGAAAGCAAAAAAATTAACAGCAGGAGTTTTAACACTCGCAATAACGGTCGGACTGATGACCGGATGCGGAACATCTGATGCCAGCCAGTCAACATCGGATAGCGATGGTCAGACAACAGATGCCGGTGTGGAAGCCACAGATGAGACAGAAAAAACAGCAGGAGAAACGACAGCGGATACGTCAGCATCGACTGGAGATGGAAACACATTAGTCGTATATTACTCAGCTACGGGAAACACCCGAAATGTCGCTGAGACACTTGCAGAGGTTACAGGCGGAGATCTGTTTGAGATAGAGCCGGCAGAGCCTTACACAGACGAAGATCTTGACTGGACAAATGATGACAGCCGTGTATCCAGAGAGCATGACGATGAGAGCTTGAGAGATGTAGAACTTGTTTCTGCAACAGTAGATAACTGGGATTCCTATGATACCGTATACATTGGATATCCGATCTGGTGGGGAATCGCCGCATGGCCGGTGGATGGTTTTGTAAAAGCTAATGATTTTACGGGAAAAACAGTGATCCCGTTCTGTACAGCAGCCTCATCCGGCATCGGAGATAGCGGCAATCTGTTGAGAGATCTGGCAGGAACCGGAGATTGGAAGGATGGAGAGAGATTCCGCGGTGGAGCATCGGAGTCTGATATTCGTTCATGGGTAGACAGCCTGGAACTGTAAAACAAATATAATCATAAAATGGAGGAAACAACTATGGAATACGCAACATTAAACAACGGAGTAAAAATGCCAATGGCAGGAATCGGAACTTTCCTTTTGGAGCCGGATGATGCTGAACAGGCAGTCATCCATGCACTTTCAGAAGGATATCGTCTGATAGACACTGCAAATGCATACATGAATGAAAAGGCTTGTGGACGGGCCATGAAAAAATCAGGTCTGGAGAGAAAGGAAATCTTTCTGGAGACAAAAATCTGGCCCAGTTTTTATGAGCAGGCAGATGCTGTAGATAAGACATTGGAGCGATTAGATACAGATTACATAGATCTGTTATTGATTCATCAGCCGGCAGGAAATTATATTGCAGGCTACCGTCTGATGGAAAAGGCATATAAAGAGGGTAAGGTGCGTGCGATCGGTCTGTCTAATTTCACGGTTGATCAGATAAAGGAAATCCTTAATGTATGTGAAATAAAGCCGGCTGTATTACAGACAGAGGTGCACCCGTATTCACAGGAAAAAGAATTAAAAGAATACCTCGCACAGGAGAATATTTACATTCAGGCATGGTATCCGCTCGGACATGGAGATGCCGCACTTTTGCAGGAACCGGTATTTGCAGAACTCGGGAAGAAATATGGCAAGAGTGCAGCCCAGGTAATTCTTCGCTGGCACACTCAGGCAGGAAACATCGTGATTCCGGGATCCAAAAATCTGGAGCATATCAAGGATAATTTCGCCTTGTTTGATTTTAAACTGACAGATGAAGAAATGAAAAAGATCGCAGCATTGGATCAGCAGAAACGCTATTATTACAGTACACCGGAACTCTTAGAGAAATATGTGAGCATGGTTCCTCCGGTAGATGAGCAGAAGTAAATCCAGTCCTTGCGAAAGATAGAGCAGATAAGGGAGGATTTAAGATAAAAGGATGAAAAAACGTAAATCCGGTATACAATTTCTTGTAATGATCCTGTGTGGCATGCTTTTGGTGTCTTGCGGTGTGCCGGTTGACGCAAAGCAGAAGACAGCGACGAAAAAATTGCCGGTGACCACGGCGATCAGTCCGGGAACAGAGCGCTACAGGGGATTTCTGGTGGATAATGTATATCATTCCAAAAAGAATGGGGATATTCATTATAATGTATATATTCCAAAATCCTATGACGGAACGAAGCCGTATGCATTATACGTTACGCTGCCCGGATATCAGGGATTGTATTTTCAAGGCGTGGCTGAGAATATCAAAACAGAAGATTTTGGATTTGAGGCACAGAAGTATCGCACAAAGATGATCATTGTTGCGCCACAGTTGAATGACTGGGGACAGACATCTGCAGATCAGACGATAGATCTGACGGAATATTTTCTGAACCACTACAACATAAACAAGAACAGAGTCTATATTAACGGCTATTCCGGGGGCGGTGAAACGCTGTCACTTGTTCTCGGCAAGAAGCCGGAACTGTATACAGCGGCATTGATGTGCAGCTCACAGTGGGATGGTGATTACCAGCCGGTTGTTGATGTCGGGACGCCGGTATATTTTGTGATAGGCGAGAGTGATGAGTATTATGGAGCTGAGCCATTTAAGAAGGCTTACCGGACACTTTACCGCATGTATCAGAAGAAAGGTCTGACCAAAGAACAGATTGATAAGCTTTTGGTTCTGGATGTGAAAGACGCGGATTATTTTGTGGGGACGGGTATTACCTATCAGCATGGTGGCGGATATCTGTTCTGCCGGGACAGCGCTATCATGGAATGGCTGTTTGGACACAAGCAAAGGAGGATAAAATCATGAGTAAAAACCTAAAACGAATCGTAGGTATGATGCTGGCACTCACGTTATTCGTGGGACAGTTTATGACAGGTACTGTTTTAACGCAGGCAGCAGCCAGAGGACCGAAACTGAATCGGACAAGCCTGACGCTTACCGTTGGACAGAGTAGAAAACTGACAGTCAGCAATGCCAAAAAAGTAACGTGGAGTTCATCGAACCGGTCCGTAGCTACTGTCAGCAAAAGCGGAACCGTCAGAGCAAAAAAGGCAGGAAATGCCACTATTACAGCGAAAACTTCCGGTAAAAGCCTGACATGCAAAGTAACTGTAAGAAAACAGCAGAACAGTGCCGGTGATCAGACGACGGGAAATAAGATTTTAGTCGCTTATTTCTCATGGAGCGGTACGAGTGAACGGATCGCAAAAAATATTATTCAACAGACAGGAGCAGATTCATACCGTATCGAGAGAAGAACACCCTATAGCGATGATTATTCAACTGTTGCATACGGGGAGGCCAAGACAGAGGCAGATACGAATGCAAGACCGGCGATCAAGAATGCACCGAAGTCCATCGAACAGTACGATAAGATCGTCCTGTGCTATCCGATCTGGTGGCATACGGCACCGATGACAGTCGGAACATTTCTGGAAAAATATGATTTTACCGGCAAGACGATCTATCCGGTATCCCAGTCGGCATCGATGGATCGTTCGCAGTTTGAGGAATCCGTCAGCTTTGTGAGATCCAATGCAAAAGGCGCAACCGTAGACGAGGGACTGTTTTCGACGAACAACACCAGGATCACGGAATATGTCAATCAGACAATTTTAGGGAAATAAACAACTGTCAAAGCTATGTAATAAGGATGAGCACTCGCACGAAGATGTAAACGATCGTGCGAGTGCGTTTGGTGTGAGAATGTGCCGAAGCACATTCTCTTCTATAGGATGATTGTAAGGGTGCTGGCTTGGTAATTACTGATTCTCCCAGCGTTCAGAATAAGCTGCTGGTACGGGAGGAATATCATTGACTGCATCAATGAGCTGCTGTAAGCTTTCTTTGAGTTTAAAAGGATTAATCTCCGGGAGATCAGAAAGTTCTATTTTTTCCTTTCCGGTCATGGTGAGCATACCTGCTTTGACCATGCGGATATCATATTGTCCTTCAAACAGAGGGTCTACCGGTCGATCCAGATGAAGCATGCGGTATACGGCAGTCATTGCTGTTCTTACAGAAGTCTCTACAGTAAATACAACATCTCCGGGTAATTCAACGAACTGTCCGATAAAGGCAAGATTCTGGGAACCTTCCGGAATAATGGTCGGGCGGTCTTTCTGACCACGAGGCATGAACTGGCTGGTGATGTATGGCATAACTGTAGGGATCGCAATACAGTGACTGCGGATTTCGTCGTATTTATCCTCCAGTCCGCAGAAATACAGGAGCTCCTTTAAGATTTCTTCACCGGAGCATTCAATCATCGGTTTCTTAACATAAGCACCTTTGTTGTTAGCGTGCAGACCGTAGAGCCAGAGTACCTGTACATTTTTCGGCTGATCCGGATCAACAGGCTGAATTGCCGCATTGTAACTCATGTACCACGGAGAATCAATAAAAGTGGTAACGCCCGCAGTACCAATCTGATTTCCGGATTTCTTTTCCAGATAATCAAAGAGTTCCGGATAGTCTGTGATAGTAATGGTGGTGCTGACAAAGTTGGTTTTCATGGGATCAAAAGCGAATTTTTCAGGATGACCGAAATTGTCGCATTTTGCTGCCAGTTTTTCCCAGAGAGTAAAGCATCCGCGGTTTTTGGAATCCATATTCATGACGGGAGCTTCTGTCATACTTCCTCTGGTGCTGTTTTGAGTCATAGAACCATTGGTGAATAAAACAAGATCCTCTTTGGATACGGGCTGTGTGCTCTCGACTCCGTTACAAAGCATTTTTAATGCGGTTACAGTTTTTAAATTGCCCTGAATATCCATATCCATATCGGTAACGGTAGTGTCAGATATGAACTGCACACCATTGTCTGCAAGATACTTCTGCAGAGGGAGGATCAGGCTGTGATACTGATCATATTTGGTTCTGAGAATCTGCTTCAGAGATTTGATCAGGTGGAGCTGATGCATAAAACGCACTGCATACCGTCTCATCTCAATCAGGCTCTGATATGGCTGGAAAGCAAGCATTGCGGACCAGTAATACCACAGATTGCTTTCAAAAAAGTCTTTGCTGAACCATTCGTCGATAGCGATATCTTCAAGCTGATCTTCCGGTGTGAGGAACATTTTGACCATCTGTTCCTGAACTTTTTTGGAAAGTCCCATGGAGGACTCATCATGAGGAACAAATCCTTTTTCCCACAGTCGGTGAGAAGAGTTGATCTCCAGATTTTTATTACATTCTCTTGTCTCATCCAGAACAGTACGCCCTTCTTCATAAAGAGAAGGAATTGTACTGAATAAATCCCATAAGCATTCCATATAAGGCTCCAGCTCACGTTCTCCTCTGGAGATATAACCGGTCGCAGCATTTCCGCAGGCATCCATAGAACCACCGAAAACAGGAAGTTGATCATAAATAATAATATTTTTTCCAGGCATCTGGGCATCTCTGACAAGAAAAGCGGCGGCAGAAAGGCCTGCAATTCCACCACCTACGATGTAGGCATATCTGTTTTCAATTCCTTCCGGTTTACGGGGATGTACTCTGTCATAATTTCTCATAGTGTTTTTCTCCTTTCAAACAGTTGTATAAAATCAAACACCTGTTGTTTTTCTTTTCAAGGTAGAGTATAGTGATTTTAGAGACAAAAACAATCATTAGAAAAGCCGGAAGTGGTGGAATTCCGACAATAAAAGTAAAACTGATGGTTTTTGAAAGGAAGAGTCAGCATGCAGATGGAGAAAAAAGAGTACAGAAGTGCGTTACGGTCAAAAAGGCTGATCAGGGAAGCATTGGTCTTACGGGTTCTGCTTATGTGGCGATTCCGTGTGTAGCTCCGATAGCACTTGGAGGATTTTATTCTTTTAATGGAATGAATTTCTACAAGTATATGGGAAAGAAACTGCATTTTATGTTTGGAAATAAGGCTCTTACCTATGTATCTACTGAGGGAGAGCCGATTATCAAGGCTTTTGAAATGGAGCAGAACGGACAGGTAAAGAAG
>JBNMHW010000117.1:0-6754 GCA_050872965.1 bacterium | reverse complement strand
TATTATGATCAGCGCCACGCCGAGTACAATATAGATCAACAGCTTCCAGACCGGTGCATCTGCCTGCTCTTCCTCTTCCTGCTTACCTTTTTTCGCGATTACAAACAGATACGCAAGATATACCAGAAACAGCACCCATAAGATCACTCCATCCAGACGTCCGACCACTCCGTCAGTCATACCCATCACGAGCAGCACGACTGTGACCAGTGCCACAAACGGGATCTCATAGCGGATCGTCGTCCGCTGTACTTCTACTGCTACGATCACCGCTGTCACACCTAATATAATCAGGACATTCAGGATATTGCTGCCGACCACATTGCCGACCGTGATATCCGCAGTTCCCTTCATCGCTGCCGTGATACTCACCGCCGCCTCCGGTGCACTCGTTCCCATTGCTACGATCGTCAGTCCGATCACCAGCTGCGGGATACCGAATTTGGCAGCGATACCGGCTGCGCCCTCCACGAAAATATCTGCACCCTTGATCAGCATGACAAAACCGATCACCAGCAATACCAATTCCACTAACAAATGCATGTACATAGCCTCTTCTTTCTTCATTCTCTGTCCCCATAGATCCGAATAGCTACATCATATATGGAAAACGCGGATTTTACAAGGGATATGTACGTTATTTTGCTGTTTTTCGGCTCAACAGAAAGATCATCAGCAGCAAAATGAGCGGAAAGATCAGTCCGACGCCCATTCCGACCCGAATATTGTCGCCCGCATACTGCGTCACGCACCCGACGACCCCCGGTCCGATACTGCCACCCAGATCTCCGGCCATCGCGAGCAGTGCAAACATCGCGGTTCCACCCACCGGAAATGTCTGTGAAGAGATGCTGATCGTACCCGGCCACATAATACCGACCGAGAATCCGCATGCAATGCATCCGATCAGCCCCGCGACCGGATTGGCTGATACGGAAGTCAGGATATAGCATACCACGCACAGGATCCCGGAACCGGTCATGAATTTCATCAGATCCATCTTCTCTCCGTATTTTCCGAAGATCACGCGGCTGATCCCCATCATGATCGCAAACATGCACGGACCGGCGAGATCTCCGACTGTCTTGGACAGCCCCAGCGCTGCCTCTGCGTATGCGGATGCCCACTGCGACATCGCCAGTTCCGATGCTCCGGAACAGACCATCAGACAGACCGCGATCCAGAACAGTGGTTTGCAGAACAATTCTCCGATGCGCATGCCGCTTCCCTCATCTACCAGATGTTCAATCGGACAGGTCGCAAAGTTGTAGCTGTTGACTGCCGGGATCACCGCCCACAATACAGCCAGCCACCGCCAGCTGTCGATCCCGAATACAGCAAAAAACAGTGTGGATATCGCGATCGTACCGACAGATCCCCAGCAGTAAAAAGAATGTAGCAGGCTCATCGTGGCCTCCTTATTCTCAAATGGGCATGCCTCCACGATCGGACTGCACAGCACTTCGATCAGTCCGCTGCCCACCGCATATACGATCACACTGAGCATGATGCCGACAAACGGATCAGGCAGCAGATCCGGCAAAAATGCCAGTCCGATCAGTCCTGCTGCCGAACAGATCTCAGAAGCTACGATACATACGCGGTAACCGATCTTATCCACATATTTTGCGCAGAACAGATCAATTAATAACTGGGTAAAGAAAAAGCAGGTGGATATCAGCGCGATATCGCCCAGCGGAATCTGATAATCACTGTGGAATTTCAGGAATAATAATGGTGTAAAGTTCGCTGCGATCGCCTGCGTGATAAATCCCAGGTAGCAGGCTCGCTTTGTTTTGCTGTAGTCAGGCATGGTGGTTCTCCTTTTTCAAATTATAGATGTCACATATGTTTGAATTATATTACATATTATATCCTTTTTCATTGAATTATTTCGGCTATTTATTGTATAATATCGCAAAACATATATTGAGGAGATATCTGACCGATGAAATTCAAGAATGAATTTAACAAGATCACGACGGATGAGAATCTGATGGAAACTATTCCGCACGGAAGCAGCCGGTACCCATTCCGCTATTATGCTGAGAATCTGGCTTTATTTGATTTTCACTGCATCGAATGGCATTGGCACACGGAACTGGAATTCGTCTATATCCAGTCGGGAAATGTGTGCTGTCAGATCGGTGATGTGCAATTTGATCTGTCCGCAGGTAACGGTTTATTTATTAATTCTAAAATACTGCATCGATTTTATTCTGCCACAGATGCATTGATCCCTAATTTTGTCTGCATGCCCTCTTTTATCGCTCCTGCAGATAGCCTCATCTATCAGAAATACGTTTCGCCGATCATCTCTTCTGCACTGACATATCAGATCTTTCGGGAAACGGTTCCCTGGCAGAACACGATCCTCACATATATGCAACAGATCTTCACCGCACAGGATACAGACATATCCCGTGAATTGATGACGTCAGCACTGATGCAACGGCTGTGGCTCGACCTATTTGAGAATACCGCCCTTCCCGATCCGGCAGTACTACCCACCCGCTCATCGGCTGCGCAGGCGAGGCTTCAGATCATGATGCAGTTTATCCATCAAAATTATACTGAAAATCTCTCTTTGGATGACATTGCCCATCATGCCATGATCAGCAAGAGTACAGCGCTGAATCTGTTCCGAAAATATCTGAATACCACCCCTGTCAATTATCTGATCAGTTACCGGTTAAAACAGGCTGCGCTGTTACTTGCAAAAACAGAACAAAAAATCCATACGATTGCCGCGATGACCGGATTCAATCATATGGATTATTTCTGTCGTCTGTTTAAGCGATACTACGGTCAGACTCCGACCGAGTACCGCAACTACAGAAACGAACATTAAATATTCGATACTACACAATACTCATAAACCATTCAACCGTTTCCGGTGAATAATGTGAGAAGAATAAACTTTCGCCCGTATCGAGCGCCTCGATCTGCTTCATCTCCTCATCTGTCAGGGCAAAATCAAACACGTTGATATTTTCCTGCATTCTGTCCTCATGCGTTGATTTCGGGATGATGACCACATCGCTCTGGAGCAGGAAACGAAGTGCCACCTGAGCGGCGCTCTTGCCATATTTTGCCCCGATCTCCTTGAGAACCGGTGTATTGAAGAAATCATTTTTTCCTTCGGCAAAAGGTCCCCAGCTCATGATCTGTGTATGATGCTTAGTGAGATACTGACGGGCCACTTTCTGCTGCTGGAATACATGCGTCTCTACCTGATTGACTGCAGGAACAACCTCAGCGAAATGAGCGATATCGAGATAGCGGTCCGGATAGAAGTTGGACACACCGATCGCACGTGCTTTTCCGGCTTTGTACGCTTCCTCCATTGCACGGTAAGTTCCGTAATAGTCTCCAAACGGCTGATGGATCAACAACAGATCCACATAATCTGTTTTCAGTTTTTTCAGCGACTCATCGATAGGAGCCTTTGCCTTTTCATAACCTGCATTGCTGATCCAGATCTTCGTTGTAATGAAAAGTTCTTCTCTCGGCAGACCGCATTTTGTGATCGCCTGTCCTACACCCTCCTCATTGCCATATGCCTGAGCTGTATCGATACTGCGATATCCGTTTTTAATAGCGGCAAGTACACAGCGCTCGGTCTCTTCCGGCGGTGTCTGATAGACTCCATATCCAAGCTGCGGCATCTTCACACCATTATTTAATGTCACATAATTCATGTTTTCGTCCTCCTTTGATATTCATAATATGAAACCTGTTATTTCATATTTTCTGCTTGCAATCAAAGTATATCCTGTTAAAATGAATATGTACAATATCAATTTCGAAATCTATTATTCATTTTTTGAATAGTATAGGAGTGATGGAAGATGTTAGACTTATCAGAACTGTATCAATTTGTTACATACGCATCATGTGGCACATTGTCTGCTGCCGCCGAGGAACTGCATATCTCCCAGCCGACACTGACCAGAACCATGCATCACGTGGAGGAATCCTTTGGTGTCAGGCTGTTTCACCGTGGCAAGAACCGCATCACATTGACCGAAACCGGAAAACTCGCCGTGAAGCAGGCCCGCACATTGCTCGCAGAAGCCGAACAATCGGTTCAGACGGTACAGGCATTTGAGCGCAGCCGGCATACGATCACGGTGTATTCCTGTGCTCCCGCACCGCTCTGGTCACTACTGCCAAATCTGTCACACAGATTTCCGGAGAATACCATATCATCAAAAATAATATCGGAAGAGGCTATCATTCAAAATGTTCTCTCCGGGAATGCTGACATCGGTATCCTGCCTCATGCATATTCACATCAGGATCTGATCTGTACACCGTATATGCAGGAGCAGCTCTACGTCTGCGTTCCGGAGGGGCACGCCCTCGAAGACAACTCCGAATTGAGCCTTTCACAGCTCAACGGTTTCAACTGTCTGCTACGCGATCACATCGGCTTCTGGACCGGACTGGTAAAACAGAAGATGCCCGCATCCCGTTTCCTGATACAGACCGACGAATTTGAATTTGATGAACTGGTCCGGCACTCATCGCTGCTGTGCTTTTCCACCAATGTGCCGACGCCTCTAAACCAGCCGATGAAAGACCGGAAGGCAATCCCTTTGACCGATGCAGAAGTTCACGTCACCTATTACCTAATCAGACATCCTTTACCCTTACATTAATTCCTATTTGTGCTATACTATATGTCGGCCTGAGGTCATATAACGAGATTGACAAAAGAGAGAGATACAAAATGAAACAAATTGATTTTGAACACGGTTCTATTCCCAGTAACATCTTAAATGCAGCGATCCCCATGCTGGTCGCCCAGCTGCTGAGTCTGCTGTACAATGTCATTGACCGCATTTACATCGCCAGAATTCCAAATGTCGGCACGGCTGCGCTCGGAGCAGTCGGTCTGTGCTTTCCCGTCATCGTGATCATCACTGCATTCAGCAACCTGTTCGGCAGCGGCGGTGCACCGCTTTTTTCCATCAGCCGGGGCATGAATGATTCGAAAAAAGCTTCTGAGATCATGAACACTTCCTATACGATGGTCTGCGGCAGTGCCATCATTCTGATGGTGATCGGTCTGTGCTTTGCGCGACCGATCCTGTATCTGTTCGGAGCGTCGGATGCCGCTCTGGTCTACGCGTGTCCTTACCTTATGATCTATCTGATCGGCACGCTGCCATCTATGATCACGACCGGCATGAACTCTTTTATCAATGCGCAGGGATATGCCACGATCGGCATGACTTCGGTAGCGATCGGTGCCGTGGCGAACTGCATTCTTGATCCGATTTTTATCTTTGCACTTCATCTGGAGATCCGCGGTGCAGCGATCGCTACGGTGCTCTCCCAGATACTGTCCGCGGTCTTTGTGCTGTATTTTCTGAAAAAGAAGTCAGAGCTGAAGATACGGCTGTTGACGAAACAGGAACTGGCCGCATGCGGAGAAGACGCCAAAAATATCATCAGTCTCGGAACCGCCGGATTTATCATGCAGCTCACCAACAGCCTGGTCAGCATCTGCTGTAACAATGTGCTGTCTGTCACCGGTGGCGATATCTATATCTCCGTGATGACCATTATCTCCAGTGTGCGTCAGCTCGTCGAGACACCGATCTATGCCATGAATGAGGGAAGCTCGCCGATCCTGAGCTATAATTACGGTGCCCACCGCCCGAAGCGCGTGAAACAGGCGATCCTTACGATGTCACTCATGATCTTCGTCTACACGGCTGTTATGTGGTCTGTCATTATAATCGCGCCGCATTTTCTGATCCGGATATTTAGTTCCGACAGCCAGCTGATTGCAGATGCCGTACCTGCCCTAAAGCTGTATTTTGCTGCTTTTATCTTTATGGATCTGCAGTATATCGGACAGACGACGTTTAAATCTCTAAACAAAAAGAAGCAGGCGATCTTTTTCTCCCTGCTCCGCAAAGTATTCATCGTTGTACCGCTGACCTATCTGCTCCCGTATACATTCCATATGGGAACCCATGGTGTATTTATGGCAGAGCCGATCTCCAATGTGATCGGCGGCAGTCTGTGTTTCGTCACGATGCTCTGTACCGTGATTCCTGAATTGAACCGCATGCAAAAAGGACAGTCCGTGCATTAACTGTCCTTTTATAAACAATATGATATCAATTTTTATTCATCAGTTCTTATTCATTAATTCTTTGCCGGCATTCCATGCTGTCGCTACCTTCTCACCGGTAGAATAATATCCATTCTGGAACTGATCAAACATGAGCGCGTGCAGCTTCGCAGGATTTACTTTTCCGTTCTCAGACAGTACAGATTCCTCGGCCTTGACATTCATGATCTTGCCGACGATTCCCGATACATGCTCGGTATCGAGGAAATCCAGCAGTTCACACTCCATGACTACGGGGAACTCCTCGATGATCGGGGCATTTACCTTGTCACTCTTTACTGCATGATATCCGGTGCGCTCGAATTTATCATCGATCTTATTTCCGGATGCGATACCGAGCAGGAACAACACCGATATTTTTCTTCATTGTACATTACCTCCGCTTGTCCATTGATTTTTTATGTATCTTTATTAATATTTTATCTGTCACATCGATTTTTCACCTTGAAAAAAGGGGCGCATCTGTGATATATTGATATATAGAAAAGGGGAAACCACAGAAACGGCTACCCTCAAGTAAATTTACAAACTGTTTTTACGAACAGCCGTCAACTACTGCGAATAGTTGGCGGCTATTTTCGTTTGTCCTTGATCATCTTACTG
>JBNMHW010000116.1:0-7012 GCA_050872965.1 bacterium | reverse complement strand
TCGGTCATAAAAACTTTCAAATCAATAGAAACTTCCTATTCGGTTGTTTATTTGTTTGCGATAGCTGCCTGTGCTGCTGCCAGTCTTGCGATCGGCACACGGAACGGTGAGCATGAAACATAGTCAAGACCGATCTTGTGGCAGAACTCTACAGATGAAGGATCTCCACCGTGCTCTCCACAGATACCTACGTGAAGCTTCGGATTTACAGGCTTACCAAGCTTGATAGCCATCTCCATCAGCTTACCAACACCGGTCTGGTCTAGCTTAGCAAACGGATCGTTCTCGAAGATCTTGTTGTCATAGTAAGCGTCTAAGAACTTACCTGCATCATCACGAGAGAAGCCAAATGTCATCTGAGTCAGGTCGTTGGTACCGAAGCAGAAGAAGTCTGCCTCTGTAGCGATCTCATCTGCAGTCAGAGCTGCACGAGGGATCTCGATCATAGTACCTACTTCGTACTCTAACTGAACGCCTGCTGCTGCGATCTCTGCGTCTGCAGTCTCAACAACAACCTTCTTGACATACTTCAGCTCTTTGATCTCGCATACTAACGGGATCATGATCTCAGGCTTCACATTCCAATCGGGATGAGCCTTCTGAACCTCGATCGCTGCACGGATAACAGCCTTGGTCTGCATCTTAGCGATCTCAGGATATGTGACTGCCAGACGGCATCCACGATGACCCATCATCGGGTTGAACTCGTGCAGGGAAGCGATGATCGTCTTGATCTCCTCAACGCTCTTGCCCTGTGCGTCTGCTAACTTCTTGATATCATCTTCCTCAGTGGGAACGAACTCATGAAGCGGAGGATCCAGGAAACGGATAGTAACCGGGCATCCCTCAAGTGCCTCATACAGAGCCTTGAAATCTCCCTGCTGATAAGGAAGGATCTTCTCTAATGCTGCTTCACGCTCTTCTACAGTGTCAGAACAGATCATCTCACGGAATGCTGCGATTCTGTCTTCCTCGAAGAACATATGCTCGGTACGGCAAAGTCCGATACCCTCAGCGCCCAGCTCACGAGCCTTCTTAGCATCTGCAGGTGTATCAGCATTTGTACGAACCTTTAATGTACGATACTTGTCAGCCCAAGCCATTACACGGCCGAACTCACCAGCGATCGTAGCGTCTACGGTAGGGATGATTCCTGCGTAGATGTTACCTGTTGTACCATCGATAGAGATCTCAGATCCTTCAGTGAACTTCTGTCCTGCTAAAGTGAACTGCTTGTTCTCCTCATCCATAGCGATATCTCCACATCCGGATACACAGCATGTTCCCATACCACGTGCAACTACGGCTGCGTGAGAAGTCATACCACCACGAACAGTCAGGATACCCTGAGCTGCCTTCATACCGGTGATATCTTCCGGAGAAGTCTCCAGACGTACTAATACGACCTTCTCTCCTCTTGCATTCCAAGCCTCAGCATCATCAGCTGTAAATACGACTTTACCGCAAGCAGCTCCGGGAGAAGCGCCAAGTCCCTTTCCGATCGGTGTAGCAGCCTTTAATGCAGCAGCATCGAACTGGGGATGTAATAATGTATCTAAGTTACGAGGATCGATCATTGCTACTGCTTCTTCCTCAGTCTTGTGTCCTTCATCAACAAGGTCACAAGCGATCTTTAATGCTGCAGGAGCGGTTCTCTTACCGTTACGGCACTGAAGCATGAACAGCTTCTTGTTCTCTACGGTGAACTCCATATCCTGCATATCATGGTAGTGGTTCTCGAGGATATCACATACCTTGATGAAATCTGCATATGCCTCAGGGAACTCCTGCTCCATCTGAGCGATCGGCATAGGTGTACGAACACCTGCTACTACGTCCTCGCCCTGTGCATTGATCAGGAACTCACCCATCAGCTTCTTCTCTCCGGTTGCAGGATCACGTGTAAATGCAACACCTGTACCAGACTCATCATTTAAGTTACCAAATACCATCGGCATTACGTTAACAGCGGTTCCCCAAGAATAAGGGATATCGTTGTCACGACGATATACGTTCGCACGAGGGTTGTCCCATGAACGGAATACAGCCTCGATAGCCAGCTTTAACTGCTGTACAGGATCTGAAGGGAAGTCCTCTCCCAACTGATTCTTGTACTCAGCCTTGAACTGCTCAGCCAGCTCTTTCAGATCAGCAGCGGTCAGTTCTACGTCGAACTGAACACCCTTCTTCTCCTTCATCTGGTCGATCAGCTGCTCGAAATACTTCTTACCAACTTCCATAACGACATCAGAGAACATCTGGATGAAACGTCTATAAGAATCATATACGAAACGCTCGAACTTGGGATCAGGGTTACCAGCGATCATAGCTGCAACAACCTCGTCGTTCAAACCAAGGTTTAAGATGGTGTCCATCATACCGGGCATTGAAGCTCTGGCTCCGGAACGTACAGATACTAATAAAGGATTCTTCAGATCTCCGAACTTTTTGCCGTTGATCTCTTCCATCTTCTTAACGCCTTCCATAGCCTGTGCCATGATCTCGTCGTTAATCTTGCGTCCATCCTCATAGTACTGTGTACAAGCCTCGGTTGTGATCGTAAATCCCTGAGGAACAGGGAGTCCGATGCTTGTCATCTCGGCAAGGTTTGCACCTTTTCCACCAAGAAGATTACGCATGCTCATGTCGCCTTCGCTGAACATGTAAACCCATTTGTTTGCCATTTTGACATTCCTCCTAAAATATAATATTGAGTGTGATAATATGTCATGCGGCTTGTCCGAAGGCAGCCGCTACAACACGCAATGAACTGACCTTTTTCACTGATTTTATACAAAAAAGGTCGCACATAAATTATTTTACCATATATTCTGTATTTCGCAAGTAAAAATTAAAATTGAAATTTATCAGCGAAATATGCATCCAGTTCGTCGATCTTTACGCGCTCCTGCTCCATGGAATCACGGAAACGGACAGTAACTGCTCCGTCTTCCTCTGAATCAAAGTCATAGGTTACGCAGAACGGTGTTCCGATCTCATCCTGACGACGATATCTCTTACCGATGTTTCCGCGGTCATCGAACTCGCAGTTATATTTTTTGGACAACTGAGTAAATACCTTCTCAGCACCCTCGTTCAGCTTCTTGGACAGCGGCAGCACACCGATCTTGACCGGTGCCAGTGCCGGATGGAAATGAAGCACGGTACGCATATCGGGCTTTTCTTCGGTTCCGATGTTCTCCTCATCATAAGCAGCACACAGGAATGCTAAAACGACACGGTCAGCTCCCAATGACGGCTCGATAACATACGGAATATATTTCTCATTTTTTGCATCATCAAAGTAGCTCATATCCTGTCCGGATGTATTCTGATGCTGTGTCAGGTCATAATCGGTACGATCCGCAACACCCCACAGTTCGCCCCAGCCGAACGGGAACAGGAACTCAAAATCTGTCGTAGCCTTGCTGTAGAATGCCAGTTCTGCGGGATCATGGTCACGCAGACGCAGTTCTTCATCCTTCATGCCAAGACTTAACAGCCACTCATGGCAGAAGTTTCTCCAGTACTGGAACCACTCCAGATCGGTACCGGGCTCACAGAAGAACTCCAGTTCCATCTGCTCGAACTCTCTGGTACGGAATGTAAAGTTACCGGGTGTGATCTCGTTTCGGAATGATTTACCGATCTGTGCGATACCAAACGGTACTTTCTTACGTGATGTACGCTGTACATTCTTAAAGTTAACAAATATACCCTGTGCAGTCTCGGGACGTAAGTATACGGTATTCTTGGCATCCTCGGTAACACCCTGGAAAGTCTTGAACATCAGGTTGAACTGACGGATATCTGTAAAGTTATGCTTGCCACAGGTCGGGCAGGGAACGTTGTTCTCTTCGATAAAGTTCATCATACGCTCCTGTGACCATCCGTCTACGGAATCCTCTAACGTAATGCCGTTCTCCTCCGCAAAATCCTCGATGATCTTGTCTGCACGGAAACGCTCATGGCACTCTTTGCAGTCCATCAAAGGATCTGAAAAACCGCCGAGATGTCCAGAAGCTACCCATGTCTGGGGGTTCATCAGGATCGCACAGTCCACACCTACGTTATAGGGGTTTTCCTGTACAAATTTCTGCCACCAAGCTTTTTTTACATTGTTTTTCAGCTCGACACCGAGATTACCGTAATCCCATGTGTTTGCGAGGCCGCCGTAGATCTCTGATCCGGGATATACAAAGCCTCTCGCCTTTGCCAGTGCAACGATTTTGTCCATTGTCTTTTCCATGTTTCTTTATCCTCTCTTAATTTGATTTTAGATAACTATTATTTATAAACGATATATGCGGGTTCTGCCTCTTCATCCAGAATGTCATAGGTCACATCCGCCGTATTTTTATCGACAACATTGACATTCGGTGTCACAAACAGGATCGTTCCGTCCACCTTTACCTGTGTCTGTTGTCCGATGATCACGATCTTGTTGCCCTGCGCATCCCAGGTCGTGTCCTTATCCGTCACTGCATTGTACTCCTTCGGGAGATCATAGCCGTCTGCCTGCGCATCCAGCACGGTTCCCGCATAGAAATCAACACCGTTGAACTGTGCATAATCTTCTGCACCTGCATAATCCAGATATACGTGTGCCGTCTGATCTTCCACCGCATAATCCGTGACACTGACCGTACCTTCTCCGGATTTTGCCACATATGTATCTACCGTATCATTGATAAAGCTCTCCAGTTCATCCTGATCGTAATAATCTTTATCGAAGGCAGCTACGTTTGCACCCTTGATCGTTCCTTTTTTCTGCACATAGACTGTATCCGTATCCGCAGAAAACTCTTTTCCACATCCGGTCAATACCGCTGTCGTCAATACCAGCAGCACACCGACGCGCATCATTCGTCTCATACGTTTTCCCCCAATGTACCTCGTAATCCGTTTTATTATACTATTTCTCACGCCCTATTTCAACTGTTACTCTCAATGAAAACTCCCGATCAGCTCCAGCGAATGGAATTCCCGGTCCGTATATCGCGCCAGACAGGTGTCCATGACCTGTTCGAGCACGCGCAATACCTCTTCTGTGACCTGAAAGCTGTATAATTTTTCCAGCGGCGCGCTGACAATATACTGCATCGTATACAGAGTCGATCCATCGACCGCTATACCGTCACCGAGCACTGCAGCGCATCCGTCGCAGAGCATGCCTCCGCGCGCGATATGTATCGTATGCAAGTGTTCTCCCGCTCCGCAGGACACACAGCTGAACAGGTTTGGATATTCACCGGCCAGCACAAACATTCGTAATTCATAAATACGACGAACAAGCCGGTTGGAAAACACCGGCTTCATAAGCGCCCGCAGGGAGACGTAGAGCAGGTTGCACATATCCTTGGCCTCCACATTCTCCACCGCGTAATAATCCGCCAGTTCCAGAAAATAAAAGCCGTAACATGCCGTCTCTACATCCTCCGTCAGTTCCCGAAAATAATTTCTGACACTGATCTTGCAGGCATTGTATGCAGTTTTTCCTTCGAATAATTCAAACTCTCCAAACGCAAACGGGTTGGTCGATGCCAGCAGTGAGCTGTTGGGTCTGCGTGCTCCGCGCGCGAACACCGTGATCTTTCCCCGCTCTCTCGTGAGCACGACCAGACGCTTGTCATAATCCCCGATGGGCATTGCAGAGAGTACCATTCCATTCAGCAGGATCGTCTGCCCCATGTGTGTGTTCCTCTCCTGCAGCACGACTGCTGTGAACCGCATTCTGTGCGGTCTGCGGTCTGCCGGCGCGATACTCCAGATAATCGCGCACACTCCCAGTCGCTGCAAACCGATTCCATTTTTCCTCTGACATGTACCTTTCCCCCTGTTCTTTCGATTTCTGAATGGTAAATCACCGCTCATTACTAGGGTATGCGCCTGTCAGAGGATCCATACAAGATAAAAAGTGGAAAATCGGTATTTAATTTTCTTCCTTATAGCCAAAGTTCTTCAGCAGGATATCACTGTCACGCCAATCCTTTTTCACCTTAACCCACAGCTTCAGATTGACCTTGCAGTCGAGCAGCCGCTCGATCTCATAGCGTGCATTCGTTCCTATCTTCTTGAGCATGCTGCCGCCCTTGCCGATGATGATTCCCTTATGCGAATCGCGTTCACAGATGATCGTTGCCTCGATATCCACGAGATTCTGTCCTTTCCGGTCCTTCATCCGCTCGATCGTCACGGCGATGCCATGCGGGATCTCATCACTGAGTGCATGAAGTGCTTTCTCCCGGATCAGTTCTGCCACGATCTGGCGCTCCGGCTGATCGGTGATCGTATCCTCATCATAAAACATCGGTCCGTACGGCAGATATTTAAAGATCGTATCGCGCACATCGTCCATGCCCTGTCCGCGCAGTGCACATGCCGGAATGATCTCTGCGAAATCATAGATCTTGCGATAAGTATCTATGTACTCGAGCAGCTGCTCTTTTTTCTCTACCGTATCGATCTTATTGATCACAAGAATGACCGGTGTATTGACCTTTTTCAGCACTTCTGCGATATGCTGCTCACCTGCGCCCACAAAATTTGTAGGCTCTACAAGCCACAGGATCAGATCCACCTCACTGAGTGTATGCTCTGCCACATTTACCATATACTCGCCCAGTTTGTTCTTCGCCTTGTGAATGCCGGGCGTGTCTAAGAATACGACCTGTCCGCGCTCCGGATCCGTATAGACGGTCTGTATCCGGTTGCGCGTCGTCTGCGGCTTATTCGATGTGATCGCGATCTTCTGTCCGATCAGATAATTCATCAGTGTTGATTTTCCTACATTCGGTCTTCCGATGATCGTTACGAAGCCCGATTTTAATGCCTTGTTTGTATCATTCATGCAAACAGATCCTCCACATTCATAAACATATCTTTTTCTTTTTCCAGTGTATCTTCATTTCCGATCACGCACAGGCAGTCATCCGCCAGTACGCTCGCTACAAGCGGCTCTAACGCACGGATATCAGCCGGTGTCGCGCGCAGCACTTCATCCCGGTTCTTC
>JBNMHW010000115.1:0-7147 GCA_050872965.1 bacterium | reverse complement strand
CAGATCATGCAGCAGTATCAGATGTTCATGGGCGAGACGCAGGCACAGGGTGTCAACCAGTTCGCAATGAACACACGTGCAGTCCGCGGAGTCGAAAATTTTGCATTTTAAGGTAACTATTCAGAACCTGTTAGAATAAGAGAAACTGATACGTCATGCTTGCATGTAAGTAGCAGGTCTCTTATTCGCAAGGTGGCTCGAATAGAGTCACCGCCCCAGATATGAGCAAAAGTAGTTGCGGGAGCAACTAGGAAGCGCGATTTATCGTGCGTTTTTGCGAATGTATGGGGAGGTTCTGAATAGTTATTACATATTTGAAAAAGAATGGAAGAGCCTTCGGTGTATAGCCGGAGGCTTTTTTTCGCATACTAGAGTATGGCACGTTCATAGGTGTGTTAGAAAATTTTCAGGAGGAAACGAACATGATCTTAACAGAAAAAGAAAAGACAGCGATTCAGGATCTGCAGACACAGGAAAAAAGTCTGGTAGAGAAGTACCAGCGCTGTGGCAGCGAGGCGAAGGATCCGGTACTGCAGGATCTGTTTGGTGAGCTGGAGAAAAAACAGCAGAAGCATTATGATACGTTAGGCGAAGTGTTAAACGGCAGCGTACCGAGCTGTGACTGCAACTGCAAGGCGGGCGCAGATTACCAGCCGAAAGCGACTTATACCGGTATGACAGATACCGAGGATAAGAAAAACGACTGCTTTTTAGCGACAGATTGTATCAGCGCGGAGAAGCTGGCATCCGGAGAGTACAATACCAACGTATTCAATTTCGGTGAGCCTGCGGTGAGAAAACTGCTCGCAGATATCCAGGTCGAAGAGCAGAACTATGCAGAGATGCTCTATAAGTACAAGACTGTCAATTCCATGCAGTAAACTACTGTAGCAGATCGATGGATACAAAAAGCTTCCGACGACCGAAGTTCGGAAGCTTTTTGTGC
Source organism: bacterium (assembly GCA_050872965.1). Taxonomy (GTDB): domain Bacteria; phylum Bacillota; class Clostridia; order Lachnospirales; family Lachnospiraceae; genus W0P33-017. The sequence continues at coordinate 6,201 of JBNMHW010000115.1, read as the reverse complement.
GCTTATACTTGCGAAAAGTACGAAATATGTTAAGATTATTAGAGGAATACAGGTTAGGAGGACATGCGCATGCTGGGGCGCTTTTATCCGCGTGAATATGTGGATTCGACTTATGAGATAGATTTTGAGAGCTGGAGAGACAGAGGCTACCGGGGCATCATCTTTGATGTGGACAATACACTGGTAGAGCATGGCGCACCGGCAGATGCACGTGCCATACAGCTATTTGAGCGATTACATGCATTGGGATTTCGGATGATCCTGCTGTCCAATAACAAGGAGCCGCGCGTAAAATCCTTTTGCGAGGCTGTGGTCGGAGCAGACTATATCTATAAAGCGGGCAAACCAAAACGCGCCGGTTATGAGCAGGCGATGGAGCGCATGGGAACAGATGTACATACGACATTGTTTGTCGGTGACCAGATCTTTACGGATGTGTGGGGCGCGAACCGCGCAGGGATCTATACGATATTAGTCAGACCGATCGATCCGAGGGAGGAGATCCAGATCGTACTCAAACGATATTTAGAGCGTATCGTCTTATATTTTTATAAAAAGGAGCGAAGGAAAAATGAAGATTGCAATTGGAAATGATCATGCAGCAGGGGAATTGAAGACACAGATCATGGAACTCATCACAGACATGGGTCATGAGCTGATCGATGTTGGTGCAGCGCCGGGAGAAGCCGTAGACTATCCGGTGCCCGGAGAGAAGGTCGGCAGACTGGTTGCATCGGGAGAGGCTGATCTGGGTGTACTGATCTGCGGAACCGGTGTCGGCATCTCGCTGGCAGCGAATAAAGTAAAGGGAATCCGTGCCGCAGCGGTATCTGACACTGCTACCGCGCGCCTGATCAGAGAGCATAATAACGCGAATGTGATCGCGATCGGAGCACGTATCGTAGGATCAGAACTGGCCAAGGATATTATCCGGACATTCCTGACAACGGACTTTTCCGGAGCGGAGCGTCATCAGCGCCGGATCGACCTGATCTCGCAGATTGAGGAGAATTTTGGAAAATAATTGTGTATTTATGGGGTATCAGGTAAAAAAAACTTGAAAAAGCGCTATTGATATAGTATCATTGCTATTATACGGTGTGCAATCGTACATTTGCCACCAAGACAGACATTGAAGGAGGATCATTTAAATGATTTCAGCAGGAGATTTCCGCAATGGTGTGACCATTGAGTTAGAGGGAAACATTTATCAGATTATTGAGTTCCAGCACGTAAAGCCCGGTAAGGGAGCAGCTTTCGTCCGCACAAAGTTAAAGAATATCAAGAGTGGTGGTGTTGTTGAGAAGACTTTCCGTCCGACAGAGAAGTGCCCGACTGCACGTATCGACCGCAAGGATATGCAGTATCTGTATGCAGACGGCGATTTATTCTACTTCATGGACGTAGAGACTTACGACCAGATCGCTCTGGATTCCGCATCTATCGGAGATGCATTAAAGTTCGTGAAGGAGAACGAGATGGTTAAGATGTGCTCACACAACGGCAATGTATTCGCTGTAGAGCCGCCGCTGTTCGTTGAACTGGAGATCACAGAGACAGAGCCCGGATTCAAGGGTGATACAGCAACAGGTGCTTCTAAGCCCGCTACTGTAGAGACCGGCGCAGTCGTATCTGTACCGTTATTCGTAAATCAGGGAGATGTGATCAAAATCGATACACGTACCGGAGAGTACCTCTCAAGAGTATAAGATCTGAACTATAAACGTAATAAAAAGCTGAATGAAAATCATATGATTTTCATTCAGCTTTTTTTAATCCCATTTCCGGCTGCCATATGCTCCGACAGGTTCTCACGGATCACGATCGAATGTGCAACATACTGCAGCTCATTCTCCGGACGGATACCGGATGTGAGGTATTCGAACAGGATATCCAGTGCGTGATAGCCCTGATGGTAGGGCTGCTGGCTGATCGTGGCGAGGATCGTGCCGTTTTTTAACAATTCCAAAGTGGTAGGCACTTCATCAAAGGTGATGATGCGCGGGTGCATGCCGGATTCTGTGACAGCTTTGCATCCGCCGTAGATACCGCCTGCTGTGAAAAAGAGTGCATCGGTCTGCGGATGTTTCGCGAGCAGCTCTCTGGTGACGGTATAGCTCTCGATCTCATCATCATGGTTTTCGGCAACTCCGACGATATTGATATGCGCATAAGAACCGGCGAGTGTCGTCTGCAGGCCGCGGATGCGTTCGGTATGACAGAGTACACTGTCTGAACCGGTGATGATGCCGAGTGAGAGGGCCCCGGGTGCAGCTAATGCAAACAGACCGGCAGCGATGCAGCCACCCTGGTAATAGTCACTGCCGACATATGCCAGCCGGCTGGAACCCTCGATATCGGTGTTGATCGTCACGACAGGAATATTGCTATCGGATAATTCGTTGATACGTCCGCGCAGGGCAGTGTCGTTGTACGGTGCGAGCACCAGCCCGTTGATGCCTTCTGCGACGAGCTCATCGATCGCCGCCAACTGGGCATTGACATCAAAATCGACCCGGCGTGTGATCGTGGTGATGCCGTAGCTCTTCAGCTCATCTGCTTTGGCTCTGACACCACGCATCACGTCGTCAAAAAACAGGTTGCTCCGTCCAAAGAGGATGACTCCGATCTTATATTTTTTCTTTTGCGCGGCGAGCGCTGTTCCGGCACGGTTCGGCTGGTAGTTCAATGCCTGCACGATATTCATGACTTTTTCGGCCGTCTTGGGGTTGACAGAGCCGCGATGATTCAGTACGCGGTCTACCGTTCCACGGGACACACCTGCCAGATCGGCGATCTCTTTGAGTGTAGTCATAAGGTTCCTCCATTACATAAATAGATGTATTTAGCATATCATGAGCTCGGAAAGAAAGTCAATAAGCGTGCACGAGTAACATTTGAAACAATGTACAAAAATAAGACCTGATTATTGTATATATTTTACAAAAATGCATTTGTTAATGAAAAAATTATGTGAATGTATTGCAAAAACTATAGGGATTCATGTACAATAGCCATAACATGATCGTGCACGTGCACGCAATGATGCACGCGCGGTAGGCGCAGCCGGTCTGAATCGGCTGACATACATAGGGAGGTTAATATAATATGCTGTATATCGGAGTGGATCTGGGTACTTCAGCAGTCAAGCTGCTGCTGATGAACGGAGAAGGACAGATCCAGAAAATCGTATCAAAGGAATATCCTATTTATTTTCCGCATCCGGGCTGGTCAGAGCAGAAGCCCGAGGACTGGTTTGAGCAGACGATGACCGGACTGAAGGAGCTGCTGGCTGATTGTGACAAGAGCCAGGTGGCAGGTATCAGCTTCGGTGGACAGATGCACGGACTGGTTGTACTCGATGAGAATGACGAGGTGATCCGGCCGGCATTGTTATGGAATGACGGTCGTACCACAGAAGAATGTGATTATCTCAACAACGTGATCGGCAAAGAAAAGCTGTCAGAGTATACGGCCAATATCTCATTTACGGGATTTACGGCACCGAAGATCCTCTGGATGAAGAATAAGGAGCCGGAGAATTTTGCACGGATCAAAAAGATCATGCTGCCGAAGGATTATATCGCTTACAAGCTGACCGGTGTACATTGTACAGATGTATCGGATGCATCCGGTATGCTCGTGTTTGATGTGAAGAACCGCTGCTGGTCAAAGGAGATGCTCGATATCTGCGGCATCACCGAGGATCAGATGGCAAAGGTGTACGAGTCTTATGAGTGCGTCGGATGCGTATTACCTGAGATCGCTGCCGAGCTTGGCATCCCGGAGACGACCAAGGTCGCAGCCGGAGCAGGAGACAATGCAGCCGCAGCCGTCGGTACCGGTACAGTCGGTGACGGACAGTGCAATATCTCACTGGGAACGAGCGGAACCGTATTTATCTCTTCTGAGAAATTCGGTGTAGATAAAAACAATGCACTGCACGCGTTTGCACATGCAGACGGACATTATCACCTGATGGGCTGTATGCTGAGTGCAGCGAGCTGCAATAAGTGGTGGATGGATGAGATCATCGGAACGACAGATTATGCCGCAGAGCAGAAGGCGATCGAGAAGCTGGGAGAGAATCATGTATATTTCCTGCCTTATCTGATGGGCGAGCGTTCACCGCACAACGATCCGAATGCACGCGCGACATTTATCGGTATGACGATGGATACGACGCGCGCAGATATGACACAGGCGGTATTGGAAGGCGTTGCATTTGCATTGCGTGATTCACTGGAAGTAGCGAGATCACTCGGTATTCCGATCGAGCGGACCAAGATCTGCGGTGGCGGTGCCAAGAGCCCTCTGTGGAAGAAGATCATTGCCAATGTGCTGAACATCAAGGTAGATGTACTGGCCAATGAAGAGGGACCGTCCATGGGTGGCGCGATGTTGGCGGCAGTTGCCTGCGGAGAATATGCCAATGTTGAAGAGGCAGCAGCCAAGATCGTCAAGGTCGTAGATACGGTAGAACCCGATCCCGAACTGGCTGCTAAATATGAAGACCGCTACCAGAAGTTCAGACAGATCTATCCGACCTGCAAACCGCTGTTCGGACTGATCCAGTAAAATAAAAGGAGAACAGATATGAAGATTCAGAATGTGACAGATGATTCCTTCCGCAAATACGGAAGAGTGGTAAAAAATATTGATTTTTCAGGACTGGTTCAGGCATTGAACGAGAAGACTCCCACACCGGATGATGTCGTGTATGAGCCGTCTGTAGCAGCACTTGAGGAGCTGCCTGTATTCGCAGAACTGCAGTCTAAGACCTACGGCGAGCTGCCGATCCAGATCGGATACTGCAACGGACAGAACTATCTGCTCAATGCGGTTGAGTATCACAGATCTTCCGAGATCAATGTAGCGGGAACCGATGCGATCCTGCTCGTTGGACAGCAGAAGGACATTACAGATGATTTTACATATGATACTTCGCTGATCGAGGCATTTTTAGTGCCGAAGGGAACTGCGGTAGAGCTGTATGCGACGACGCTCCATTATGCGCCCTGCAGTGTCGGCGATGCAAAGTTCCAGGTAGCGATCGTACTGCCGAAGGATACGAATCTCCCGCTTGAAAAAGGACATGAGGGCTGGGAGGATGCACTGATCACAGCCAAGAACAAATGGCTGATTGGACACGCTCAGGGTGGCTTACCGGAAGGATCACATATCGGTCTGATCGGTGAGAATATCTCTGTAAAATAAAATAAGAATAAAAAATCAGGAGGATAAAAAAATGAACAACATTCCCAAAGTAAAAGTAGGTATCGTGGCAGTCAGCCGTGACTGCTTCCCCGAGTCTTTATCTGTAAACCGCAGAAAAGCACTCGTAGCAGCATATGAGGGCAAATATGGCAAAGATGACATCTATGAGTGCCCGGTATGTATCGTAGAGAGCGAGATCCATATGGTTCAGGCATTAGAGGATATCAAGGCAGCCGGATGTAACGCACTGTGTGTATATCTCGGAAACTTCGGACCTGAGATCTCTGAGACATTATTAGCAAAGCATTTTGACGGACCGAAGATGTTCGTAGCAGCAGCTGAGGAGTCACAGAATGACCTGATCCAGGGCCGTGGTGATGCTTACTGTGGTATGCTCAATGCCAGCTACAACTTAAAGCTGCGCAACGTAGGCGCATACATTCCTGAGTATCCGGTAGGAGATGCAGATGATCTGGCAGATATGATCCACGGATTCCTGCCGATCGCCAGAGCAATCATCGGATTATCAGACTTAAAGATCATCTCTTTTGGCCCGAGACCGCTGAACTTCCTTGCATGTAACGCACCGATCAAGCAGTTATATAATCTGGGCGTAGAGATCGAAGAGAACTCAGAGCTGGATTTATTCGAGGCATTTAACAAGCATGAGGGAGATGCGAGAATCCCCGAAGTGGTTGCAGATATGGAGAAGGAACTCGGAGAAGGCAATAAGAAGCCCGAGATCCTTGCAAAACTGGCTCAGTATGAGCTGACCTTACTTGACTGGGTAGATGAGCACAAGGGATATCGCAAGTATGTAGCGATCGCCGGAAAGTGCTGGCCTGCATTCCAGACACAGTTCGGTTTCGTACCCTGCTATGTAAATAGCCGTCTGACAGGCAGAGGAATTCCGGTATCCTGTGAGGTAGATATCTACGGATGCTTAAGCGAGTTCATCGGAACATGCATCACAGAGGATGCTGT
>JBNMHW010000114.1:0-7175 GCA_050872965.1 bacterium | reverse complement strand
ATGGAGATGAGACTTATGACTCGTGGAAGCCTTTGCTGAACACGAGTCGGGTTTTTCTAAGGCTCATCGGAATGGTTCGTGCAATAAAGCAAAAGTCAGACTGCTTGCGGGAGCTGCGCCTGTATGAGATATCAGAATATATAACGAAGGAGGAAGTACACATGACAGAGAAAAAATTTACGGGAACGATCGGCAGGACACTGCGCGACACCAGATTTTCATATCAGATGAGAGAACGTCTGCCAAAAGACGCGCCGAATGTCGTCTACATTCTGATGGATGATATGGGTTTTGCGCACCTGGGATGCTACGGATCCAATATCCGCACGCCCAATATCGATGCACTGGCGGCAGACGGACTGCGGTATAACAATTTCCATACGACAGCGATCTGCTCCGCAACGAGAGCCAGCCTGCTTACCGGAGCCAATCATCATGCAGTCGGCTGCGCATCACTCATCGAATACCAGACCGGAACGAGTAACGGTACAGGCGCATTAAATCCCGAGTATGCGACGATCGCAGAGATCCTGCACGAGTACGGATACGCAACGTTCTGCTCCGGAAAATGGCATCTGGCCAGTGACAAGACCCAGGCCGGACCGTATACGAGCTGGCCGCTGCAGAAGGGATTCGACCGGTACTACGGATTTTTACATGGAGAAAATGACCAGTATCATCCGCATCTGGTCAGAGATAACTCTCTGCTGACGCCACAGGAGGAAGCACTGCGCACCGGACAGAAGGATTATCACTTCTCAAAGGACATCGTAGACCAGGCGATTGAGAATATATTCACAGAAAAGAACGCATTCCCCGAGCAGCCGTTTTTCCTGTATCTGGCATTCGGCGCGATGCATGCACCGCATCACGCACCGAAGGAATACATTGACCGCTATCGCGGAGCGTTTGACGATGGCTGGGATGCCAAGAGACAACAGTGGTTTGAGCGGCAGAAAAAGATCGGTATCATACCGCCTGACGCAGAACTTACTGAGCGCAATGCATATGTAGACAGCTGGGATTCACTCAGCGCAGATCAGAAGAAAGTGTATGCGAGATATATGGAAGCATTTGCGGGAATGCTCGAATATACGGATGAACAGGTAGGAAGGCTGATCGCATATCTGAAGGAGATCGGCGAGTACGATAACACCGTATTTGTGTTCTTATCGGATAACGGAGCCAGCGCAGAAGGCGGAAAGGACGGCAGACTGAACTGCTTCCAGGGAATGGATATCTTCGATTCACCCAAAGAGGTGAAGAAAGCACTGGAACATTATGATGAGATCGGTACGCAGGATGCACTCAATCATTATCCCACCGGATGGGCAAACGCGGGCAATACGCCGTTCCAGTGGTACAAGGTATGGGCCTATGAGGGTGGTATCAAGGATCCGCTGATCATTACTTATCCGAAGAAGATCACAGACCGCGGCGGCGTGCGTGGCCAGTATCATCATGTATCAGATATTACACCTACGATCCTTGAACTGATCGGTATTGATAAGCCTCAGACGATCAAGGGTGTGGCGCAGAAGGATTTTACCGGCACGAGCCTGGCATACACCTTTGATGACCCGGATGCAAAGAGCCGCAAACATGTCCAGTATTATGAAGTGCTTGGCAACCGTGGTATCTATAAAGACGGCTGGAAAGCAGTGGTCAATCACGTATTCTCAGACTCCTATGAGGAGGATGAATGGGAACTGTATCATGTGGATGAGGATTATTCGGAAAAATATAATGTCGCACAGCTGTATCCGGAAAAATTGCGGGAACTGCAGGACGAATTTCTGATCGAGGCAGCCAGAAATAACGTATTCCCGATGCTGAACAAGGCATTCCATACCGACAGGGACAGTGCGATGGAGCCGGTCTACGGCGCGGTGCCCAGACCGGAGCGGATCGTGAAGTTTAGAGGCATCATCAGACCATATGATATTGCTGAGAGCAACCGTCTGGATCTGGATACGTCAAGCTACCGGTTCGAGGCTGTGATCGAGAGAGATCGTACTGACGAGGAGGGTGTGATCCTCTCAGGCGGTGATAAATTCTCCGGATTTACATTGTATATCAAAGATAATCAGTTAAAATATGTATATAATTATGCGAAGGAATCTTATCATACGGTGATTGCCGGGGATCTGCCGGCAGGAAAAGTGACTGTCTCATACGATTTTTATTATCACAAGGAGCGCAGTGCGGATGTGACATTGTATGTGGACGGCAAAGCGGCAGGAAGCGTACATATACCGAAGACATATTATATGAAAGGATTCTCTTCCACGATCAAGGCTGACAAATATACGCCTGTATCACCGGAGTATGAGGTACCGTTTGAATTTACAGGAAAAATACATCAGGTATCCTTCCGGCAGGCACCCGGCGGACTGCCGGACGAAGAAGCGGTCAGCAGGTATTTACATGCGGAGTAAATAATCGTATGATATTCAATAGTATATAAAAAGCGAAAGAAGGAATAGACATATGCCGGCGGCAAGTATTCTCATCAAACCATGTTCATCAAATTGCAATATCAATTGCAGCTACTGCTTTTATAAAAAGCTGTGCCGCACGCGTGCGGAATACAGCAAGGGAAGAATGACAGAAAAGACGCTGGAGATGCTGGTCGCCAATGCCTGTGAATATGCGAGGGAGTTTATCTCCTTCGCATTTCAGGGTGGAGAACCGATGCTTGCCGGAATTGATTTTTACCGGCAGGCATTACACCTGCAAAAACGTTATCAGAAGCCCGGACAGATCATAGAAAATACGATCCAGACGAACGGTGTGCTGATCGACGAGGAATGGGCAGCATTTTTCGCGGAGCATGATTTTCTCGTGGGCATTTCACTGGACGGACCGAGAAAAGTACATGATGCATGTCGTGTAGATGCGGCCGGTCAGCCGACTTTTGAGCGGGTCATGGATGGGATCGCGCTGTTAAAAGCACATGGCGTGCGCTATAACATCGCAACGGTCGTGACCGAGGCACTTACGTCGCAGGCGGCCTATCTGTATAAGTTTTATAAAAGGAATGCATTCCCGTATGTACAGCTCATCCCGTGTATGGGTGATTCATGGGCACATGAGGGTACGGATGCAGGATCGGAAAATGAGTTTTCCGTCAGACCGGCATCGTATGGAAGATTTTTGAGTGAGATCTTTGACTTGTGGTATGAAGATTTCTGTGCGGGGGAGGATATGGAGATCCGGATGTTTTCCAATCTGGCACAAATGGCAGCGGGATATCCCGCCGAGGAATGCGGCATGAACGGCTGCTGTAGCTGTTATTTTGTGACAGAGGCAGACGGCAGCGTCTATCCGTGCGATTTTTACTGTACAGATGCGTATTGTCTGGGAACGGTCAGTCAGCCGTTTGAGGAACTGATCGGGAATCCGAAAGTGACAGACTTTCTCAGAGCCTCCGTGCCAAAGGCAGACGAATGTGCGGCATGCCCGCATTACCGGCTGTGCAGAGGTGGCTGCAGGCATTGGAGAGACGCGGACAGTCATAAAAACTATCTGTGTGAGGGTTACAGGATCTTTTTTGAACACTGTGCCAGCAGGATTGACATGCTTGGAAGGATGATACTTGCAAAGCGGACGACAACGATTTAAATTATAAAAATTTTCTAAAAATTAAAAAAGTGAGAAAACGAGAGAAAAAAAGAGGATAAGAGAGTATATAAGATAATATACATAAAAAACGGAAACTTCATTCGGTTGCACATCAATGACGAAAAACATATCATATGAATTAGCAATTAGCACTCGGTACAAATGAGTGCTAACAAGCAAAAGAGAGAAAAGCAGATGATTATATGAAGGAGGCATTTTCACATGAAGTTAGTACCGTTATTAGACAGAGTTGTTATCAAGCAGCTTGAAGCAGAAGAAAAGACAAAGTCAGGCATTATCTTAGCCAGCTCCGCACAGGAGAAGCCTCAGGAGGCAGAGATCGTTGCAGTCGGACCGGGCGGTGTCGTAGACGGCAAGGAAGTGACCATGCAGGTAAAGGAAGGACAGAAAGTCATCTATTCCAAGTATGCAGGTACAGAAGTAAAACTGGACGGACAGGAATACATCATCGTTCGTCAGAGTGACATCCTCGCAATCGTAGAGTAATCGGAATCATTCGCAGCATAGTATATAAAAAGGAGAGTAACCATCATGGCAAAAGAGATTAAATATGGCGCAGAAGCGCGTGCAGCCTTAGAAGCAGGTGTAGATAAATTAGCAAATACCGTTCGTGTAACGATCGGACCGAAAGGACGTAACTTAGTACTGGATAAGTCCTACGGTGCTCCGCTTATCACCAACGACGGTGTGACGATCGCAAAAGAGATCGAGTTAGAGGATGCATTCGAGAATATGGGTGCACAGCTCGTCAGAGAAGTCGCTACCAAGACCAATGATGTAGCCGGTGACGGTACAACTACAGCGACTGTTTTAGCACAGGCAATGATCAAAGAGGGTATGAAGAACTTAGCCGCAGGCGCTAACCCGATCATCCTCAGAAAAGGTATGAAGAAGGCTACCGAGAAGGCTGTTGAGGCACTTGCCGGAATGAGCAAGGCAGTAGACGGCAAGGATCAGATCGCAAAGGTAGCAGCCATCTCAGCAGGAGATGCAGAAGTCGGCAATCTCGTTGCAGATGCAATGGAAAAGGTATCCAAGGATGGTGTCATCACGATCGAGGAGAGCAAGACCATGCAGACCGAGCTGGATCTGGTAGAAGGTATGCAGTTTGACCGTGGATACATTTCCGCATATATGGCAACCGATATGGATAAGATGGAAGCAGTACTGGATGATCCTTACATCCTGATCACAGATAAGAAGATCAGCAATATTCAGGATCTGTTACCGATCTTAGAGCAGATCGTACAGTCAGGCGCAAGACTGCTCATCATCGCTGAGGACGTAGAGGGTGAGGCACTCACCACCTTGATCTTAAACAAGCTGCGTGGTACATTCAATGTCGTAGCTGTCAAGGCTCCCGGATACGGCGACAGAAGAAAGGCAATGCTTGAGGATATCGCGATCCTGACCGGTGGACAGGTGATCTCATCAGAGCTTGGCATGGAACTCAAAGAGACGACCATGGATATGCTCGGACGTGCAAAATCCGTGAAGGTACAGAAAGAGAATACCGTGATCGTAGACGGCTATGGCGATAAGGAAGCGATCAGCTCACGTGTGGCTCAGATCCGTTCACAGATCGAGGAGACAACATCAGAGTTCGATAAAGAAAAATTACAGGAGCGTCTGGCTAAGCTGGCCGGTGGTGTTGCAGTGATCCGTGTCGGAGCAGCTACCGAGACAGAGATGAAGGAGAGCAAGCTGCGTATGGAGGATGCACTGAACGCTACCCGTGCCGCAGTTGAGGAAGGTATCATTTCAGGTGGTGGATCTGCATATATCCATGCTTCCAAGAAGGTTGCTGAGTTTGCAGCCGAGTTAGAGGGTGATGAGAAGACCGGTGCGAATGTGATCTTAAAGGCACTCGAAGCTCCGTTATACTTCATCGCAGACAACGCAGGACTGGAAGGATCTGTGATCATCAATAAAGTACGTGAGTCTGAGGTTGGTGTCGGATACGATGCAGCAGCAGAGGAGTATGTAGATATGGTTAAGAGCGGTATCCTGGATCCTGTAAAGGTAACCAGAAGCGCTCTGCAGAACGCTACCAGCGTGGCATCTACACTGCTTACCACAGAGTCTGTTGTGGCAAATATCAAGGAAGATACACCCGCAATGCCCGCAGGCGGAGCACCCGGAATGGGCATGATGTAATTTATAAGTAATATTTGTGTAAAATATACAAATGCGGTCGATTTATTGATAAAATCGACCGCATTTTTTGTGCAATTTGTACATTGCAATTCGTAAAAAGTATGATATACTAAGGGCGTAAGTTAAGAAAAGAGAAAACAAAGAATACTGCTCAGAAGAAGGAGCGGTCAACAGAAAGGAGAACTTATTATGAAGGTTCAGAACATTAAAGACGTAAACGCATTTTTCAAGATGATCGATACTTGTGACGGTACAGTAGAGCTGGTTACAGGCGAGGGTGACCGCCTGAACTTAAAGTCAAAGCTCAGCCAGTATGTATCTTTAGCAAACATCTTCTCTAACGGAGATATTCCCGAGATGGAGATCGTTGCACATGAGAAAGAGGATGTAGAGAAGATTCTTCATTTCATGATGAACAACTAATCGATCATATATTTAGTTACATATTGTGATAGAATATTGAGAAAGTGTGCGCTGTGCGCACACTTTTTTGCATTCGCCATGAAAGTGTGTTATGATAAGACATATATTTGCATTTGTGGAGGATACATATGAGTAAGGTAGCAATTCTGACAGACAGTAATTCCGGCATCACACAGGCAGAAGCTGCACGCGCTGGCCTGTATGTCATACCGATGCCATTTTATATCAATGAGCAGATGTTTTTTGAAGAGATCGATCTCTCACAGCAGGATTTTTACGGCAGATTGACAGAAGGGGCACAGATCAAGACATCCATGCCGACGGTAGGCAGTGTGACCGATGAGTGGAACAAACTGTTAAAGGATTATGATGAGGTCGTGTATATACCGATGTCGAGCGGTCTGTCCAGTTCGTGCGAGACCGCATACATGCTCGCACAGGATGAGCCGTTTGACGGAAAGGTATTTGTTGTGGACAATCAGAGAATCTCGGTGACACAGCGTCAGTCGGTATATGATGCGAAGATGCTCGCAGATCAGGGAAAGACGGCAAAGGAGATCCACGATATCCTGATGGATGAGAAATTCCAGTCATCGATCTACATCATGGTAGATACGCTGACGTACTTAAAACGCGGCGGCAGGATCACACCGGCGGCTGCGGCGCTCGGCACACTGCTCAAGCTCAAGCCGGTGCTGCAGATTCAGGGTGAGAAGCTCGATGCGTTTGCCAAGGCGCGTACCGTCAAGCAGGCGAAGACGATCATGATCGATGCGATCAAAAAAGATTTTGCAGAGCGTTTTCATGATGCATCCGGCAGCAATATGTATTTAGAGATCGCATATACGTATGATTTAGAGGCAGCAGAGCAGTTCAAGCGTGAGGTGCAGAAGCATTTCCCGGAGCATGAGATCGTGATGAACCCGTTGTCGCTAAGTGTGTCCTGTCAT
>JBNMHW010000113.1:0-7487 GCA_050872965.1 bacterium | reverse complement strand
GTAGAGAGTGCACCGAGCGTCACACCCTGATAGAGCTTCACATTGTTGCCGATCTCTGTCGTCTCACCGACGACAACACCGGTTCCGTGATCGATAAAGAAATATTCGCCGATCGTTGCTCCCGGATTGATATCGATTCCGGTGCCCGAATGCGCATATTCTGTCATCATACGCGGAATATACGGCACATGGCTCACATACAGCTCGTGTGCGATCCGGTAGACAAAGATCGCAAAGAATCCGGGATAACAGAAAATGATCTCTTCCTTGCTCTTTGCCGCGGGATCTCCGTCAAATCCGGCCTGCACATCTTTGAGCAGCATCTCCTGTAATGCAGGCACGCGCTCCGCAAACCGGCAACTGATGTCCTCTGCCTGCGCGAACAGCTCTTCCTGCGTCATCTGCGTATGATCGGCGCACTCCAGCGCTGTCACGATCAGCTTGCGCAGCTTGTGGATCGCACTGCTGAACTTATAGGCCACATAGTCATCCAGACTGTCACCCAGTCCGTCCTCCTGTTCCATAAATCCGGCGAACATCACACACCGGAGTTCTTTAATCAGCTCTTTTACCTTGTCTCTGCTGGGAAGTCTTCGGCCTTCGGCCGCCCGGAGCAGTTCGTGTGTTGCGTAATTTCTTTTGATATCGAGAATCGCCTGTTCGAATCGTTCCTGATTTTCTTTTTGTTTCATTATTTTGTCCAGTCCTCTCTAATAAAACTACAGTTTCTACATCATCGGTAAACGGAAACATATCTACCGGCTGGCATTTCGTCGGTCGATACCCGTTTTTCTTCATATATTCCACATCTCTGCCAAGTGTGTGCGGATCGCAGGAAACATAGACCACGCGGCGCGGTAACAGCGCCGCGATCGCATCCATGAATGCCTGTGAGCTGCCGCTGCGCGGCGGATCCATAAACAGAACATCCACACGTTCACGCTCCAATGGAGGCGCTGCTGCGAGCATCCTCATAAAATCACCGGCATCTTCATTATAAAATGTAATATTTTCACACCGGTTGCGTCTGGCATTCACGATCGCATCCCGAACCGCCGATGGATTCAGTTCCACACCGATCACCTTTCCCGCATTTGCGGCAGCGGTCATACCGATCGTTCCTATACCACTATATGCATCGAGCACGGTTTCCTTGCCTGTCAGCCCCGCATATGCTACTGCTGTCTCATACAACCGCTGTGTCTGCACGGAATTGATCTGATAAAAGGAATGCGGTGAGATCCGGTAACGGTTCCCACACAGTTCATCCTCAATATAGCCCTTTCCATAAAGTATGATATTGCGTTCTCCGAGCACCATACTCGTATGGCGGTCATTGACGTTGAGTACCACGGTCGTGATCTGCGGATGTGCATTGCGCAGTGCCTTCACAAAATGATTTTTCGCAGGCAGGATAGGCGATGCCAGCACTAATACGACCATGATCTCTCCGGTCACATGCGCCGTGCGCACCATCACATGACGCAGCAGTCCGTATCCGGTATCCTCATCATACGTCTTGATCTTAAAATCTTTGACCAGCCCACGGATCGTCCCGATGATCTCATCCGCCCGCTCATCCTCGATCATACAGCTCTCCACCGGCACGATCCGGTGTGTACCGCTCGCGTAGACGCCACTGATGACGTTTCCCTTTTTATCCCTGCCAAATGCCGCATGGACTTTATTGCGGTAATGTAATGGGTCCGTCATACCGATGACCGGCTGTACCTTGACACCTTGTACGCACTCTTCCACCAATGCCCGTTTTTTCCGAAGCTGTGCGTGATAAGACATGCCCTGCAGTTGGCATCCGCCACATTTTTTTGCCAGCGGACAGACCGGTTCTTTCTTATTTAAAATTGACTTCTTATCTGTATTCTTTGTATTCATCACGATCCCTCTGTCGATATCTGTCTGGGCTCTTCTTTATAGCGTACCACATCCCCCACATTCCGACAACCGGAATTTTTTGCGTGTGTTTGTCAAATACTTACCATGCACCGCGTTATCATATCATTGCCAGATGCTTTTTCATTGACTTTTTTCATAAACATGGTATAGTCAATCATGGAGTTTTTGTACTGATAGATGATAAGGAGCAATCTATGTTTTCCAATATGGGAGAAAAAGCAATCGAAGCGGCGAAGACAGAAGAAGGCCGCAATGCTTTTATCACACAGAACGAAAAATATATCATAAGCTGCGCCAGTCGATTTACCAAACGCTACATCACCAAGAGCGATGATGAATGGTCCATTGCACTGATCGCTTTTTCGAATGCGATGGATACCTACGAAGCAGATAAGGGAACTTTCCAGTCTTATGCAAGACTGTTGATTGAGCGCCGCCTGACTGACTATATCCGCAGTCAGGCTCGTTTTTCGGGCGAACAGTCAACAGAACCGTATGTGTTCGAAGGAAATGTCGATGAAGACGGTGAGAACTCTGCCTACCAACTGCACATCGCCCGGGCAACGAGCACCAGCGACGACAATCCGATCCGCGATGAGATTCTGGCACTGAACGAGATCCTGTCCGGTTATGATATCTCTTTTATGGATCTGACCGACTGTTCTCCGAAGGCCGCCAAGACAAAAGCAGCCTGCTATGACGCTGTAAATTATCTGTCCGGAGCCCCGGATCTCGTCGGTAAAATGCGCAGTAACCGCTTGTTCCCGATAAAAAATATTGCAGAAAATACCAAAGTACCCCGAAAAATACTCGAAAGGCATCGTAAATATATAATAGCTGCAGTGGAAATTCTATGTAATGACTTCCCTCTGCTACAGGAATACCTCCGCTGATTCCGGTGTTTTACCGAATCCGAGGCGGGGTATTGATCAAACTAAAATATAGAAAGGAGACGGAACGATGAAAGCCGTGATTGTTGATCTAAAAGACAGCAATGCTGTTGTACTTCGTGATGATGGCCGGTTTGAGAAGATAAAAAATAAAAATTATTCCATCGGACAGGAAATCACGCTTCAATCTCAGGTGCTTCATTTCCCGAAACAGGCTGTTGTCGCCGCCTCTGCCGCTCTCGTTATCACGACATGCGGTGGTATAGGCACGTACACCTGGAGTAATCCGATCTCTTATGTCAGCCTGGATATCAATCCATCGATTGCATATTCGCTCAATGAATTTAACAGAGTCATTGCCGTAAACGGTATGAATGAGGAAGGCACCGCCGTCGTGGATGTGATCGGCGATTCCCTGAAAAATACCGACATTACGACGGCACTCACGATCACAGTGGAACAGTTGTCCAACGATGCATATATTGATGCCGAAGACACCAATTATATGATCATCGGAGTCTATTCGGACAAGGATAAAAAGGCATCTGACCTGATGAGTACCGTAGATGCATTTTCCGCATCTACCATCGATACCTGTTCCATTACTACCGTTCAAGTATCCAAGGAAACAAAAGAGACCGCTGATGCATATGGCATTACGGCCGGTAAGATGGAGCTGATCAACGAGATCACAGATGTGGCCTCCGATCCGCAGGATGTTGATCCTGCCGCACTGGCCGATCTGAGCGTTGCACAGCTCGAGCAGACCAAAGCTGCCGCTGCTACCGGAGCATCCGTATCCAGCGCAGTCGCATCTGCCGTACCTGCCACATCCGATGATTCTTCCAATGATTCATCAGACGCCGCACCCGCTGCCGTCACTGACCCGACCGCAGTCGTATCAGACAGCAAACCGGAGGAATCCGTTGACAGCAGTTCTTCCAAGAAGGACACCGCAGACACCTCGGCCGGTCAGACCACCGATGCAGATTCGTCAACACAGCCAACGGCTGCGACGAGCAATACTTCTGTTTCGGCCAGTGATCCCACAACAGGCACAAATGCATCAACTACCAACAGCACTGACAACAACGGAAATGGATCATCTTCGAAAAAAGATGATGCCAAGGATAATGTAAAGAACGACAAGAAAGATGACGATTCCGATACATCTTCCTCAAAGGGAGAAACCGTATCTTCGGAAAAGAAGGATGACAGCAGCAGTTCTTCTTCCAAGAAGGATGAAACGACCTCTTCCGAGAAAAAGGATGATGACGTCATCGAAGACGACGATTCGCAGACGAATACAGCTCCTCCCGAAGAGATCTTCGAAGAGGATGACACAGATGATGTATTCCGGCCGATCGACCGATTCAACGAAGGCAATATGCTTAGCTAAGCTATTTCCCACATATATTTCCTATGAAAAATGGCACTTTGCAAGATCTGCGAGGTGCTTTTTTCATGTAATTAACATTGCGCTTCTCTGAAAAAAATGGTAGGATAGTCTAAGAGATTGATATAAAAATAACAATATCATATACCACAAGGAGGATGTCTCATGAGTTTTCAGGATGAATACAAGCAAAAGCTTGTAACTGCCGACGAGGCAGTAAAGGTCGTCAAATCCGGCGACTGGGTAGATTACGGATGGTGTAACGGTACTCCGGACGCATTGGACAAGGCACTTGCCAAGCGTACCGACGAATTAAAGGATGTCAAGCTGCGCGGCGGTATTTTATTAAAGCCTCTGGCTGTATTTGAACGTGAGGACGCCGGTGAGCATTTCTGTTGGAATTCCTGGCATATGTCAGGTATCGAACGCAAGCTGATCTCCCGTGGATGTGCATACTACTCACCGATCCGTTACTCCGAGCTGCCCCGCTACTATCGCGACGGCAACTGTTCGGATGTCGTAATGGTCGTCTGTGCACCGATGGACGCACACGGATATTTCAACTTTGGACCGAATGCTTCCCATCTGGCTGCTGCCTGTGAGATGGCCAAGACAGTCATCGTGGAAGTAAATGAAAATCTGCCCCGCTGTCTCGGCGGTTTTGAGAACAATGTACATATCAGCGATGTGGATTACATTGTTGAGGGCGAGAATCCTCCGATCGGTGAACTCGGCGCCGGTGGCCCCGCTACTGATGTAGACAAGGCAGTTGCCAAGCTCATCGTGGAACAGATCCCGAACGGCGCATGTCTGCAGCTCGGCATCGGCGGTATGCCCAACGCTGTCGGCTCCATGATCGCAGAATCCGATCTGAAAGATCTGGGTGTCCATACAGAGATGTATGTCGATGCATTCGTAGATATTGCCAAAGCCGGCAAGATCAACGGCTCGAAAAAGAGTATCGACCGTTATCGCCAGACCTACGGTTTCGGCTGCGGTACCAAGAAAATGTACGACTATCTCGATGAAAACCCTGAGATGATGAGTGCTCCGGTCAGCTACACGAACGATATCCGTTCCATCGCAGCTCTGGACAACTTTATCTCCATCAATAACTGTGTCGATATCGACCTGTTCGGACAGATCAGTTCCGAGTCATCAGGCACCAAGCAGATCAGCGGTGCCGGCGGACAGCTCGACTTTGTTCTGGGTGCTTACCTGTCTAACGGCGGTAAGAGCTTTATCTGCTGCTCTTCTACCTTTACAGACAAGGCCGGAGAGATGCATTCCCGTATCCGTCCGACACTGGCAAACGGCTCTATCGTCACAGACACACGTGCCAATACACACTATGTCGTGACCGAGTACGGTATGGTCAATGTCAAAGGTATGTCTACCTGGCAGAAGGCAGAGGCACTGATCTCGATCGCACATCCCGATTTCCGTGATGAGCTGATCGCAGAGGCCGAGAAGATGCATATCTGGAGACGCTCCAACAAATAATTCATATACGCAAAACAGCTCTGTACCGAACCGTACAGAGCTGTTTTTATTTACAAACCGCTTTTTACTTTATCATAATTGTTCGCTGCATTCCACAACAGCCATTCAGCCACACCTGCATCCGATGCCCCGCGGATCTGGTCCTGCAGCTGCTGGCCGCCGTATGAGATATGCCCGTCTACCCACGTTGCCGTAAATGCCTGCAGCCACGGTCGCTGCCTGGCGATATGTACCTGCGGATCCATTTCCCTGACAGCATTCAGTTTTTGCTCCCCATCAGCTATCGACGCATAGATCAGATCATAGGGCGCCGCATCCGGCACCGGGATCCCATACGCATCATTGACATAATGGGAGGGATATACCATCGGACAGATGTAGTCACAATGTTTTGCCATCTCTACATAGTCCTGACCAATCAGCTTTCCGTCATTTTCATTGCAGATGATCGTACCGAACACATCCGCTGATACATAGACCCCCATCGGAGCCAGCGTCTCATATGCTTTTGTCAGGAATCCGGTGATCGCATCCTGTCTCGTCTTTCCCTCTGCTGCTTCGCCGAAATCCGCTTCAGCTATTCCGCTCGCCGTCGAAAAACGGATATAATCATACTGGATCTCATCAAATCCCAGTTTCACCGCTTCTTTGCTCAGATCGATCAGATAATCCCACACCTCTTCCCGGTACGGATTGACCCACGCAAGGTCATTATTATCATGAAAGACGCTTCCGTCCGGATTTTTCACCGCATAGTCCGGCTTCTGCTCTGCCAGGATCGGATCCTTGAACGCTACGATCCGCGCGATCAGATAGATTCCTTTCTCTTTGAGCTGACGGACGAGCTGTGGCATATCTGCCACATAACGGGTCTGCGCCCCGATCTCTTCCGCGAGCGGCAGTCCCATGGAATATGTGACTTCACCGGAATCATTTTTGATATCGATCACCATCGCATTGAGCGATGTATCCTCCACCATCTGTGTCAATGCAGGCATCGTATTCTGCGTGCCTGCGACTGCTCCGGTGACAAAGATGCCTTTTACTTCCTGCGGACTGCGCGGATCCTGTGCCAGATAATCCTGCAACTGCTGCTCAGGATCCGGTGTCTCCGGTTCTGTCTCGTCCGTATCTTCCTGCGCGTCCTCAGTCTGTCCATCATCTGCAGCAGGATCTCCCTGCTCCGGAGAATCGTCTGCCTGCTCCGGTGCCTCCTCCTCAGGATCGATCTGCGGCGCCGGCAGTTCTACGGTCTCTACCTCATCCGCAGGCGCCATCGCTGTTTTATCTGATTCCCAGAATCTGGGGATCACCCCGCCGCGTATGAGTGCGATCACTAATGCGACCACAACTACGGCCGATGATATCAGATGGATCCACTGTCTGTAACCCTTTTTCATATCTCTTCTCCTGTTATTTCACCAGCAAGTATGCAAAATACCCTGCATATGCGACGAGCATCACGATACCGCCCAGACGGGTCAGTTTCTTCTTCGGGAATGCACAGACCCACAGCAGTATGACCGCGCCGAGTGCCACCAGCGTATCGATGATAAATGCCGGATGAAAAGGCACCGGAATAATGAGTGCTGTTGTACCGATCACAAATAATATATTGAAGATGTTGCTGCCGACGATATTTCCGATGGCCAGATCTGCCTTTCCTTTTCTGGCTGCGACTACCGACGTACACAGCTCCGGCAGGCTCGTTCCGAGCGCAACGATCGTCAATCCGATAAAACGCTCGCTCAATCCGATCTGTCTGGCGATCTCCGTCGCCGCAT
>JBNMHW010000112.1:0-7543 GCA_050872965.1 bacterium | reverse complement strand
TCACAGCCTTTTCCATCTTCGGATTCAGGAAGCCGCCCTCGTCTTCTTCCTCATCCTCCTCATCATCTTCATAATCATACGATTTTTTTGATGCTGTTTTTTCTGCATTTGCATAATTTCTGCCTGCCCGCTCCTGAATGCCGCGCACATCTTCCTCACGGATCACGGTCGTCTTCGCCTGACTGACACCGGAATCGATCGTTACGAAATCACTGTCCGGGGTCATCAGCGCTTTTTTCAGATCAACCAACAGTTCTCCCATCGTCGCATAGCGGCGATCCTGACTCTTCTGTGTACATTTGAGAATGATCTTCTCAAGGCTGATCGGCAGATCCGGTGCATAGACTGACGGTGCCACCATCTCCTCCTGCAGATGCTGGATCGCGATCGCTACTGTCGTATCCCCATCAAACGGCACACGTCCGGTCACCATCTCATACATGACGATACCGAGCGAATAGATGTCACTCTTGCCATCCACGAATCCGTTTCTCGCCTGCTCGGGTGACGTATAGTGCACGCTGCCCATCACATCCGAATGGATCGTATTGGAAGTCGCCGCACGCGCGATACCAAAATCCGTGACCTTGACCTTTCCCTCGTTGGAGATCATGATATTCTGAGGCTTGATATCACGATGCACGATATGATTGTTGTGTGCCGCCTCGATACCGCGCGCCACCTGGATCGCAATACTGATCGCCTCTTTATAATTAAGCTGTCCCTTTTTCTCTATATATGTCTTTAACGTGATACCCTCTACATACTCCATCACGATATAATGCATGTGTTCCTCGCTGCCGACATCGTAGATATTGACGATGTTCGGATGCTGCAGACCAGCCGCAGACTGCGCCTCCGTGTGGAACTTGGTCACGAAATTTACATCCTCTGCAAATTCGGGCTTTAATACTTTTACCGCAACGAAACGCCCCAATACCTGATCCTTCGCCTTATATACATCCGACATTCCGCCGGCACCTATCTTTTCAAGAATCTCATAACGATCTGCTATAAATGATCCTATTTCCAACATAATCTCTCACCTCAAAATATTCTATATCTCATCTATATCTCAATCACAGCAACTGTAATATTGTCTTTTCCGCCACCACGGTTGGCTGCTTCCACCAGATGCTGTACCTTTTCCACCACATCTCGTCCGGTCTGCAGGATCTGCCGGATATCCGTGTCATCCACCATATTTGACAATCCATCCGTACACATCAGTATCATATCTCCCGGATGCACCTGTTGTTCAAAAAAGTCGATCTCTAAATCCTCAAAGGCGCCGACTGCGCGTGTGATGATATTTTTATCCGGATGGGATTTTGCCTCTGCAGGCTGCATCTCTCCCATGCGGACCATCTCCTGAACCAGTGAATGATCCTTTGTGATCTGCTCGAGATCGTCGCGCAGCAGATATAGTCTGCTGTCACCGATATTTGCGACATACATGCAGCCGTCCACGATCGTTGCGATCACGGCTGTCGTTCCCATGCCATTGAAACGTTCCTCACTCTTTGCCATTGCCATCAGACCTGCATTGGTCTTGTTCAGCGCACCGCGGATCAGATCGACCGGGTTTGTCATCGGCGCATGCTCTATGTACGATACAATCTGCTCGACTGTATACTTGGATGCAAAATCGCCGGCATTGTGACCGCCCATGCCATCCGCCACGATAAAAAGATTCGGGAGATTTCCTACCGGACTCTCAGAGGTATACACATAATCCTGATTTGATTCCCGGACTCTCCCAATGTCCGTCAGGGAAAATGTCTTCATCCTTTATCGCCTGCCTTTCCTGCTTTTCATAGAGTTTTGATTACAAAACCCCATAATCGTTTTCTATGGTATCATACTGAATCAAAAAAAGCAAGAGAGGGCATATCTGCCCGCTCCTGCTGTTCTGTTATTCCATCCGCTTTGCATCCATGTGACGTTTGCGAAGCTGTCCGCATGCCCCATCAATATCGCGTCCCATCTCACGGCGCACCGTCGCATTGATCCCGTTTTTCTCCAGCTTCTGCCGGAATGCATCTACGACCGCACGATCCGACTGCACAAAGTCGCGTTCCTTGATCGGATTGACCGGTATTAAATTGATATGGCAGTTCTTGCCCTTTAACATCCGGCACAGACCTTCCACATCCGCGTCTGTATCGTTGACCCCGCCGACCAGCGAATAT
Source organism: bacterium (assembly GCA_050872965.1). Classification (GTDB taxonomy): domain Bacteria; phylum Bacillota; class Clostridia; order Lachnospirales; family Lachnospiraceae; genus W0P33-017. The sequence goes on along the minus strand of JBNMHW010000112.1, from coordinate 5,351 downwards.
TCAAAGGTGACACGCCTGCCTGTCTTGCTGAAATAATAATCACACGCGTCCATCACATCCGAAAGTTCATACTTATTGGCGATCGGCATGAGTTCCCTGCGTTTTTCCTGGCTGGACGCATGCAGTGACAATGCCAGTGTGATCTGCGGTCCCAGATCTGCCAGTTCCCGGATCCGCGGCACGAGTCCGCAGGTCGATACAGTCAGATTACGCTGGCTGATATTCAGACCATGTGTATCCGTCAGCATCCGGATGAAAACGAGCAGATTGTCATAATTATCGAGTGGTTCTCCACTGCCCATCACGACGACATTCGAGATGCGTTCTCCGATATCACAGCCGATCCGGTAGATCTGTTCGAGCATCTCTGCCGGTGTCAGGCTGCGTGCCAGTCCATCCAGTGTAGATGCGCAGAAACGGCATCCCATCCTGCATCCCGCCTGTGATGAGATACAGACACTGTTGCCGTGCTTATACCGCATCAGCACACTCTCGATCACATTGCCGTCGGATAGTCCGAACAGGTATTTGCGCGTACCGTCCTGTCTGGAGATCTGCACATCCAACTGCTGTAATACCGTGTAGGTACACTGCTCCTTCAACTGTTCCCGCAGCTTTTTTGACAGGTTGGTCATCTCATCGATCGAGGTGACATGGCGGACATGCATCCATTCATACACCTGCGCCGCACGGAACTTTTTCTCTCCGATCTGTGTCATATATGCGCACAGCGAATCGTAATCCGCTGATTTCAGGTCAAATTTATCTGTTTTGTCTGTCGTATTGCTTGTATTCATTGCATTGATTGCATTCATCGTTCGTTACATCCTTTTACACGGTCAAAGACTGCGATATAGAATCCGTCCTGTCTGTCATCCGGCAGGATCTGCTGTTCACTGCTCATCTGAAACTCCGGATAGGTATCCGCAAACCATGCCGCATTGTCCTCATTCTCTGCCCGGTTGACCGTACATGTGCTGTAGAGCAGCCGTCCGCCCGGTTTCACGTATGCCTGGACAGTCGAGAGGATCTGCCGCTGAAGCTGCGCCAGTTCCTGCGTCTGCTCCCGCGTCATCCGGTATTTGATATCCGGCTTGCCATGCAGCACGCCAAGACCTGAACACGGCAGGTCTGCGATCACCAGATCCGCACGCTCCCTGGCATTCTCATCAGGAACAGTCGCATCCCACATCTTTGCCGACATATTCGTGACCTGACACCGGTCGATATTATCTAAAATCAGATCTACCTTATATTCCGTCAGATCTCTGGCTTCCACATGCCCGGTACCGTCCATGAGCTGCGCCGCATGGACCGACTTGCCACCCGGAGCCGCACACACATCGATGATCTCCCAGCCCTTCTGTATCTGTGCGGCATGCACCGCCTGCATCGCGCTCAGATCCTGTACATAAAAATCTCCGCGCTCAAATGCCGGGATACTGCCCAGATGATCATAACCGCTGATCAGCAGCGCGTCCGGATACATTGTCCGCTCGACCTGTATGCCTGCACCCGACAGTTCACCGCACAGATCCTCTGTCGTGATCTGCGCCTGATTGACCCGGATCGCGGTCGGCCGCTCGCATAGAACAGTGTCGCATATGTGTTTGACCGTGTCATACCCATAGTTCTCCAGCCACATATGTACGAGCCACTGCGGCATGGAATACGTGACGGATAAATAGCGTTCCGGCTCCTGCGTCTCATCCGGGTAACGGATCGTTCCCGCCTCATGCGCACGGCTGATCGTGCGCAATACGCCATTGACGAATCCTTTTAACCCGGAAAATCCGCGTTTTCCTGCGAGCCGTACCGCCTCATTGCAGGCTGCGGATGCGGGTACACTGTCCATATACAGGAGCTGATACACAGCGCTTCGCATGATGCAGCGGATGACCGGTTTCATCTTTTTCACCGGTGTTTTGGAATACTGGTCGATCACAGCATCCAGCTCGATCATCCGCTCTAACGTGCCCTGTGCGAGCCTGCTGATAAACGCACGGCTCTTTTTCTTCAGATACTGGTACTTTTCGAGCACCTCACCGAGTGCGATATGACTGTGCACACCGTCACGCGTCACGAGCAGCAGAATGTCTAACACCAGTTCCCTCTCATTTACTTTTCCCGTATCAGTCGCGGTCATTTCGTCCTCCAAACAAGATGATCAGTCGTAACATCTGCAAGATAGCTGCTGCCGCACTCGCCACATAGGTGAGCGCTGCCGCGCGCAGTACCTTTCTGGTCTTCGGCAGTTCGGTGTCGTTTAAGATATGCATATCCTCCAACATCACAAGTGCGCGATGGGAAGCGTTAAACTCGACCGGAAGTGTCACAAGCTGGAACAGTACCGCAAATGAAAATCCGATGATGCCCAGTTCGATGAAAAAGCTGCCTGTGCGGCTCGAAAAGAGCAGTCCGATCAGGATCAGCGGCCACGCCAGCGTCGATCCGATGTTCGCCACCGGTACGATCGCACTGCGCAGATTGAGCGGTATATAATTCACATCATGCTGAATCGCATGTCCGCACTCATGGGCTGCCACACCGATCGCTGCGACAGAACGTGATGCATACACGGCATCTGACAGATTCAGCGTCTTATTTCTCGGATCGTAATGATCGGTCAGCCGGCCAGATACATGTCTGATCTGTACGTCATAGATACCGGCCGCACTGAGTATCTGCTGTGCCGCCTGCGCTCCGGTCATACCGCTCATGCTCTGATAACGCTCATATTTGCTGTAAGTCGTCCGCACTCTGGCGGATGCGATCATACAGATCACTGCACCGAGTACTACCAGATAATACGTCGGGTCCCAATAAAATCCATATCCATAATAAGGCATCTGTATTCCTCCTTTTTTACTGTCACTCGCCTAGTCTGCTGCCGCACACAATCGCATTTCCTCGCAGGAAATCGGCTGCAGACATTCGTTTTTTACCTTCTAACTGCACTTCCAGACAGATGAGCACCCCTTCACCGGTCTGCACTCCGAAACGATCCTTCTCTACCGATACAACTGTTCCGGGCTCTGCATCTGTATGCGCATCGCTCACCTGCGCTGACCAGATCTTTAATGTCTTTCCGGCAAGATGAGTATATGCACTCGGCCACGGATTTAATCCGCGGATCTGGCACTCGATCATATGAGCACTGCGCGTAAAATCGATCAGTCCGTCTTTTTTGGAGATCTGTCCCACCTTGGTCGCTGTCTGCTCATCCTGTGGCGTATAGACCGCGGTTCCATTCACGATCGATGGAATCGTCTCCACGCATAACAGTGCACCTGTCTGCGCCAGACGATCAAACAATGTACCGCCGGTGTCCTGCGGTGAGATCTCTATCTTAGCTTTTGCGATCATATCTCCGGTGTCCAGTCCGACATCCATCCGCATGATCGTGACACCCGTCACGGCATCGCCGTTTAGGATCGCCCACTGGATCGGTGCGGCGCCACGGTATTTCGGGAGCAGGGACGCATGCACGTTGATACAGCCATATGGAGGCATATCTAACAGCTCTTTGGGCAGGATCTGTCCGAATGCTGCCACGACGATCAGTTCCGGTTCATAGCCTCTCAGCACTTCGATCGCTTCCGGCTCACGCACGCGTTTCGGCTGAAACACAGGTATTCCGAGTTTTTCTGCTGTTTCTTTGACAGGTGGTGCCACCAGTATCTGTTTTCTGCCCTGTGGCTTGTCCGGCTGGGTCACAGCCAGTACGACCTCGTGTCCGGCCTGCACCAGTGCTTCCAGTGTGCCGACCGCGAAATCAGGTGTTCCCATAAATATAATACGCATGTTTGTCTCCTTATTCATCAATTAATCTTTTTCTGGCTGGCAAGCTGTGATCACAGCAGTATCCCGATCAGATTGCTCCGGTTGCCCGGACGGTGTCTCGCTGTCTCTTCAGCCTTGGCTCTTATGTGTCCTTCGCACACATAGCCTGCGGCTTTCAGTTATGACATGAGAAACGTCATCACTTCGCTCGCACTTCGCCGGACAAACGTCGCAACTGACGGAATCTGCTGCAATCGCAGCCGCCAGCCCTGCACTACATATTGACTGCGAAAGCGGTTCAACGCGTGGCTGGGCATGCGAGCATAAACATATTCCACTAAACATCGACAGCGCGAGCAAGTCATGTCTGATTTTGCTGCCTTTGCACGATGGAGATGAGACTTATGACTCGTGGAAGCCTTTGCTGAACACGAGTCAGATTTACTAAGGCTCATCGGAATGAACCGTGCAATAAAGCAAACGTCAGACTGCTTGCGGGAGCTGCATGTTCGTAAAACACGTGCCGCATGCCCCATCCACTCTACCAAATAACCCAAGGTTGGAATACCGCTAGTCCTCTTCGTAGGTCACATCATGGAGCTGCCCCTCCACCTTCTCGGTGTACATGTGTCCGTCCAGATGATCGATCTCATGGCAGAGCGCGCGTGCCAGCAGTTCAGTTCCCTCTACCTCGATCTCCTCCATATCCGCATTGAGTGCACGCACAACGACATGGTTCGGGCGCGTGACCTGTCCCGCTTTTCCGGGCAGGCTCAGGCAGCCCTCATCACCGGTCTGCTCACCGTCTGATGCACTAATGACAGGATTGACCAGCACGATCGGTCCTTCTCCGATATCGATCACACAGATACGCTTTAACACGCCGACCTGCGGGCCTGCCAGTCCCACTCCGTTTGCATCATACATTGTATCGAGCATATCATCGATCAGCTCACGGATACGCGGTGTCATCTCCTTGACCTCTCTGCATGTTTTTTCCAATACTGCATCCCCCTGGATGCGAATCTGACGTAAAGCCATTTTTATTTCCTCCTTTAAAATCCATTCATCGGATTAAAATCAAACTGTACACTCGTCTGCCGCCAGGTATTTTCCGCCAATAGCAGTTCAATCCCTTCCTTCGCGCAGATCAACGCTTCATAATCCTCACTTTTTATATAGATCACCCGGCGGTAAATATCATTTACCCTGGCAACGGCTGCCTCCGCCGGACCTATCACCTGAATCTTCATATCCTGTGCCTGCAGCCATTCACCAATCGCATGACTGCACGCATCTGCCTGCGTCTGTGACGGCGATGTCACTGCAACTAACAGCAGATTCCATACGGGAGGATAACACATCAGTTCCCGATAGGCAAGTTCCTGCTCGTAAAACTGTTCATAATCCTGTGCCTGTGCCGTCCGGATCGCATAATGATCCGGCTGGTAAGTCTGGATGATGACCTCTCCCGGACGTGTTCCTCTCCCGGCGCGTCCCGCCGCCTGTGTCAGCAGCTGGAATGTCCGCTCCGCGGCACGGTAATCGCTGCTGTGCAGGGACAGATC
>JBNMHW010000111.1:0-7562 GCA_050872965.1 bacterium | reverse complement strand
GTCGCAGCTGATCAGAACTACGGTAGTCACAGTTGCCAGCCTGGCTCTACATATTGTCTGCGAAACGTATTCGTTGTGTAGATCAAAGCGTGCGGGCACAAACATATTCACGGAACAGCAGCGCGAGCAAGGCATTGTCTGATTTTGCTGCCTTTGCACGATGGAGATGAGACTTATAACTCGTGGAAGCCTTTGCTGAACACGAGTTAGGTTTGCTAAGGCTCATCGGAATGGTTCGTGCAATAAAGCAAAAGTCAGACTGCTTGCGGGAGCTGCATGTTCATGAAATTTGTACTCGCATGCCCCTAAATCATAACGCCGATGTGATCATAGCCAGACAGCCTGATGATAAATAGTTTCGCAATCACCTAAGACAAATAATAACAAAAAGGAGAAAAGAAAATGATGAAACATGTTACAAACAAGATGAGACGGGTGGTAAGCATCTGTCTGACACTCGCAATGGCACTTACCGTATTGGCGGCAGTACCCGCGCAGGCAGCCACGAAAAAGAGTATCACGTTGTATAAAGGAGAAGGAATTTATTATACCGATTATACTGCTGTAAAAAGTGTTAAATCGAGCAATTCAAAGGTCGTAACTGCCAAGAAGGATAAATCTGCTGATTATAAGACCAATCTGCTTGCAAAGAAAGCCGGCAAATCGACCGTCAGCATCCGGACAAAGAGCGGCAGTCATAAGGTCACCGTTACGGTCAAGAATGCGAAGTTTACACCTGAGATCTTATCCTGCAACGCAGGCGGATATGTATTGATCTCTGTGAAAAACAATAATAAAGACACATTTGATAAAGTAGCGATCAAATACACGATCAAGAGCTCTGACGGTTCTGTGATCGCAGAGAAAGAGGATACGGTCTCATATCTTCTGGCAGGAAAGACAGCATATACCAGTGTATATGTTGGCTCCAGCAATCTGGAAAATGTCAGTCTGGCACAGTCCACAGTGAAGGTGACCGACTATGCCAGAACCTGGATCGGATATACTTACAAAGACGTTTCTGCCAAGGTGAAATGCACGGCTGAAGTGACAGAGGAGACAGACAGCAGCCTCTCGTATAATATCAAAGAGAAAAATACAACAAAGGAAAATGTCTCAGGTAAGCTGTATACGATGATCTACGATGCAGACAATCACCTCATTGGTGTGGAGAGTAGCAGCCTGTATTTAAATAAGCAGGAGACAAAAACATTGACCTATGGCTATATTTCAAAAAGGTACTATCCGAATTATGACCATATGAAGCTCGTTGTCCATGCATATGCAGTCGAGCGTGCGAAAAACTTTTAAACGAATGAAAACAGTGCAGATGAAAATTGTTTTTGGCAATGAAAGTCTGGGATAGACAAAAAAGGGAGGACAGATATGATGAAACATTTGACAAACAAAATGAAGCGTCTGCTGACTGCAGGTCTGGCATTCGTGATGGCACTCACTGTACTGCCGACGGTACCGGCACAGGCAGCTGCCACAAACGTCACCATGTATGTTGGCGAGACATCATACTACCGCGCCCATGGGATTGTATCCAATGTCACTTCGACAAAAAGTGGGGTTGTAGAGGCTGGCCAAAGTAAGCGGCACGGCTCATCCTCAGAAGTCGAGATGGTTGCAGAAAAAACCGGAAAATCTACAGTTACGGTTAAGACGAATAACGGCACAGAGAAAGTCAATGTTACCGTAAAGAAGCTGGATATGCCGGTAAAGGTAAAGCAGCTGTCTCCGTCGAAGATCACATTGGTGGTCGAGAATCATGCCAACAAGGTGTTTGAAAAGGTCGAGATCAGTTATACTTTAAAGGATGCAGAGGGCAATGTACTTGAGGAAGATAAAAAGGAACTCAAATCCTTTGACATGTGTGCGAAAAAAACGTCTTACGCCAGTATTTATGTTGGAAAATACAGAAACCAGATCGATGCAGCTTCCTGTACTGCCAAGGTGACAGATCTGGAGAGCTATCCGGTGACCGTGTATAAGAATGTATCGAAAAAAGTAAAGGCAACGATCAGTGATGAGAAGGAACAAGATGGCACCATACACTATAATGTGAATTTGAAAAACGAATGTAATGATGGCGTGAAGGGTGTCTGCTATATCATGCTCTACGATAAGGACGACAAGCTGATCGGTGTGGAGTATCAGATGATCGTTCTTGGGAAAAAAGGCACGACAGGTGCTGCAATGAAACGTCAATCGCTGTTTTTGCGGGCCACCTATCCGACATACGATCATATGAAGACCGTTGTTAATGCCAATGCCACTTCAAGGCAGAAAAAGTAAAAAATATTGCATCACATAAAAAATTTCTAAAAAATAAAAAAGTGAGAAAACGAGAGAAAAAACGAGAATACGAGAGAATAGCGAGGGTATTTATTATACCGATTATACGGCTGTAAAAAGCGCCAAATCGAGCAATTCAAAGGTCGTAACAGCCGCAAAGGATAAATCCGCTGATTATAAGACAAATCTGTTTGCAAAAAAAGCAGGTAAATCGACTGTCAGCATCCGGACAAAGAGTGGCAGTGCCAAGATCGCAGTGACAGTCAAAAATGCAAAGTTCACACCGGAGATCCTCTCCTGCAATGAGAGCGGATATGTCTTGATCTCCGTGAAAAACAACAATAAGGACACATTTGATAAAGTAGCGATCAAATACACGATCAAGGGCTCTGACGGATCTGTGATCGCAGAGAAAGAGGATACGGTTTCATATCTTCTGGCAGGAAAGACAGCATATACCAGTGTATATGTTGGCTCTAGCAATCTGGAAAATGTCTCAGGTAAGCTGTATACGATGATCTACGATGCAGACAATCACCTCATTGGTGTGGAGAGTAGCAGCCTGTATTTAAATAAGCAGGAGACAAAAACATTGACCTATGGCTATATTTCAAAAAGGTCCTATCCGACCTACGACCATATGGAACTTGTCGTGCAGGCATATTATGCAACCAACAAATAAATATACAGATCCTATTCCAGAGGATGTCACGATCAGGGTGGCATCCTCTTTTGCATGGTGCGAAGGAGCCGCTTGCGGCTCCTTATGGTATGTATAGATGATCAGATATAGTATTCCGGCTGGTTGACGTCCTCAACGCGGGAGCAGCTATTGCGTAGCAGGAGCTTTCCTTCGAGTTCAATGCGGATCATTTCCTTGTGACCGCCGCGGATGCGGTCAAGGAGGACGAGCAGTGCGAAGCGCGCCATATTTTCCTTCGGCAGCTGGACGGTGGACAGCATCGGCTTGATAAACTGTCCTTCCTCAATATCATCGCACGATATGATCGACGGACGGTACAGAATGCTTTGAAACTGATTCAGGCATTTTAACATGCCGATCGCAGTGATATCATTCGCACAGTAGATACCGGTCGGCGGCTCTTTCAGTTTTAGAAACTGTTTCATTGTCTCAAAACCTTCTTTTTCCGTCTGACGGGTCTCTACGACATATTCCGGATAAAAATCAATGGCATTTTTCCGGAGTACTTCACAATAGCCCTGATAGCGGGCTTCCTGATGACATTTCCCTACGTAGGCGATCTTTTCATGTCCGAGGTTCACAAGATGGTTGACAGCCATGGCTGCGATCTTGCGGCCGTCACAGATCACCTCATCAACAGCATAATTTGAAGAATTGCGATTGATGGCGACAATATTTTTATAGTATTTCTGCAACTGTTTCATGACGGAAGGACTGCATCTGCCGATGATGATCAGTCCGTCCACGGCAGCGGCATCTTCGGTGACCTGCAGGATGAGTGCATGAATGGCAGGTGCATCGTATCTGTTGTCGTCGGAAAAGGCGGATTGATAAGATACTTTTGACAGAATGCAGGAGTTTTCGTGGATCTGAGTCTCTACGGCGCGCAGTTGTTCCTCAAAATACGGATCGGAGTGAATACCGTCAACGCGTGTGATCAGAATTTCTATGGAATAATGGTCTTTACCTGTATGATGTGTCCCTTTTTTTAGATTTCTTGCCGCTTCATTCGGCGTGTAATTCAGTTCGATCGCAGCATTCCAGATCTTTTCCCGCAGACCGGGCGTGGCACATTTGTAGGACGGATTATTGAGCACGCGGGAAACCGTTGCGGGAGAAGAACCGGTCATTTCAGCTATTTTTTTAATTGACATGTTGAAATCCTTTCTGAAATTCATAACTTATTTCCTATAATTCCTATCAGTATAATATCATATTACGCGCAAAGTGAGAAGAATCAATATTGAAAACGATTTCACATTTGTGTGCCATATCAGGTGAAAATAGACGGATTTCATAAAAATCCGGGTCGTTTTCGTCTGAAATACTGAAAATGCAGTGAATGGAAGGATGGGCGTGAAAACGGTTTCAGGTTTTGGACTGGAAAACTGTTCCCGGTATTCATATAATCCATATAACAAAAGCAAGCAGCGCTGCTGGCACAGGAACTATGGAACAGATATGAAAGAGGAAAAGAGTATGAGAGATGAACGCAAGGTTGTGATTCAGGTGGAGCATCTGAACAAACAATATATCGTAGATAAACAGCCGGTAACGGTGCTTCATGATATTTCACTTCAGATCTATGAAGGAGAATTTATTACGATCGTAGGACACAGCGGATGCGGAAAGAGCACGTTGTTAAAGATCATATCCGGACTGGTACCGTATGAGGACGGAACCGTAGAGCGGAACGGACACGCGGTCGCAGGACCCGGACCACAGTGCGGTATGGTATTTCAGGATCACAGGCTGCTCCCGTGGCTGAAGATCAAGGACAATGTCGGATTTGGTCTGGATGGTCTGCCGGCGGACGAGCGGCAGAAGAAGGTCAGTCAGTATCTGGAACTGGTAGGGCTAAGAGGCTTTGAAAACAGTTATCCCAGCCAGTTGTCCGGTGGAATGGCACAGAGAGCAGCGATCGCGAGAGGGCTGGTCAACGATCCGAGGATCCTGCTGCTGGATGAGCCGTTCGGAGCATTAGATGCACTGACACGTATGCAGATGCAGAACGAGATCCTGCGGATCAAGAAACAGCAGCACACTACGATGGTGATGGTGACACATGATATCGATGAGGCGATCGTCCTCGGTGACCGGATCGTGGTGATGTCAGCCAGACCCGGGCAGATCAAGGATGTGATCCGTGTGATCGCAGCCGGACACAGACGAAACAGTCAGGACTTTGATCTCTATAAGAAAAAGATTTCAGGTTATCTGTTCGAGGAAGCAGAGAGTGAGCCGGAGACAGATTATATCATATAAATGATCAGGATAGGAGAATACATATGAAACAGATATTACGAAAAACATTGCTGGCTTTGGCATTGCCGGCAGTAGTTGTTGCAGCATGGATCTATGCAACGACTTTTACAGAGATACCGTCCGGCATCCTGCCGGGGATACCGCAGGTATGGGAGGCATTTAAAGACATGGTAGCGAGCGGTCAGCTGCAGAGTGATCTTGGGATCAGCCTGTTGCGAGTAGTCAGAGGATTTCTGGCATCGGCAGTACTTGGAATGGTACTCGGATCGTTGATCGGGATGTTCCGGCCGGTGCGGGAGCTGCTGCTGCCGACGATCACTGTCATCCGTCAGATCCCCATGATCGCGTGGATCCCGCTGATCATTCTCTGGTGCGGGATCGGTGAGACATCGAAGGTGGTGATCATCGTTCTGGCAGCCTTTTTCCCGATACTGGTCAATACTGAGAGCGGGATCGCGGGGACTCCGGAGAGTTATCTGGAGGTAGCGAGATTATATAAGCTGAACCGGTGGAAGACATTCCGTAAGGTATATCTGCCGTATGCACTGCCGCATATTCTGGTGGGCCTGCGGCTGGGACTGGGAGTATCGTGGATGGCAGTCGTGGCTGCGGAACTGATCGCAGCGGTGTCCGGTATCGGTTACCGGATGAGTAATGCGAGAAGCCTGATGCGGCCGGATATCGTGATCGTGTGCATGATCGTCGTCGGACTCGTCGGAGTGGTCATGGACCGGTTGATCGGATATTTATTTTCTGTACTTACCCCGTGGGAAAAAGTGCAGCGTAAATAAAAAACAACAAAAAGGAGGAAAAAACATGAAGAACAAGAGAAAGTTACTGGTAAAAAAGACGATGATCGCATTGACAGCGGGCGTATTGGCAATAGGTGCCTTTGGATGCGGTAAAGCAGATACACAGCAGAGCGCAGCAGACACATCCGCTTCGGATACGGCGCAGGATACCTCTGGGGCAGAGAATACGAAGGAACGTCAGACGCTGCGGATCGGTGTTGTAGGAAATGAGGAGTCGGGCTACATTCTGGAGCTGGCTGCGCTGGCAAAGGAGAAAGGTTATTTTGAGGAAGAACTGGATGCCGTAGATTATGATGTGGAATATGTTCCGTTCACGAACGGCGGACCCGAGATCAATGAGGCGCTGGCATCCGGGGCCGTGGATGCGGCCATCTACGGAGATTTCCCCGCATTTACGAGCAAGAGCAACGGGATCGACACGACGATCATCGCGACTTTGAATCAGAGAATGCAGTATGCGATCCTGACGGGTAATGAGGAGATCACAAAGCCCACAGATCTGGAAGGGAAAAAGATCGTTTATCTGATGGGCAGCGTCCAGCAGTATTTCTGGGAGAAATATGCTGAACACAACCAGATCGATACGTCAAAAGTGGAGGCGGTCAACAGTTCCGATACAGCATCACTCCTTCAGACCGGATCAGCGGATGCAGCAGCGGGCAATATGTATGTGGCAAAATATCTGGAGAGCCTGGGACTGGGCAAAGTACTGGAGGATCCGAATCAGGGTGATATCTATACCACACAGGTATTTACGATCAAGAGCAGTATCATAGAGGAAACACCCCAGGTAGCGGTAGCAGTCAATAAGGCGCTGATCCGCGCATATGAAGATGCCACGGCCGATAAGGAAGAACTGTATGATGCGGTAGCGACACCGGTGATGACAAAGGAGATCATGAAGTCGGAATATGCGTTTGATGAATCGCTGTGGTATCTCTCACCGGAGATCACGGAAGATACGCTGCAGTATTACGAGGAACTGAATGACTGGCTGTATGAGAACCAGATCCTGAAAGAAAAAGTTGATGTGCCGTCGTTCGTAGACACGCAGTATTACGAACAGGCGAAGCAGGAGCTGGGGCAGTAATTATCGGTGGCTGCGAAATAAAAAATAGGGCTGTCCGGCTGCGGTCACAGCAGTATCCCGATCAGACTGCTCCGATTGCCCGGTCGGTGTCTCGCTGTCTCTTCAGCCTTGGCTCGATGTGTCCTTCGCACACATAGCCTGCGGCTTCCAGCTATGACATGTGGGACGTTATCAAATCGCTCGCACTTCGCCGGGCAAAAGTCGCAGCTGACGGAATCTGCTGCAACCGCAGCCACCAGCCCAGCGTTACATAATGATTGCGTGACATATTTATCTAGGTCTGCGCTCAACACTGCAGTAGCAGCGCGAGCAAGGCATTGTCTGATTTTGCTGCCTTTGCACGATGGAGATGAGACTTATGACTCGTGGAAGCCTTTGCTGAACACGAGTC
>JBNMHW010000110.1:0-8142 GCA_050872965.1 bacterium | reverse complement strand
CTTGCAACTACACCGCCAGAAGACCTCTTAGGTCTTGAAATTTTGCAGCCACAGAATATCAAGGATACACTTCACGCATGACTTCCAGCAGCCCGTGTTGTTTCGCAAACTCTGCTATGGGGCAGGCTGTAAAATCGTAGCAGATGGGCTGATCCTTCCCGAACGGTGCGACGTGCATCTCATAATCGTGCCACTTGCGGCACTGTTTTTGCGCATTTTGGAACGACTTATACATCAACTTTTTAAGCAGCGGCTTGTTGCAGTCTACGAATTTAGACAGAATGCGGAATGCCGGCAGAAACAGTTCACCCTCCATCTCCTCGATCTCCGCAAGGCAGGTGACCTCTTTGCAGACCGCGTAGTATGTCATCAGCGCAATGCAGTCATAGGTGCCGCCGGCGCCGTTGTGAAAGTTCTTTTTTCCGCCTAAGTCCGTCCGCCAGTCTGAGAGAAAATCCACATACTGTCGTTGCACCTGCTCCCAGACAGCTTCGCGTTCTGCTTTGGGATAATGCAGGGCGATTTTTTCCTGAATCTGCTTTTTGCACGCTTTGGTATACAGCACGTGGCAGCTATGGTCAAATTGCAGTTCGTTATCTTTCATGTGTATATCCGTTCCTTTCACAGACAGTCTTTTTTAGAGGGAATCTGTATACCTGTTCCTTTGATTTTATTTTTCCAACAACCAGTCATACAGGTTTTTCACCTGAATGCCGTTGTAGTTTCCTACAGTGAGTCGATCTCCGGTCAAAATGATTTTTTCGTAGTTGTCCCGGATGTTTGAGAGTGGTTTTAGCTCACGATCGAAGGTGTCTTTCACAGTCATATCTGCTGTAACCTGAAAATAGGTATAGGTTCCCTGTTTTTCTGCGACGAAATCAACTTCTGTGTTACCGACCTTCCCTATCATAACACGGTAGCTTCGGCGAAGAAGCTCAAAATAAACAATGTTCTCCAGCGAAAATCCCAGATCGTATCGGCTGCGCGGCAGGATATGGCTCCTTAAGCCAAGATCTACTATATACAGTTTTCGATTCGCTTTCAAAAGCCGTTTCCCCACGATGTCAAAACGCTCTGCCGGATAGAAAATAAAGGATTCGGTGAGAGCCTCAACATAATCGCTCACCGTATTGGGTGAGACTTTTCTCCCGTTTGAGGTCAGATAGTCGGTAATGCTTCGGATGGAGACCGGACTTCCGACCACACTGGCCAGATATCTGGCTATGGTTTTCAACAGGAGAATGTCCGTGATTTTTCTTTTATCCGGATTGCTATCCTTCCTGACCTGCCGGTCTTCGATGTCCTTTACGATCACAGTATTGTAGATGCCCTCTAGGTAGGATTCTACCTTTTCCGGTGTTCGGTTCATAACGGCAATATAAGGAAGACCTCCGTCACGCATATATTCCAAAAGTCCACGATCCGTATCCATTCCGGTGATCTCCAGAAATTCCCGGAAGGAAAGCGGCAGCATCTTTATTTCTACATAGCGTCCGGTCAATAGTGTGGCAAGATCTCCGGATAGCATGTAGGCGTTGGAGCCGGTGATGTAGATGTCTACGTCAGGTTTGATATACAGACTGTCTACAACCTTCTCAAAGGATGGAACCTTCTGAATTTCATCCAGAAAGATGTAGGTCTTTTTCCCTTCGCACAGATGCTCTTTGAGATAGGCATACAGTTTTCGGTAGTCCTGCAGCTCCTCATATTCCAGCTCTTCAAAATTGATAGAAACGATCTGCTCCTTTGAGATATCGTTTGCTCTAAGCCATGTCTGATACTGTAGCAGCAAGGTGGATTTTCCGCAGCGTCTGATGCCGGTAACAACTTTGATGACTTGCTCATCCTTCCATTGTATCAAACGACCCAGATATTCTTTTCTTTCAACCAAAATGCTCACCTCCATCAAATAATATTCCAATTTTAGCATATAATATGTAAAAAAACAATTTATATTCCAAAATCGGAACATAAATCTTTGGATATCAGAAGATTAGGACGAAATAGGGGATTGGAGCAATCGGTGATCCTCGATTTTTAGTGAAAATTATGGTAAAATATATATATTTCGTAAAAAGGAGGCTTTTTTATGAGTGATATATTTACAGAAGGAACGAAAAAACTGGGTTTTGGCCTGATGCGTCTGCCGAAGGTAGATCCGAATGACTGGGGTTCTATCGATATCGAGCTGACCAAGCAGATGGTCGATTATTTTATGGAACAGGGCTTTACATATTTTGACACCGCGTGGATGTACTGCGGATTCAACAGCGAGAGCGCGGTCAAGGAAGTGCTCGTGGACCGCTATCCGAGGGACAGCTATACACTGGCGACCAAGCTGCACGGCGGATTTTTCAACAGCGCCGAGGAGATGGATCAGATCTTTGAAAAACAGATGGAAAAGACCGGCGTGAGCTATTTTGACTATTATCTGCTGCACGATGTCGGAGAAGATCATTATAAAAAGTACACGGAATATCACTGCTTTGAGTGGCTGGCAAAGAAAAAGGAAGCAGGGCTGGTGAAGCATATGGGATTTTCATATCATGACGGTGCCGATCTGCTCGACCGCGTGCTGACAGAGCATCCGGAAGTCGAATTCGTACAGCTCCAGCTCAACTATCTCGACTGGGACAGTGAGGCGATCCAGTCACGTAAATGCTATGAAGTCTGCGAAAAACATGGCAAACCGGTGATCGTTATGGAGCCGGTCAAGGGTGGTACACTGGCAAATGTGCCGGATAAAGTGACGGAATTATTCAAATCCTATGCACCACAGATGTCAGTTCCGTCATGGGCGATCCGTTTTGCGGCGAGCCAGCCGAATGTGAAGATGGTGCTGTCCGGCATGGGAGATATGGATATGATGCGTGACAATACCGGATATATGAAGGATTTCAAGCCTTTAAACGAGGAAGAGTTAGCGCTCATCAAACAGGCGACAGACATCATCAATGAGAGTATCGCGATTCCCTGCACGGGATGTGCGTACTGTGTGGATGGCTGCCCGAAGCATATCGCGATCCCGAAATATTTTTCATTATATAATGCAGAGCAGCAGGAGTATGCCGGCAAGGGCTTTACACCGCAGGGAGAATACTATTCCCGCCTCACGCAGAATTTCGGAAAAGCCAGCGACTGTATCAGCTGTGGCAAGTGCGAGAAGGTATGTCCGCAGCATCTGCCGATCCGCGAGGATCTGAAACTTGTGGCAGGGCAGTTTGAAGCAAACAGCTAAGCATGGAACAAAACAATAAGGCGATGAAAGTAAAAGAAAAGGTATTCAACATCATACAGATCGGGGACAAGAGCAATCCTATCAGCCGTGCGTTTGACATTTTTATCACGGTGACGATCCTGTCCAATATTCTGGTCACATTTTTACAGACATTTGAGGAATTGTCCTTTCTGGCGGGGGTATTTCACTGGGTCGAGATCATCACGATGCTGATCTTTTGTGTGGAGTACGCACTGCGCATCTGGACTGCGGAATATCTGTATCCGGATCGCGACCGGGTGCATGCCAGGCTGCGTTTTTTAGTATCCTTTGACGGAGTGGTAGATCTGCTCACGATCATTCCGGCATTTTTCCTGTCCGGATTTGTGATCTTTCGGATGCTGCGTGTGGCGAGGATCTTTCATCTGTTCCGTCTGAACGCAAAATATGACTCCTTCAATGTGATCACGACCGTATTATATGAGAAACGCAACCAGATCATATCGTCGGTATTTATCGTGATGATACTCATGCTGGCGAGCAGTCTGTGCATGTACAGCGTCGAGCACGAGGCGCAGCCGCTCGTTTTCCGTAATGCGTTCAGCGGCATCTGGTGGAGTATGTCGACATTGCTGACGGTAGGATACGGAGATATCTATCCGGTCACGACACTGGGGCGGGTGATGGCGATCGCGATCGCATATCTGGGTGTTGGCGCGGTGGCGATCCCGACCGGTATCATCAGCGCCGGATTCGTCGAGCAGTATCAGCGCAAAAGCAATATCTCCGATCTCAGACAGCAGGATATCCATGAGATCGCAGAGGTATTTGTCGACAGACGCTATGCCGGCAAGGCGATCGAAGAAGTCGAGGAAGACAATCAGATCACGATCTTTCTCATCTTACGCGAAGACCTCTCGATCCTGCCGCAGAAGGATACACTGCTGCGATTGAATGATATCATGGTGATCCGTGAGGAATTATCATAAAAAACCGTCAAAAAAATTTTTCTTTTTGCAACATTTCAGGAAGCTGGGCTGTATATAAGGTGAAAGGGTAAAAAAATAATAAAAACAACCCAAATAAAAAGCCATAAGGCAAAAGGAGAAAAAACCATGATGAACAAAAAATTTACTGTAATCTTATCACTGCTGTTAGCGGCTACACTCACGATCCCTGCATTTGCGGGAACGACAGCACTGGCTGCGGAGAAGAGCAAAAAGTTGGATACTGTTGCTCAGTACACCGTCGTTGTCGATGACAAAGATACCGGTGTCGAGATTCCCGTGATGGTGCCGCTGCGTAAGATGGCCAAGGCGACAGGCATGAAAGTGACGAAAAAGGGTAAGCAGATCCGCCTGGATACCGGAGAGATGCACGCAGATTTTACTATCGGAAAAGACTGCTATTCCCTGACAACCAGCATTGAGGGAGCGGTAGGCGCGACCGGTCCGTTTTCACTCGGAGCGGCACCTTATGTGGTTAAAAAGACGACCTATGTACCGATGTCACTGTTCTGGGTCATCGAGGGCAATGATTCTTCCGTGCTGAGCATCGAAGGACAGCAGATCCGGTTTTCCACAAAGAGTGATGACCAGACGCAGATCCCGAATCCGTTTGTTGATTATCAGACGTTGGCAGAGGCAGAGAAGGCAGCCGGATACACAATCAAGCTGCCGGAGCAGATAGAAGGTTACAAGCAGACTGCATACAGCGTTATGAGTGCACAGATGCTGCAGGTCGTATATGAAAAGGATGCGTCACAGATCACGATCCGCAAAGAGGCGGGCACAGAGGATATCAGCGGCGTGTATATCGATTATGCGAAAAAAGAGGCGCAGACGATCGGTGGACATCAGACCGAGCTTCGTGGTGACGGTACACATGTATATGTAGCTGTATGGAACCAGAACGGATATACCTATTCCGTGTATGCGGATGCAGGTGTGACGGCAGCACAGATGAGTGCATTGGTGGAGAGCATACAGTAAGCGGAGCCTGATTCGAGGGAGGAATTATGACTATAGCAGGATACGCACCTGCAAATCATTGGACGGGCGGCAGTACAGCGCGATCTATCATAGACGGAATGCGCAGACTTGCCGCCCGAGTGATCTGTTATGCACAAGTGATCCGGGCAGGTGTAAGAAACAAACAGGAAATAAGCGTAAGTAAAGAGGAAGCCAATCGTCAGGCAGAGCGGATGCTGACGGAATACGGAAATAGTATCCTGCGGCTGGCATACACCTATCTGTACAACTACAGCGATGCGGAGGAGATCGTGCAGGATACATTGATACAGTTTCTGCGCACGGCTCCCCGGCTTGGCAGTGCAGAGCACGAAAAAGCATGGCTGCTGCATGTCGCAGCCAATCTCAGCAAAAACCGCATTGCTTATAATAAAGTACGTGCAGCCGATGAACTGAGCGAAACATTGGCTGCTGAAGAGAGGGAAGATCTGTCGTTTGTCTGGGATGCGGTGAAAGAATTGCCTGCAAATTACAGAGAGGCAGTTCATCTGTATTACGAAGAAGGCTATGCAACGGCAGAGATTGCCCATATTTTAGGCAGGAAAGAGTCGACTGTGCGGTCTGATCTGAGACGCGCACGCGCACAGCTGAAGGATGTGCTGAAGGAGGTGTATGATTTTGAGTGAAAAGTATCACGAAATTATGGAACATATCACCATGACTCCCCAGATGCACGAACGGATATCGGAACAGCTAAGACATGCGGATCTCACAGCGGATCAGGCAGTGCAGCCGGTGATCAGATTTGCGAACCGCCGGAAATATGCCGGAATGGCAGCCGGACTGATCGTGCTGGTCGCAGCCTGTGCGGTCATGCCATCTGTGTTAAAGAACCCGGGACAGGGCACAGATCAGGATCAGTCATCAGAAAATGACGTTCAGACGACCTGGGATTATCAGACTTATGATACAATAGAGGAACTGGCGTCACAGATGGGTTATGAACTTCATGATATTCAGGGACTGCCGTTTGAACCGCAGACGACCACATATGCATCGATCGGTACAGACATGGCACAGATCGAATATCAGTCGGGAGATCAGACGGCATGTTACCGGAAGTCGCCGGGAACGGAGGACAATTCGGGTGACTATAATCAATATGCGGTCACGGACGCTGTCACAGTCGGGGACTGCGAGGTGCAGCTACGTGGACAGACAGACGGATACGTGTTGGCAGTCTGGACAGACGGAGATTATGCCTATAGCCTGTCATTGTCGCAGGCGCAGCCGGAAAATGTGTGGGAACAGATGCTGGAGACAGCGATCGGATCATAGAGCCCGGACAGATATCACAGAGAGGAGACAACAGATGGAACCCGTATTATATAAACAGAACGATCTGGTGCGTGTGGACTGCCATGACTGCCACGGATGCAGTTCGTGCTGCCGTGGGATGGGCGATTCGATCCGGCTCGATCCGTATGACGCATGGCAGCTGCAGAGAGAAGGCCGGCCGGTCGCCGGTCTGCTGGAAAACGGCACGGTGGCACTCACGGTGTGGGAGGGCATGATCCTGCCACATCTGCAGATGAATGCGCAGACTGGCGGATGTTCTTTTTTAAGCAGCGAGGGACGCTGTACGATCCATACCTACAGACCGGGAATCTGTCGGTTGTTTCCACTCGGAAGGAACTTCACAGAGTCAGAAATGACGTATTTTTTGTTGGAAGATGCCTGCGAGAACCATCAGCGTTCAAAGGTGCGCATCAGCAGGTGGATCGGCATTGAACCGGCTGCGGTATATCATGATTTTGTCAGGGAATGGCATGATTTCCGCCGCGAGATGGTAGCACTTCTGGCGGATGCCGAAGAAGAACCGGCAAAACAACTGAACCTATATCTCCTGCAGACTTTTTATCTCACACCATATGATCTTGCGCAGGATTTTTATGAGCAGTTCGCACAGCGTGCGGCGCGGATACGTGCGGCGTTTGCATAAATGATATTACAAGGGGGAACCGGATATGAAAAAGAAGGTGAATCGGTATCTTGCAATGCTCATAGTGGCTGTACTTGCAGTATGGGCAGTGGTGACGGAGGCGGTCGTGCATCTGATCGGACATATGGGATTGCCGCCGCAGTATACGGCTTGGTGCACAGCCGCGTGTATATTCATAACGACTGCGGTCGCTTTGATCGTAAACGGATTGCTGCTGGCAGCCTATGTACATAAAACGATCGCGATGCCGTTACAGCAGGTGGATGAAGCGCTGACCAGACTGGCGGATGGCATGCAGCCGTCCAATGCATCAGGATGCAGTAATGAGATACCGGAATTGTCACGGATCGGTGTCAATATTGACCGGACAGCACAATTGCTCGCACAGCAGACAGAGCAGGTGGAAAATCTGCAGGAGCTGCTGGCACTCGAATCGGAGCGCGCGGATCTGGCGAGCGCAGCCAAGCGGACATTTTTGACACGAATCTCACATGAGATCCGGACTCCGATGAACGGTATTCTCGGTATGGCGACAGTGGCTGAATGGCATATCGCGGAGCAGGAGCGTGTATTGGATGCACTCGGAAAGATCGATCAATCAGGCAAGCAGCTACTCGAAATGCTGGATGATGTGCTGGATATGAGCATGCTCGAATCGGGACGGCTCGATCTCACGGAAGAGAATTTCCGGCTGACAGATGCGATCGCACATGCAGTCGATCTGCTGCGTCCGATGGCGCAGGCGAGACAGCATCAGTTGACAGTTGAGACCGGTGAACTGCAGCATGATTATGTAGTCGGTGCTCCGGAGCGCGTACAGGCGATTTTTGCGAATATTATAGAAAATTCGATCAAATATACGCCGAAGGGTGGCCGGATCCGTGTTTCGGTCGATGAACTTCCCTCAGATCTTCGGTTTGCAGGAAAATACCGGTTTACATTTGAGGATAATG
>JBNMHW010000109.1:0-8310 GCA_050872965.1 bacterium | reverse complement strand
TTGCCGACAGTACCTACACCACTCGCGTCCTCGATCTCACCGACATTTCGGGGATTGTTAAAATGATCCATTACTTTTTCGCTGTACATACTATTATATTTCCTCTCTAATATCCATTCTATGTTATTTATTCTGTTTTCTCACAAAATCCTCATACAGAGGTGACATTGACCGTAACTGCTCGATGATCTTCTTCAGCTCGTCCACGGTAAAGTCAATATCTTCCATCGTCGTCTCCTGTGAGAGCGTCAGACGCAGAGATCCGTGCGCGATCTCGTGCGGCAGTCCGATGGCAAGCAATACATGTGACGGGTCAAGCGAACCGGATGTGCACGCACTTCCGCTGGAAGCACAGACACCCTTCTGATCCAGCTTGATCAGCATGGACTCACCCTCAATAAAACGGAAACAGAAGTTCGCATTGTTCGGCAGACGGTTCGTACGGTCTCCGTTCAGACGGCTGTACGGGATCTCTGCCAGCACACGCTCGATCAGATGATCTCTGAGCTTGCACTCGTAAGCCATACGCTCCTGCATCTTCTCATCTGCGATCTGTGCTGCCTTTGCCATTCCGACGATTCCGGGAACATTGTGTGTACCGGCACGACGTCTGCGCTCCTGTGCACCGCCGTGGATGAATGAACCGCTCTTGATACCCTTGCGGATATACATGATACCGATACCCTTCGGTCCGTTGATCTTGTGTCCGCTGGCTGAGAGCATATCGATATTCATCTCATCTACATTGATCGGAATATGCGCAAATGCCTGTACCGCATCGGTATGGAAAAATACATTGTGCTTTCTCGCGATCTCACCAATCTCCTTTAACGGCTGGATCGTTCCGATCTCATTATTGGCAGCCATGACAGAGATCAGGATCGTATCCGGGCGGATCGCTGCTTCGAGCTCGTCCAGACGGATCTTACCATTCTCGTCTACGTTCACATATGTCACTTCAAATCCATGCTTCTCCAGCCATTCACAGGTATGCAGGATCGCATGATGCTCGATCTTGGATGTGATGATGTGCTTGCCCTTGCTCGCATAAGCTTCTGCAGTAGCCTTCAGCGCCCAGTTATCTGACTCGCTGCCGCCACCGGTGAAGTAGATCTCCTCAGGCTTGGCTCCGAGAATGCCTGCGATCGTAGCACGCGCCTGCTCTACCGCATCCTTGCTCTTTCCGGCGAATGAATAGATGCTGGAAGGATTTCCGTAGTATTCGGTAAAATAAGGCATCATCGCCTCCATGACTTCCGGCACGACTTTTGTTGTCGCCGCGTTATCTAAATAAATTAACTTCATGTCAATCCCTCTTTCCAGTATGTCTTACATACATATACTAAAATAATAATAACATAAATTTCTATAATTTATGCAATCATTATACCGCTTTTCTTTTTGTTGTCAAGCGCATACCCTAGTGCCTTGCTATGGAAAGAAGTCTATGCTATACTGTGTTCAAAAAATAATACAAAATACAAAGGAGCGTGATTATCATGGCTGAAACTATGAAAGATTACGAGGCAGAGATCAATGCCTCCTTTCGCAAGATCGGTGTCGGCGACATCGTGACCGGAACCGTCATCGCTGTCACAGAGGAAGAGATCACTCTGGATCTGCGCTATTATGCATCCGGTATCATCAAGGCAGAAGATTATTCCGATGACCCCGATTGCATGTTAAAAGAAGCCGTTCAGGTCGGCGATACGATCGAAGCTACCGTGATCCGTACGGACGACGGTGCCGGCAATATCTTATTATCGAAAAAAGAGGCCAATCATGTACTCGCATGGGATGTCTTAAAAGGCTATCTTGAGGACGAAAGCATCCACACCGTACGCGTCAAGGGCATCGTCCCCAGCGGTGTCGTTGCTTATCTTGAAGGCATCCGCGGATTCATTCCCGCCAGCCAGTTGAGCCTCGACTACGTCGAAGACTGCAACCCGTGGCTCGGCAAGGATCTCGACGTGACAGTCATCACCGCCGATCCGCAGAAGGAAAAACTCGTGCTGTCTGCCAAGACTGTGCTGCGCAAGCAGCAGGAGGAAGCCCGCAACCACAAGATCTCGATGCTCGTTCCCGGCTCTGTCGTGGAAGGAACCGTAGAAAGCCTCATGCCCTACGGCGCTTTCGTGAATCTCGGTGACGGATTAAGCGGTCTCGTACACATCTCACAGATCAGCGAAAAACGGATCAAACATCCGGGCGAAGTATTAAAAGAAGGCGAAAAAGTACACGCCAAGATCCTCAATACAAACGATGGCAGGATCAGTCTGTCCATCAAGGCATTGCAGGAAGAGATGACAGATACGGAAGCCGAAAATGCAGAAGCGATCGAATACACGACCGATGAACAGGCAACGACCAGCCTCGGCAGCCTGCTCGCCGGACTCAAGCTCTGATTTTATAAAAATAGAGAATTATGCATCAGCATAATTCTCTATTTTTTTCTCACACTGAAACCAAACGTCCCGAGCGCTTTTCCCAGTTTAAAATACGTGCCATGCGAATAGGCTACCAATCCCGCGTCGTTCAGATGAAACGTACCCTTTTCATCCATATAACGTTCATCAACCGTCACACTGACGACCTCAGCTAAAAACATGTCATGGCTCCCGAGCGGGATCACCTGCTTCACGCGGCATGCCAGATTGACCGGACTCTCGGCGATCGCCGGAGCCGATACGCCCTCTACCGCCAGCGGTGTCAGATTCATTTGAGAGAATTTATCAACATCTCTTCCTGACCGTACACCGCAATAATCACAGGCTCTCACCAGTGGTTCATTCACGAGATTCACGACGAATTCTCCCGTCTCATTTAATATCGCATGCGAATACCGCTCTTTTCTCACGGAGATCGACAACATGACCGGATCGGAATTGATCGTCCCGGCCCACGCTACCGTTATGATATTCGGACGTTCTCCTTCGCGCCCCAGGCTGACCATGACAGCCGGCACCGGATACAGCATGTTGCCTGCGCGCCAAGTCTGTCTGCCGGAGTTTTGAGTAATTTTCTCATCACGTTTACTCATCTGTCTTTCAGTCTGTTTCTTCCTATTATAATGGCTGTTTTTATAATGATTATTTTTTCTCATTTGGCGGTTATTTTTCTCTGTCATCGTTCAGGACTCCTGCAATGCCCGGATCAGTTCCGGGATAAACTGCTTTTTACGCGATACAACACCTCTTAACAACGTTTCATGCTCTCCGGCCTGCGCATTCGGAAATGCCTGCGCGAGTATCTTTCCTGCTCCCTCTCCTGCACATAAAATTTCAGAATGCTCCTGCACGATATTGGTAAGCATGATAAATACCATATCCAGCTTACGCTCTACCAGCATCGTATCCAGATACTCCTGCACGCGACGCTTGACCTCTTCGAGATCCAACGCACTCATCGCGCTGATCTGGCTGACACCGAATGTGATCTTCTCCGCAGTAAACGTCTTGAAATCCAGATTGCAGATCTCCTCAATCGTTTTTCTGCTGAAATCACTGCCCGCGCGGAACATATTGCTCGCAAAGGTCTCAATATCGATCCCTGCGATCTGCGCCAGTTCCTGCGCTGCCTCCTGATCAAACTGTGTGCAGGTCGGCGAGCGGAACATCAGTGTGTCTGAGATGATGGCTGCACACAACAGCCCTGCGATCTGCGCATCGACCTCAACACCTTTTTCCCGATACATGCTCCATACGATCGATGATGTCGATCCGAGGGGCTGATTGCGGAAAAAGACCGGAGACATCGTCTCTAAACTGCCCAGTCTGTGATGATCGATGATCTCTAAGATCTCGGCGCCGCCGATTCCGTCAGCCGCCTGCGCCTTTTCGTTATGATCGACCAGAATCACACGTTTTTTCTGCATATTTAACAGATTTCTACGTGAGATCATGCCTACATAATCCCCATTTTCATCGAGCACCGGAAAATCACGATGTCTCTCCTTGGACATAACCTCGCGGATATCGTCCACATAATCATCCAGTTCAAATGTCACCAAGTCATTTTTCGTCATGATTGAACGGATCGGCATACTCTGGTTGATCAGGCGGGCGGTCGTAAATGTATCATACGGTGTCGAAATGAGCACGCAGTCTCTGCTTTTAGCCATGTCGAGCACCTGCTTTGACACCTGTGAACCACCACAGATGATCATGCAGCTTGCATCCAGCTCCAATGACCGCACCTGCATCTCTTCGCGGTCTCCGAGAATGACCAGATCATCCTTCGCAATATATTCTTCCACACGCTCCCTGTTACCTGCAGCCACTTCGACCTTGCCGTGCATGAAAATACCATGCTCATTGCCGGTCAGCAACGTTCCGTTCAATGTCTCGATGATATTGTGATAACGCGGTCTCGCCTGTGAGAGACTCTCCTGATTGGACACCTCCATATAGCACATGGCGATATCATTGTTGGAAATCAATCCGGAGAGCTTGCGTGATTCGTTTACGATCGGCAAAGTCACCACGCGCTCTGTCTGCATCAGTTCCCATGCCTTTTTCAGCGTAATGCCCTCACGCACACCTGCAGTACGGCGGATGTTGATATCCTTGACCTGCGCACCTACATCACTCACTTCCTCCGGCGCATCCACACCAAAATAGTCCAGTACATACTGTGTCTCACCATTCATGGCTCCGGCACGTTTCGGTACATAGTGTTCTCTCTCTGTCTGATTTTTCAACGCGGCATATGCGATTGCCGCACAAATAGAATCAGTGTCCGGATTCTTGTGGCCAATAATCCAGACACTGTTTGTTCCCTGATAATTCATATAAAACCTATATCCTGCTTCGTTTGTTTTTGTGACGTATTTCTACGTCATACTACGTTTTTGTGACGTATTTCTACGTCATACTACGTTTTTGTGACGCTTTTTCACGTGCAGCTTGGGCTTAGCGCACGACTAATAATGCTATGATACCGGCGATACCAAGCAAATTCAGCACGGAGATCACCAGCGATGCCTTGATCATCGTCGCATGGTGACTCATCTGATCTTTCAGACCGTTCATCTGCTCTTCCATCAGTCCGCGGATCTTCTCATCACTCTCTGACAACAGCTTACTCTGATCATCGAGTGATACCTGGATATTCCGGTAACACTTGACATCCTCAGCATGGATCTTCTCCACGATATCAGCCTTGAGTGTCGTCATCTGACTATTCATCTCTGTTGAGAGTTCACCGATCTGCTCGGAATGATCGAGCTGCTCTAACTGCTCCTTCAAGCCCTCCAGACTGCGCGTATTCTGATCGATCATATTCTGTGTCGCAGCTTCTACCGCCAGTCTCGTCTTTTCTGTCGACTGGTTGATCTCATTGGTCAGGTTCTGCGTCAGTCCACCTACTTCTTTGCTGACGGAATCCGACAGACCGCTCATCTCTGTCCGCACACCCATAGACATCGCATCGATACGCTGGGATACCTGCTTCATGATCTTGTCCGCTTCACCGCGACGCACATGAACCATGCGATCCAGTGAATTTGCTTTTGCCGTGCGTTCTTCCACTACGCCCTGCAGTTCCTTCGCCTTTGATTCGCGGTTCTGCATCAGCTGCTGCAGCTGCTTTGCTTTCTCGCGGAATTCATCTATCTGCTGAATCAATACATCTTCCTTGTCCATATCTATCATATCTGCCACATCCATCCCTATTTTCTGAGAAATATGCTCCAGTTCATCTGTCTCTGAGACTGAATCCTGCAGCGAAACTACTGTATCATCCTCTGTAACGGGTTCTTCCGATTCGGACTCCTCTGTACGTTCCTGCTCGAACATGTCCTCCGGTTCATCAAAGAACTCCGGCTCGTCCAAAAATTCCGGTTCAGATTCCGGCTGCTTCAGCTCCGTTTCCTCTGAATGGCTCGTTTGTGCTGCCATTTTCTTTGTATGTAACTCTTCCTCTTTCTGTGCTGCAGTATGTGTAACAGCCGCCGGTCTCGATGCAGTCACTGCTCGTTTTTCAGGCTTTCGCTGCGATCTGCGAAACCACTCCTCTATCTGAAGCATAGCTTTCCTCCTAATATGGCTAGACTATACTTCATTTTAACACCTGAAATGGATTTTGTAAATGCTATTTGAACATCGTCCGGCAGATCTTCCTTCCGGCTTCTGTTTTAAAGATCCTGTCGTAGACATTCTGTACCTTTTCTTTGTCTACACCATCGAGGCGGAAGCCTTCTTCGAACAGGTTTACAAGGAAATCCGCTTCTACGAGGATCTGGTAGTCGATACCGTCGATATTCGTATAGGTGTGATGATGTCCGACCAGATAGCTCACACGATCAATGATCTTCTGATCGTAGCCCAGCTCTGCCAGCATTTTTTCCGCATAGGCAGGTCCTTCTTTTTCCTGCAGCGGTCCTTCGCAGCTTCCGTATTTTTCCTCTGCGATACGGATACCGATATCATGTACGATCGTAGCTGTCTCGATCAAAAAGATCTCATCCTCACTCAGACCTTCCATCTTCGCGATCAATTCACCAAAACGATGCACCTTCATAAAATGCTGGATGCGCTCTGCATCCCCGGCATAAAAATCGATCATTTTGAGTGTCAACTCGTCTAATACATTCATTTGTTCTCCTCCTTCGTTTTGTATGTCAGGATTTTTCTATCACACAAGAATACCCTGCGGACAGATCTGCCCGCAGGGTATCTAATCATTTATATTTTGCTGAATTATTTGTATAACTCAACCAACTTCTGTAAGTGCTCGAAACGAGCCTTTGCAGCTTCCTCTGACTCCTTGAACAGTCTCTCTGCTCTCTCAGGGAACGGCTTAACAAGACGTGTATAACGTGCCTCGTTGTTCAGGAAATCCTGATATGTGCCGTCGCCAGCCTTAGAAGTCAATGTGAACGGGTTCTTGCCCTCTGCCTTTAATGCAGGGTTGAATGAGAACAGGTTCCAGTAACCGGAAGCTACTGCCTTCTTCATCTCATCCTGGCAGTGGTTCATACCACCCTTAGCGATACCGTGTAACTCACAAGGAGCATATCCGATGATCAGGGAAGGTCCGTTGTATGCCTCAGCCTCAGCGATAGCCTTTACAGCCTGTGCAGGGTTAGCGCCCAGAGCGATCTGTGCTACATATACATAGCCATAGCTCATAGCGATCTCTGACAGAGACTTCTTGCCGATCTCTTTACCTGCAGCAGCGAACTGGCAAACCTCACCGATGTTGGAAGCCTTAGATGCCTGTCCACCTGTATTAGAGTACATCTCGGTATCGAATACCATAACGTTTACGTTCTCGCCGGAAGCAAGTACATGATCCAGTCCGCCGAATCCGATATCGTATGCCCATCCGTCACCACCGAAGATCCATACAGATTTCTTTCCGAGGTAATCCTTCTTATCGATCGCAGCCTGTGCATCAGGACATCCTGCTGCAGCAGCCTTCTCTAACTCAGCAACGAGTGCCTTGGTAGGCTCAACGTTTGCCTTGGTGTTATCCTTGGTCTCCATGAACTTATCAAATGCAGCCTTTAACTCAGCAGATGCCTTGTCTGAGCTTGCACAAGCCTTTGCAGACTCGATAGCCATGTCACGCAGATACTTCTGTCCAACTTCCATACCAAGACCATGCTCAGCATTGTCCTCAAACAGTGAGTTAGACCATGCGGGTCCCTTCTTGGAATCCTTATTTACAGTATACGGTGAAGTAGCTGCCGGGTTACCCCAGATAGAAGAACATCCTGTTGCGTTAGAGATGTACATCTGCTCACCGAATAACTGGGTGATCAATCTTGCATAAGAGGTCTCAGCACATCCTGCACAAGAGCCTGAGAACTCAAGTAAGGGCTGGTTGAACTGTGATCCCTTAGGTGTAGTATCAGAAAGACCGATATCCTTCTTGCCTACGTTTGCTACTAAATAATCAAATACGGGCTGCTCTGCTGCCTGTGACTCCTGAGGAACCATCTTGATAGCTGCAGTCGGGCAGACAGTGATACACTCGCCGCATCCCATACAGTCTAACGGAGATACGCTCATGGTGTACTTGTACTCGCCAGCCTTCGGCTTCATATCTGCTAACTTGATGTTAGAAGGAGCTGCCTTAGCCTCATCATCGCTCAGTAAGAACGGACGGATGGTAGCATGTGAGCAGACAAATGCACAGTTGTTACACTGGATACACTTCTCAGCGTCCCACTCAGGAACAGTAACGGCTGTACCACGCTTCTCGTATGCAGATGCACCGGTCTGGAACTGACCATCCTCGATGCCCTTGAATGCAGATACAGGGAGGCTGTCTCCATCCATCTTGGAGATGGGATCTAACAGCTTG
>JBNMHW010000108.1:0-8524 GCA_050872965.1 bacterium | reverse complement strand
CATTGTCTGATTTTGCTGCCTTTGCACGATGGAGCTGAGACTCCAAATTGTGGAAGCCACTGCTGACACAATTTTGTTTTGCGGAGGCTCAGTGGAATGATTCGTGCAACGAAAGCAAAACAGACTGCCTGCGGGAGCTGCGGATGTTTTCGGGGATACTGCTGTGACCGTAGCCAGCCCGGTTTAAAAATAGTTTCGCAATCACCTATAAAAATTATTAGTTACAGTATATACATTTTTGGTGTGTTCTGCAAGCATCGCACACGTTTTGCTTGTTATTTAGCTACAGATGGTGTAAAATGATGTGAGACTGGGAACAGCTATAAATGGATGCAGAACAAAGCAGGAGGTTACACAACGAGATGGAAGAGAATCGTAAATCATTAAAAATAAAAGAAGACAAAATGGGTGTTATTCGTGTGGCAGATGATGTGGTATCGATCATTGCGGGACTGGCAGCGACTGAAGTAGAGGGAGTCGCATCCATGGCTGGTAATATTACAAATGAGATCGTTGCCAAGACAGGAATCAAGAATCTGGCAAAGGGAATCCGCGTAGAGGTGATGGATGGTATCGTGACGGTCGATGTGAACCTGAATATCAGATATGGCTATTCCATCCCGGAGGTGTCCGGAAATGTACAGGATCGTGTGCGTACCGCAATCGAGACAATGACCGGTCTGGAAGCAGGCACGATCAATGTGCGGATCGCAAGTGTGGATATGACGGATACAAAATAGAGTCAGACCAAACGGCATCTGAGTGTCTGTGTGTGCACAGACACTCATTTTTGTACATGATGAACAAATCACGTGAGAAAGATAAAGGGAGAGCATATATGACTAGACGAGAAATCAGGGAATTGATTTTTAAAATGGTATTCCGTGTGGAATTTCATAGCGAGGAGGAGATCCCCGAACAACTGCGGCTGTTTATGGATGCACTGGATACAGCAAGCGAGAAGGACCGTGCCTATATTGAGCATAAGGTAGAGGACATTCTTGCACATCTGACTGAGATCGATGAGATCATTGATTCCAGCACAACGAACTGGAAGACCAGCCGTATGGCAAAGGTAGAGCTGACACTGATCCGTGTGGCAGTTTATGAGATCAAATTTGAGGAAGATGTGCCGACCGGAGTGGCGATCAATGAGGCAGTCGAGCTGGCAAAGGCATACGGAGAGGACAATTCGGCTTCATTTGTCAATGGTGTGCTGGCGCGGATCGCATAGGAATCGCATGAAAAGGATATGATGAAACGAAACGTATATTCCGTTGGGCAGGTAAATCAATATATCAAAAATTTGTTTGCACAGGATTTTTTGCTGGAGCGGATTCTGGTGCGTGGAGAGGTGTCAAACTGCAAATACCACGCGTCGGGGCATATCTATTTTACACTCAAAGATGGTGTCGGTGCGATCGCCTGCGTGATGTTTGCGGGAAACCGGCGGGGACTGACCTTCCGTATGAAGGAAGGCGATAATGTGATCGTCGGCGGGTCTGTGCAGGTGTATGAACGCGATGGAAAATATCAGCTCTATGCAAAGGAAATTACGCTGGATGGTGTGGGAGAACGCTATGTGCGTCTGGAACGGCTCAAACGGGAGCTGGCAGAGATGGGGATGTTTGCACCGGAATACAAGCGTCCGATCCCGGCATATGCGCATACGATCGGTATCGTCACTGCACCGACCGGCGCAGCGATCCGCGATATTCAGACGATCGCAGCCAGAAGGAACCCGACCATACAGCTCATTCTGTATCAGGCGCTTGTGCAGGGAGATGGCGCTGTAGCGAGTATTATTAACGGAATGCATGCGTTGGAGCAGCTTGGTGTGGACGTGATGATCGTCGGGCGCGGAGGCGGTTCGATCGAGGATCTGTGGGCGTTTAACGAGGAGGCTGTGGCGCGTGCGGTGTTTGACTGCAGTATACCGGTGATCTCGGCTGTCGGACATGAGACGGATACGACACTGATCGATTATGTGGCAGATCTGAGGGCACCGACACCTTCTGCAGCGGCAGAACTGGCGGTGTGGAAGCTGGATACGGCATATGAGGATACACAGGCACTCAGGCTGCAGATGGAGCAGTTGATGCGGCGGCGCATCGAGCTGCTGCGCAGCCGTCTGGAATCTCTGACATTGCAGATGAAGTATGCCAGCCCGGAAAATCAGTTGAATATGAGACGGCAGTATATCACGGATCTGGAGGAGCGCATGACGCAGCGGCTGGAACAGTTGTTAAGTGATGCGAGACACCGGATGCAGATTCTGGCACAGCGGCTGGAATCCGGTTCACCGCTTCGCAAGCTGTCAGCCGGATATTCGCTTGTGACGGATGAGAATGGTCATATCGTCAATGATTTTGGATGCATAGAGACCGGAATGAGACTGACATTACACATGCTGGATGGGGATGTGAAGACCCGTGTGGAGGAAAAACAATGCAGGAAGTGAGTCTGGAAGAATTATTTTCACAGGCAGAGGAGATCGTAACCAAGCTGGAAGAACCGCAGATCGCGCTGGAGGATGCATTTGCGGCATATGAGCAGGGAATGCAGATCATCCGTGCGTGCAATGCAAGGATTGATCAGGTAGAGAAAAAAATGCTCGTGATCAATGAGAACGGAGATCTGGATTTATTTGACCGGGGAGAAGAACAACTGGAGAGCAGTGAGAGCGGAGGCGGACAGACAGATGAATCGTGAGAGTGCCGGAGAACGGTTAGCACAGGATGTGACAGAAGCAGAACAGATCATAAAAAAATATCTGCCACCGGTAGACGGTATGCAGCAGACGGTTTTGGAGGCGATGGCGTATAGCGTAACGGCAGGCGGCAAACGGCTGCGTCCGGTGCTGATGCTGGAGAGTTACCGTCTGTTTGGCGGAGAAGGCGCTCTTATCGAACCGTTTGCGGCAGCGATCGAGATGATACACACCTATTCGCTCGTACACGACGATCTTCCGGCGATGGATAACGACCGCTATCGGAGAGGAAAACTGACAACACACGCGAAATATGGTGAGGCGATGGGTATTCTGGCCGGAGACGGCCTGCTCACCTATGCGTTTGAGACGGCAGCGGGGGCATTTGATGAGGTACAAAAGCCGGAGGATACAGGGCGGATTGCCCGTGCACTGCGGGTGCTGGCGAACAAAGCTGGGGTTTACGGAATGCTCGGCGGACAGGTGATCGATGTGGAGTCTGAGGGTCAGCCGGGGATGACACTGGAGAAGATCCTGCAGATACATACGTTAAAGACCGCTGCATTGATCGAGGCGGCATTGATGACCGGCGCGATTCTCGCAGGGGCTGACGATGATCAGATAGACCGGATGGAGCAGGTCGCGCGTGCGGTAGGTATCGCATTTCAGATTCAGGATGATATTCTTGATATTACAAGCACACAGGAGATCCTCGGAAAACCGATCGGCAGTGATGCCAGAAATGAGAAGACAACCTATGTCACACTGCGTGGCATGGAGACATCTGTCGAAGAAGTACAGCGTTTATCCGCGCAGGCGGTCGATACCTTACGGCAGCTTCCGGGTGATACGGACTTTTTGGAGGAACTGGTGCGGATGCTGACCGTTCGCGATCATTAAAGAACGATAATGGGAGGATGTCGGGATGGCATTCAACTATAAAGATTATAAAAAAGACTGTAAAGATAATAAAGATAGCCATAGAGCGCAGGATGGCAGCCTGCTCGATCTGATCAGGCAGACCAATGATATCAAAAAGCTGCGCCCGCAGGATTATGGAGAACTGGCTCAGGAAATACGTGAATTTTTGATTGACCGGGTGAGTGTACATGGTGGGCATCTCGCTTCGAATCTCGGTGTTGTAGAGCTGACGATGGCGCTGCATCTCGCGTTTGACATGGAGCGTGATTCGCTGATCTGGGATGTCGGACATCAGAGTTATACGCACAAGCTGCTCACGGGCAGACGGGAAGGTTTTGACAGCCTGCGTGAATTTGGCGGAATGAGCGGTTTCCCGAAGCGCAAGGAGAGTCCGGCGGATGCCTTTGATACCGGACACAGCTCTACGTCGATCTCAGCGGGACTCGGACTGGCGGTAGCACGTGACCTGAACGGTGAGGATTATAAGGTCATCACAGTGATCGGTGACGGTGCACTCACAGGCGGTATGGCATTTGAGGCGATGAACAATGCTGCCAAGCTGGACACGAATTTTATTATTGTTCTCAATGATAATGAAATGTCGATCTCGCACAATGTAGGCGGAATGTCGCAGTATCTGGACAGCATACGGACCGCAGACAGCTATCAGGAATTAAAAAATGATGTGATGGATTCGCTGCAGAAAATACCTGTGTATGGCGACCGGATGGTAAACCGTATCCGGAGAACCAAGAGCAGTATCAAGCAGTTGTTCATACCGGGAATGCTCTTTGAAAATATGGGACTGACGTATCTGGGACCGGTGGATGGGCATGACATCCCACTGCTCGTGCGTACCTTTAAGAAGGCAGCGCGGGTGAATGGTCCCGTGATCGTACATGTGATCACGAAAAAAGGCAAGGGTTATGCACCCGCAGAACGACATCCGGCGAGATTCCACGGAACCGGAGCGTTTGAGATCGAGACCGGACTTCCGAAAAAGAAGAAGACAAAGGCGGATTATACAGACGTATTTGCGTCCGTCATGAATATGTCGGCAAAGGAAAATGACCGGATCGTGGCGATCACTGCTGCGATGGAGACGGGAACCGGGCTCAAGCGGTTTCACAATCAGTTCCCGGAACGGTTTTTCGATGTGGGCATTGCGGAGGAGCATGCGGTCACGTTTGCGGCAGGGCTCGCGATGAAGGGGCTGATACCTGTATTTGCGGTATATTCATCATTTTTGCAGCGTGCCTACGATCAGATCCTGCATGATGTATGCCTGCAGGATCAGCATGTGATCTTTGCGATTGACCGCGCAGGTATTGTCGGCAGTGACGGTGAGACGCATCAGGGCATTTTTGATATCTCGTATCTGATGACGATACCGAACATCGTGCTCATGGCACCGAAAAATAAGTGGGAACTGGCAGATATGCTCCGTTTTGCATTTGAATACAACGGACCGATCGCAATGCGTTATCCGAGAGGAAGTGCGTATGATGAGTGGAAGGAATTCCGTGCGCCGATCCGTCTGGGTAAGAGCGAGATCCTGTATGATGAGACGGAGATCGCACTGCTTGCTTACGGCAGTATGATTCCGGTTGCGCGCGAGGTCCGGGAGCAGTTAAAAGACAGGCATTACCAGTGTTCCCTCATCAATGCGCGTTTTGCCAAGCCGCTTGATGAAGAACTGCTGCTATCATTGTCGGCAGATCATAAGCTGTTAGTGACGTTGGAGGAAAATGTCATTACGGGTGGTTTCGGCCAGCAGGTGACACAGTTTTTGACAGATACCGGACAGCCGATTCGCGTTCTGCAGATCGCGATACCGGATGAGTTCGTGGAACAGGGCAGTGTCGAACAATTGTATCATGAAGTGGGACTGGATGCGGAATCGATCGTGAAGCGGATTCTGGTAGAGTATATAGGGAGATAGTATATTTTGAAAGAACGATTAGATGTGCTGCTCGTGCAGCGTGGACTGGCTCCTTCCAGAGAAAAGGCGAAAGCAATGATCATGGAAGGAAATGTATATGTGAACGGACAAAAAGAGGACAAGGCGGGTGCGGGATTTGACCCGGAGGCACCGATCGAGGTGCGTGGCAATACACTTGCCTATGTGAGCCGTGGCGGATTGAAGCTGGAAAAGGCGATGAAGGAGTTTGCCTTGTCGCTGGATGGCATGGTATGTATGGATATCGGTGCGTCGACTGGCGGATTTACCGACTGCATGCTGCAGAACGGCGCGTCAAAGGTGTATGCCGTGGATGTCGGATACGGTCAGTTTGCATGGAAGCTGCGTCAGGATCCGCGCGTTGTGTGTATGGAGAAGACGAATATCCGTTATGTGACACCGGAGGATATCGGGGAACCGTTGGATTTTGCATCGGTGGACGTATCATTTATCTCACTGACCAAGGTACTCGGCCCGGCGCAGGCACTTCTGAAGGAACAGGCGCAGATGGTGTGCCTGATCAAGCCGCAGTTTGAGGCAGGCAGGGAAAAGGTTGGAAAAAAAGGTGTTGTCCGGGACAAGAAAGTGCATCTGGAGGTCATAGAAAAAGTTCTGGCATTTGCAGCGGAGCTTGGTTTTTCGATCCTGCATCTGTCATTTTCACCGATCAAGGGACCGGAAGGAAATATAGAATATCTGGTGCATTTAAGAAATGATGGACAGTCTGCGTATGATCCGCAGGTGGCACCGGAGCAGGTCGTTGAGGCTGCACACGGAACACTGGCGCGCGGGGAAGCAGCAGATGCAGACGGGACAGCGCACGAATGAGGAATGCAATGAAGAATTTTTTCATTATCACGAATTCATATAAGGATAAAGGACTGAGACTCACAAAGAGTATGCAGGATTATATAGAGACAAAAGGCGGGAACTGCGGTTATCTCGTGAGTCGTGGAGAGGAACAGCCGGATGGCAGTGTCAGGACGGAGCTGCTGCCGGAGAGACTGGATCTGATCTTTGTGATCGGTGGCGATGGCACGCTGATCCGTGCCGCCAGAGATACGGCTTCAAAAAATGTGCCGTTGATCGGTGTCAATCTCGGTACACTGGGTTATCTGTGTGAACTGGAAGAGGCTACGGTGTTCGGAGCGATCGACCAGATCATGGATGATCAGTTTGTGCTGGAGGCGCGCATGCGTCTGTGTGGAATGCCGGTACAGGCAGGAAAAAAGCTGGCACAGCAGGAGGCACTCAACGATATCGTCATTCACCGCAGCGGGGCACTGCAGCTCGTCAGTCTGGTCGTCTATGTCAATGGGCAGTATCTCAATACATTTGATGGAGACGGAGTCATCGTATCGACACCGACCGGCTCCACCGGATACAATCTGTCGGCGGGTGGACCGATCGTAGATCCGAAGGCGCGTATGATCCTGATCACACCGATCAATTCCCATACTTTAAATTCGAAAAGTATTGTGATCGGTGCCGAGGATGAAGTCGTCGTAGAGATCGGTGCGAGACGCTGCGAAGCGGATGAGCAGGTGGTCGTCAGCTTTGACGGGGATCACTATGCCAGACTCGATGTGGGGGATCGTATCGTGATCTGTCAGGCGAAGGAGGACTGCAGAATCTTAAAGCTCGGAAAACAGAGCTTTCTGGAGATTCTGCGGAAAAAGATGCAGTCTTATCATTAAGAAGATGGCAAGGTGGGGAGAGACGATGAAAGCAACCAGACACTCAAAAATACTCGAATTGATCAGACAATACGATATTGAGACACAGGAAGAACTGTCCGACTATCTCAGACGGGAAGGCTATCAGGTCACACAGGCGACAGTTTCCCGTGATATCCGGGAACTCAAACTCACAAAGGTCGCACAGGCGAACGGCAGACAGCGTTATGCGACCCTTTCCGAGCCGGACGAGGATATGAACGGAACCTATGTGCGTGTCTTTAAAGAGGGATTCCGTTCGGCGGATACCGCACAGAACATACTGGTTGTGAAGACGGTCGCAGGCATGGCAATGGCGGTAGCGGCGGCGCTCGATCATATGCAGTGTGATGAGATCGTCGGCAGCATTGCCGGTGATGATACGATCATGTGTGCGGTCCGCACAAGTGCTGAGGCACAGAATCTGCTGGTGCGTCTGAAAAAACTGGCAACGGAGTAACCTATCATTATACAATCGCATAAAAAACAAAAAGGAAGTAATCTATGCTGCAAACGCTATATGTAAAAAATCTGGCATTGATCGATGAGGTGGAGGTAGATCTGAGAGATGGTCTGAATATACTCACCGGAGAGACCGGTGCCGGTAAATCGATTATCATTGATTCCATCAGCTTCGCTTTGGGCGAAAAGGTAGACCGGAATATGCTCAGATCGAATGATGAGGCAGGATATGTGGAATTGATTTTTTCCGATCTGTCCGAGGCGGTATGCGGACAATTGCAGAAGCTGGAGATAGAGCCGGAGGAGCATGCAGTCATTTTATCACGCAGGATCACCGGCGGCCGCAGTGTGGCAAAGATCAACGGTGAGAGTGTGCCTGCTTCTAAACTGCGTGAGGCGGCCGGCTGTCTGATCGATATTCACGGACAGCATGAGCATCAGTCATTGCTGCATGCGTCTAAACATCTGGAATATCTGGATGATTATGCAGGTGCAGAATTGGCGGAACTAAAACGTGAACTGGCGAAAGCATATCTGGTATACAGCACCTGCAAAAAACGGTTGGAGGAGCAGTGCAGTGACCGGGAAGCACTGGCTAGGGAGCGGTCATTTCTGGAGTATGAGGTCGCAGAGATTGAGGGCGCCAGACTGGTATCCGGAGAGGATGAAGAACTGGAGACCGTTTACCGGCGGATGACAAACAGCAGGCGGATCATGGAGGCACTGCAGACGGTGGAACAGGCAGTGGGTGAGGAT
>JBNMHW010000107.1:0-9228 GCA_050872965.1 bacterium | reverse complement strand
TGACGAAGATTAAGAAAAAATTATTACTGATCGTCAGTCTGTGCCTTCTTGCTGTTGGTGTATTCGGATGCGGCAGCGATGAAAATGCCACGTATAACGGATATACCGCAGACCAGCTTGCTGCAAACAATACCGGTATTCTGGATGAACTGGTATCCATGAGTGATGACGATCTTGCAATGTATCAGAATATGCAGGATCAGATCGATGCAGCAACTCTGAAGGTGATCAACAACTGGGTTGATATTAAAGATGAGGTTGGCGATTTTGTCGATTACGGTGATGTAGCCGTAACACAGGCAAACGGAACAACTACGGTAGAGCAGACAGCCAGCTTTACCAATCGCGATATCAAGGTGACCTTTGTGTATGATAAAGACATGCAGGTAGAGGACATTACCATTGATAAGGTCTATTCACTGGGCGAGACAATGGTAAAGGCAGCGATGAACACAGCAATGGGTATGGGAACCGTATTCGTGATGCTGATCATCATCAGCCTGATCATCTCTTGCTTTACATTCATTAATAAGGCACAGAAAAAGGCTGAGGACAAAAAAGCAGCGGCAGCTCCTGCTCCGGCAGTGACCGCAGCGCCCGTTCCCACAGCACCGCAGACCGACGACCTGGAACTCGTAGCGGTCATCGCAGCAGCGATCGCGGCAGCTACAGGTACATCGACCGACGATTTTGTAGTTCGTTCAATTAAGAGAAGATAAATATTCAGGAGGAAATGATCATGAAAAATTATACAATTACCGTAAACGGAAATGTTTATGATGTAACCGTAGAAGAGGGTGGCGCAGGCGCAACAGCTCCCGTAGCGGCAGCTCCCAAGGCAGCACCCGTAGCAGCAGCTCCGAAAGCAGCAGCACCCGCAGGTGGCGCAGGCGCTGTTAAGATCGAAGCAAAGGCAGCCGGAAAGGTATTCGCTGTTGAGGCTTCTGTAGGTCAGGCAGTAAAGAAGGGTGACACCGTTCTTGTCTTAGAGGTTATGAAGATGGAGACTCCCGTCGTTGCAGAGACAGACGGAACCATCGCAAGTATCGATGTTGCAAAGGGCGACAGCGTAGAGGTTGGAACTGTTTTAGCAACCATGAATTAGTCGAATAGGAGGTCTCGTATGAGTTACGTTACAGAAACACTGGGTAATCTCATTCACCAGACAGCCTTCTTCAATCTGACCGTAGGAAACTATTTGATGATTGCAGTTGCCTGCTTCTTCCTCTATCTTGCGATCAAGAAGGAGTACGAGCCGCTTTTGCTTTTGCCGATCGCATTCGGTATGCTGCTCGTAAATATCTATCCGGATATCATGCTTCATCCGGAAGACGCAAGCAATGGCGTAGGTGGATTACTCTATTACTTTTATCAGTTAGATGAATGGTCAATCCTGCCTTCACTGATCTTTATGGGTGTAGGTGCGATGACAGACTTTGGACCGTTGATCGCGAACCCGATCAGCTTCCTGTTAGGTGCAGCAGCACAGTTTGGTATTTATATGGCATACTTTATGGCGATCCTGATGGGATTCAATGATAAGGCCGCAGCCGCTATCTCTATTATCGGTGGTGCTGACGGACCGACTTCCATCTTCCTTGCAGGTAAGCTTGGTCAGACCGGATTGATGGGACCGATCGCTGTGGCGGCATATTCGTACATGGCACTGGTGCCGATCATCCAGCCGCCGATCATGAAAGCCCTGACGACCAAGAAAGAGCGTCAGATCAAGATGGAGAACCTTCGTCCGGTTACAAAGCTGGAGAAGATCTTATTCCCGATCGTTGTTACGATCATTGTATGTATGGTATTACCGACAACCGCTCCGTTGGTAGGTATGTTAATGCTTGGTAACCTGTTCCGTGAGTCTGGCGTTGTTCGTCAGTTACAGGAGACAGCTTCCAATGCAATGATGTATATCGTCGTTATCTTACTCGGTACTTCCGTTGGAGCTACTACCAGTGCTGAGGCATTCTTAAATGTCAGCACATTAAAGATCGTCGCTTTAGGACTGATCGCATTTGCAGTAGGTACTGCATCCGGTGTCCTTATCGGTAAGCTGCTCTGTGTAGTGACCAAGGGCAAGATCAATCCGTTGATCGGATCTGCCGGCGTATCAGCCGTACCTATGGCTGCCCGTGTATCACAGAAGGTCGGAGCCGAAGAGGATCCTACCAACTTCCTGCTGATGCATGCAATGGGCCCGAACGTTGCCGGAGTTATCGGTACTGCAGTAGCAGCCGGAACATTTATGGCGATCTTCGGAATCTAATATTATAAGGAGGAACTAAAACGATGTCTGATAATAATACGACGAAAAAACCGTTAAAAATTACAGAGACCATTCTGCGTGATGCACATCAGTCTCTGATCGCTACGAGAATGACCACAGAGCAGATGCTTCCGATCATCGACAAGATGGATAAAGTCGGTTACCATGCAGTTGAGTGCTGGGGTGGTGCTACATTCGATGCTTCTCTTCGTTTCCTGAAGGAAGATCCGTGGGAGCGTCTTCGTAAGCTGAGAGCAGGATTCAAGAATACCAAGTTACAGATGCTGTTCCGTGGACAGAATATCTTAGGATATCGTCCTTATGCAGATGACGTTGTAGAATATTTCGTACAGAAGTCTATCGCAAA
The DNA here is from genome assembly GCA_050872965.1 of bacterium. GTDB lineage: Bacteria > Bacillota > Clostridia > Lachnospirales > Lachnospiraceae > W0P33-017. The sequence continues at coordinate 6,589 of JBNMHW010000107.1, read as the reverse complement.
CGGTATTGATATTATCCGTATTTTTGACTGCTTAAACGATCTGAGAAATCTGCAGACAGCAGTTACCGCTACCAACAAAGAGGGCGGACATGCACAGGTTGCATTGAGCTATACGTTAGGTGATGCATATACACTGGAATACTGGACCGAGATGGCTAAAAAGGTCGAGGATATGGGTGCAAATTCCGTATGTATCAAGGATATGGCAGGACTTCTGACTCCGTACAAGGCAGAAGAACTGATCAAGGCAATGAAAGAAACCATCAGCATCCCGATCGAGCTGCATACACATTACACCTCAGGTGTTGCTTCTATGACATGCTTAAAGGCTGTAGAGGCAGGCTGCGATATTATCGATACTGCAACGTCACCGTTTGCACTCGGAACGAGCCAGCCCGCAACCGAGGTTATGGCTGAGACCTTCAAGGGAACTGCATACGATCCCGGATTTGACCAGATGCTGTTAAAGGAGATCGCTGACTACTTCCGTCCGATGCGTGAGGAAGCAATCAAGAGCGGACTTCTGAACCCGAAGGTATTAGGTGTAGATATCCAGACACTGTTATATCAGGTACCCGGCGGAATGCTTTCCAACATGGTATCACAGCTCAAGGAGCAGAATGCAGAGGATAAGTACATGGAAGTACTTGAGGAGATTCCGAGAGTTCGTAAAGATCTCGGTGAGCCGCCTCTGGTTACACCTTCTTCACAGATCGTTGGTACACAGGCTGTATTTAACGTATTGATGGGCGAGCGTTACAAGGTCGCTACAAAGGAGACCAAGGATGTCCTGCTCGGAAAGTACGGACAGACTGTAAAGCCGTTTAATCCTGAAGTTGTAGATAAGGTATTAGGTGAGGATAAGAAGAACGCGATCACCTGTCGTTATGCAGATCTGCTTGAGCCCGAATTAGATAAGATCGAGGCTGAGATGAAGCAGTGGAAGCAGCAGGATGAGGATGTGCTTACCTACGCATTATTCCCGCAGGTAGCTACCGAGTTCTTCAAGTATCGTCAGGCACAGCAGACAAAGGTAGATCCGTCTGTTGCAGATGAGAAGAACAAGGCATATCCTGTATAATCACAACTGAGTAGATGAATAAAAGACTGTTACAAAGGAATCACAACTCAAACCACTTCCCAGGTTGAACGGTTCCGGCGTAACAGTCTTTTTTTGTCAGGTAAAATCAGTCGGCAGGATGATTTTACTTGACGAAAAAAACAAATGGGGGTAGCATAGAGATGTCGGTGTTTTCCCGATAAAAGACATTTTGGAGGTCTGTTATGAGAAAAATAACAAAGCGAAATTTATGCGCAGGTCTGCTCGCGTTATTGCTGGCAGTATCGTGTCTGCTGACATCCGTGCAACCGGTACAGGCAGCACAGACAGGCGCAGGTGATTATTACATCAAAGTAAATAAAGGAACGAACGTAGTGACAGTGTATAAACAGGATGGCACACCGTACACCGCATTTACCTGTTCCACAGGATATGCAACACCGGTTGGAACGTTTTATACACCGGCAAAATATCGCTGGTGGACATTGGACGGTCCCAGCTACGGTCAGTACTGTACGAGAATCACAGGTTCGATCCTGTTCCATTCGGTGTGGTATTATCAGCAGAAGGAAAATGCACAGTCTTACCGGCAGTATAATAAGCTCGGTACGACCGCTTCCCACGGCTGTGTCCGGTTAACAGTGGCTGCATCCAAGTGGATTTATGATAATTGTCCGTTGAAGACGAAGGTCATTGTATTTAATGGTAAGGCTAAGGATGATCCGTTAGGCAAGCCCAAGACGATCACAGTGAACGAATCAAAATACATGGGCTGGGATCCGACGGACCCTGCCAAAGACAATCCCTATAAAACGAGATCAACCACACCGAAGATCAAGGTCAGCAAGAAGACACTCGTACTTGGCAAAAAATTCGGAACCGGTAATATGAGCTGTAAGGATTCCGGTGGTTTCGATTGTACAGACTGGGTGAAGATGACCGGAACGGTGGATACGAACAAAGAGGGAGATTATCCCGTTACATATTCTGTCATCGATTCCTGGGGCAGAACAGATACGTTATCTGTAGTTTATAAGGTGAGAGATACGGAAAAACCTTATATTAAGGGTGTAACATCTGAAAAACAGCGGGCGTACAATTCGACTTACGATGTAAAAGCGAAGATCAGCGCGTCAAACATACAGGGACAGGATCTTACCGGAAAAATAAAGGTAGCGATCAAAAAACCGGGTACAAAGGAATATAAGTCATATAAGAAAGATACATACACATTTACAAAGGTAGGAACCTATAAAATCCGGTATACGGTAACGAATCCGACCAATCAGAAGGTAGCAACCAAATATCAGAAGATTGTAGTTGTTGATTCTTCCAAGCCGATTCTGGAATCAGAGTATGACTGGGATGATCTGGGTGTCGGTAAGCAGACAAAGACAGTCACCTATGAGCAGTTGATGGATGATGTCAGTGCGTCCCTGTCCTGCGGAACAGCTCTTGATGATTCGGTTGTCATTACAGTGACAAAACCGGATGGAACGAAAAAGACCTTAAAACCGGGTAAGAATATAAAATTAACAGATGTCGGTACCTATAAATTGACATATACCGTTAAGAATCCGAACAAGAACACACGAAAAAATACATATTTGTCTGCATCAAAATCAAGAAAATTATATGTTGTAGATTCAGATGCTGAGTTATGCCTGTATGAGGATCTTCCGGCTGTGGAAGAACCGTCGCAGCAGCCGACGGATACGGATGGAACGCAGACAGACGGACAACAGGACAATCAGGGTACGGATGATACCCAGACGCAGCCGTCTTCCGAGACGGATTCTCAGCAGGAGAATAAATAAATGAGTAACACAAACGAATTGACCAATCGGATCAATCAGTCTTATAGCAGTATGAGCAAGGGGCAGAAGCTCCTTGCGACATACATTACGGATAACTATGATAAGGCCGTATTTTTAACTGCGGCAAAGCTGGGTGAGGTCGTAGGTGTCAGCGAATCTACGGTTGTCCGTTTTGCATCGCATCTGGGCTATAAAGGTTATCCAGAATTCCAGAAAGCACTCGAAGAGATGGTTCGTAACAAGCTCAACTCGATCCAGCGGATGGAAGTAACTTACGGACGGATCACACAGTCGCAGATTTTAGAGACGGTGCTTCAGGCAGATGCGGAAAAGATCAAATATACGTTAGAACACATTGATCAGGATGCGTTTGAAATGGCGGTGGATACCATCCTGAAGGCGAAGACAATTTATATCGTTGGAATCCGAAGCTGTGCACCGCTTGCCAGCTTCCTTGCTTTTTATCTGCATCTGATGTTTGACCGGGTCATACAGCTCAATACGAATAATTCGAGCGAATTATTTGAACAGATGGTGCGTATCAGCAAGGATGATGTGATCATCGGTATCAGCTTTCCACGCTATTCCATGCGGACATTAAAGGCAATGGAATTCGCCAATAACCGGAATGCCAAGGTGATCACCTTGACGGACAGTGTACATTCACCGATGAATCTGTATTCGTCCTGTAATCTGATCGCGAGCAGCGATATGGCTTCCATTGTGGATTCGCTGGTAGCTCCGCTCAGCGTGATCAATGCGCTCATCGTTGCGCTGTGCATGAAAAAACAGGGTGAGGTTGTGAAGACACTGGAAGAACTGGAAAATATCTGGGATGAATATCAGGTATACGAGAGTGATGAGATCAATTATATTGATGATTCCATGAAGATGCGTTATGCCAAACTGGGAGATGACCATGCGTAAATATCAGTTAATGATCGTCGGTGCAGGCGCGGCCGGCATGATGGCGGCAATCGCTGCAGCAGAAAACGGCATACCGGGAGAAGAGATTCTGGTGCTTGAGCGCAATGAAAAACCGGGCAAAAAGATCTATATTACCGGCAAGGGAAGATGCAACCTGACAAACGCCTGTGAGGTAGAGGATCTGTTTCGGAACATTCCGAAAAATGCCAAGTTTTTATACAGTGCGTTCTATACCTTTACGAATGCGCAGGTGATCGATTTTTTTGAATCCGCAGGAATGCGGACAAAAGTCGAACGTGGAAACCGTGTATTTCCGGTATCCGATCATGCTTCGGATGTGATCGGTACACTGAAACGGATGATGGATCGCGCAGGAATTCAGGTAGTATATCATGCGCAGGTAAAACGGCTGGAACAGACGACTGAAAAACGATACCGGGTCTGGCTGACCGATAACCGTTCTTTTGAGTCGGATCGTGTATTGCTCGCGACCGGAGGCAAGTCTTATCCGACAACCGGATCTGACGGAAGCGGCTATGAGCTGGCACGGATGCTCGGACATACCGTGACCGATCTTCGTCCGTCACTGGTTCCGTTTAATGTCTCCGACGAAGATATCAAAGCATTGCAGGGGCTGTCTCCGAAAAATGTGCGTGTAAAGATCACGGATCCCGGCAAAAATAATAAAGTCATCTATGATGAGTTCGGAGAAATGCTGTTTACACATTTTGGTGTCAGCGGACCGCTGATGCTCACCGCCAGTGCCGTTGTAAATGATGCGATACAAAAGGAAACGCTGATCCTGCATCTGGACTGGAAACCGGCGCTTACCGAGGAGCAGCTCGATAAACGGTTGTTGAAGCTGTTTGAGGAAAATAAAAACAAACAGTTTAAGAATTCACTGGCGGGACTTGCACCTGCGAAATTGCTTCCGATTCTCGTCGCGCGCAGCAAAATCCCGGAAGACAAGAAAGTGCATGAGATCACGCGTGAAGAACGCGCGGCATTGATCGCCTGTCTGAAGGATTTTTCGATGACGCTCACCGGGCTTCGCGGTTTTCAGGAAGCGATCATTACGAGGGGCGGCATCTCATTAAAAGAAGTAAATCCGTCCACGATGGAATCAAAACGGATGTCCGGACTGTATTTTGCCGGAGAAATGCTGGATCTGGATGCATTTACCGGTGGATTTAATCTGCAGATCGCATGGTCAACCGGCTATCTTGCCGGACTCAGTGCGGCAGAGGCATACAAGGAAAACACATAGGACGGGAAAGAAAGGATATACAGGAAATGGCTTTTAATATTGCGATTGACGGACCTGCCGGAGCAGGAAAGAGTACCATTGCGAAAATGCTGGCGAAGGAGCTGGGATATGTCTACGTGGACACCGGCGCGATGTACCGCGCGATGGCATACTATTTTTTGCAGCAGGGTATCGATAAAGAGGATGAGGCTGCGATCACGGCAGCGGTTGACGGAGCGGATGTGACGATCCGCTATATCGACGGTGCGCAGCAGGTATTTTTAAACGGAGAGAATGTGACCGGCAGTCTGCGGACGGAACAGGTCGGAAATACAGCATCCAGCACCAGCGTGTATCCGGCTGTCCGGGTCAAGCTGGTCGCGCTGCAGCAGAAGCTGGCACAGACAACGGATGTGATCATGGATGGCAGGGATATCGGCACCTGTGTGTTACCGGATGCGCAGGTCAAGATCTATCTGACGGCAAGTGTGCAGACACGCGCAAAACGTCGTTATGACGAACTCGTTGCAAAAGGTGAACATGCGGATCTGGAACAGATCGAGGCTGATATCAAAGAGCGCGATTACCGCGATATGCACCGGGAAATGTCACCGCTGCGGCAGGCAGAAGATGCAATCCTTGTGGATTCCTCTGATATGAATATTGAACAGGTTGTGTCGGCTATACTGGAGATCGTGAAGGAGAAACAGGCATAGTATGAATGTGAAGGTAGCAAAGAGCGCAGGTTTTTGTTTTGGAGTCAGACGGGCAGTGGATCTGGTCTATGAACAGACACATATGCCGGGTGCCCTGTATACGTATGGACCGATCATCCATAATGAGGAGGTCGTTTCTGATCTGGAGAAAAAAGGCGTGAAGGTCATCCATTCAACCGATGATCTGGACGGACTGGAAAAAGGCCGTGTGATCATCCGGTCACATGGAGTCGGAAAAGCCGTGCAGACACAACTGGAACAGGCCGGGTTTGAAGTGTTGGATGCGACCTGCCCGTTTGTAAAAAAGATCCACCGGATCGTGGAGGAACATTCTGCGGCGGGTGACCATATCATCATTATCGGTAATCCGTCACATCCGGAGGTACAGGGTATCTGCGGATGGTGTGATCCGTGGCATACGACAGTGATCGAAACCGTACAGGATGCGATGGAGTTTCAGCTTCCGGAGAAAAAAAATCTGTGTATTGTTTCGCAAACGACATATAACAACAAGAAATTTAAGAATTTAGTTGAAATTATTCAAAATAAAGGTTATTATATAGCTATATGTATTTTAAATACGATCTGTAATGCGACGGCAGAGCGACAGACGCAGGCACGGGAACTGGCAAAGGAATCCGATGCTATGATCGTGATCGGAGGCAGTCACAGTTCCAACACACAGAAGTTATTTGAAATATGTAAGGATGAATGTAAAAATACTTACTATATACAGACACTGGAAGATTTGGACTCGACAGAACTTCGTGGACTTGGCAACGTAGGTATTACAGCAGGGGCATCCACCCCAAATAATATTATT
>JBNMHW010000106.1:0-9275 GCA_050872965.1 bacterium | reverse complement strand
ATCTGGAACAGGGAGAGGATACGCTGATCTTTTCATCCGGAATGGGAGCCATCACAACGACTTATTTCTCATTATTAAAAAGAGGAGATCATTTCCTGTGCAATGAGAATATATACGGTGAGACATTTGATTCGATCACCACGCTTCTGAGCAATTGGGGTGTGGAAGCGGACTTTGTTCCGTTTGATGATCTGGATGCCGTGCGTGCAGCGATCCGGCCGAATACAAAGATGCTCTATACAGAGGTAGCCAGCAATCCGACGGATCGTTTGTGCGACATAGAAGAGATCGCAAAGATCGCACATGCAGCCGGTGCATTGCTGATGGTAGATAACACCTTTACGACACCGATCTGCATCAAACCGCTGACGCTGGGTGCAGATATCGTGATCAACAGTCTGACGAAATTTATCAACGGTCATTCCGATGCGCTGGCCGGATCGATTACGGTAAAGGATATGGATCTGTATGAGAAGATCCATACCGTGCGCATGCTGACTGGAACTTCCGGCTGTCCGTTTGCCTCATGGATGGTATTCCGCGGCATCCATACCGCAGACCTGCGTATCAAAAAGCAGTGTGAGAATGCGGCAAAACTGGCGCTGGCACTGGCAGAGAATCCGCATGTATCATGTGTCAATCATCCGGCGGTGAATACACATCCCCAGTATGAACTTGGCAAAAAGCTGTTTCGATCACCGTATCAGGCGACCGGAATGTTCTCCTTTGAGATGCCTGATGACAGGGATAAGATCAATGAATTCATGGATCGGCTGCATATCGCACATTATGCACCGACGCTGGGCGGTATCCGGACGACATTATCTTATCCGCTGCTGTCTTCCCATATGCATGTGCCCGAGGAGGATCGTAAGAAGATGCATATCACAGGCGGCCTCATGCGTATATCGACAGGTATCGAGAGTGCAGAGGATCTGATCGCTGATTTCAATTATGCATTGAAGGCTTTTGACGAAGCGTAGGAGGTGTTTTATGAACACATTTCAGATCAGACCGCAGATTCATCTGTATGAGCATGTGGATGAGTTCCTGAAGGATTTTCCGTTAACAAAAAAGGATCTTATATTTACGAGCCGGCGTGTGTATCAGAATTATTTCAGCGGAAAATGCAGGCAGGCACACGTGATCTTTCACACGGATTACGGTTCCGGGGAACCATCCGATCATTTTGTGAATGCGATTTTAGAAGATGTCTCGTTAGAAGAGTATGACAGGATCATTGCCATCGGAGGGGGAACGATCCTGGATGTCGCGAAATTACTGAGCCTGTGTACGATACAGCCGGTCGGCGATCTGTTTGACCGGACGATCTCTGCCAAAAAAAGCAGGGAACTGATCCTCGTGCCGACAACCTGCGGAACCGGAAGTGAAGTTACTAACGTATCGATTCTCGAATTTGTGGAAAAAAGGTCTAAGTTTGGGCTGGCGGTGGATGAATTATATGCGGATCATGCGGTGCTGATTCCGGAACTGGTAGAAAAGCTGCCGTTTCCGGTGTTTGCAACGAGCTCGATCGATGCCTTTGTACATGCGATCGAGTCTTATATTTCGCCGAGAGCCACCGTGTTTTCGGAGGTTTATTCCAGACTGGCGATGAAGATGATATTAAACGCATATCCACAGGTTCTGGACAACGATAAAAAGCTGACTCTGGAACTGGCAAAGACATTTCTGATCGCAAGCTGTTATGCAGGGATCGCATTCGGCAATTCAGGAACGGGACCGGTACATGCGATGAGTTATCCGCTCAGCGGTGGTTATCATGTTGCGCACGGAGAGGCAAATTATGTCTTTCTCACGACGGTATTCCGCAAGTATCAAAAACTGCAGCCGGATGGTAAGATACAGCAGTTAAATGCGCTGCTGGCGGATCTTCTTGGCTGCCAGGAGACAGAAGTATATGAGAAACTGGAGCAGCTCTTTGACCGGCTGATCCATAGGAAACGTCTGTCCGAATACGGAGTGCAGGCGGAAGAACTGCCTGATTTTGCATGGAATGTCAGCACGCAGCAGGAACGTCTCATGAGAAATAAATATACGACACTGACCTGCGAGAAGATACTTGACATGTACCGTTCGTTAATGTAGAGGAGGTTCATACGGAGATGAAAAACATAGAAAAAGTGGTCGTTGCCGGTGGCGGACTGATGGGAGCCGGTATCAGCCTGATGTTTCCGGAATACGGTGTGGAGACGGTCCTTTATTCCGTGTCCGGGAAAGATTTTCAAAAGGCAGAAGAAGTGATCACAAAGAGTCTGGATGCATTGGTGTCAAATGGTCGACTGGATCCGGACGAGGCATCGCGGATTCATCAGGCTATCCGCTTTACGACCGATAAGGACTGCTTTACAGATGCGGATCTGGTCATCGAAGCAATACCGGAGCGCATGGATATTAAAAAGAAATTTTATGAGGAGATCTCACGGCTGGTTCCGGCAGAAGCGATCCTGACGAGCAACACCTCCGCGATATCCGTGAATCAGTTGAGTACGTGTGTCATGCATCCGGAGCGCTTTTGCGGGACACATTTTTTGAATCCACCACATATCATTCCACTCGTGGAGATCACAAAGGGTGATCGGACGGATCCAAAGGTCTGTGATTTCCTGTATCAGATGTTCAAAAAGATGGGAAAAGAACCGGTGCTGCTGAAAAAGGATGTGAAAGGATTTCTCTCGAACCGGCTTCAGTTTGCACTGCTGCGTGAGGCAACGTATCTGGTAGAACAGGGAGTGGCAGATCCGGAAGATATTGACCGTACGATCAAATACGGAAACGGCCTGCGTTATACCTGTTCAGGACCGTTTAAGATCGCGGATCTTGGAGGACTCGAAGTATTTAATTCCGTAGCCAGATATCTGTATCCGGATCTGGCGGACGAAAAGACAGAGAACAATCTCTTAAACGAACTTGTATCGGAGGGCAAGAACGGGATCTCAACCGGAAACGGATTTTACGAGTACGGAGAAAAAGATCTGGAAAATGAGGAAAAAACGCGTGATACGCTGATCTTGGAGATACTCAGATCAGAGAAAGAGCTGCAGACGGTGTAATGACCGTCTGCAGCTCTTTATTCGTACATTCCATTATTGCTTTTTCCCTGGGTTTTGTTTAGAATATAGATAGCTATATACATTGAATGAGTATGAGGTAAGGGAAGTAGAAGACTATGGCTACATCAAATAAATGGAACCGGGTCGGTGAGGACATCATGAATTCTGTCCTTGATGCAGTGGAATCCGGTGATTTCACGGGACTGAGCCAATGCGTCGGTGATGTGATCAATCAGGCGGCAGATGGCCTGGGACGTGGGATGAACCGGGTTGGCAGAGAAGTCGAACGTCAGACCAGGGAATACACGCAGACCGCCAGACAGCAGATCTATGAGCAGCAGGCGAGGATGCGCCGGGAATATTATGCAAATGCAGAAAACCAGGATCGCAATGGGAATGGAAGTACCGCTTATACCGCGGCCGCACAGCCGCCCGCGCGATATCGCAGATACCTGCCCGGACAGGCCGCAGGACCGGTGTGTCTGGCGCTCGGTATCACGGGAACGAGTCTGTTTGGAATCGCAGCAATGATCACAGGTGGACTGGTGTTTATCGGAGTGCCGTGGGGAGTTCCGTTCGGACTGGGGCTTGCCATGATCCCCTTTATCTACCTGATCACAAAGGGAGCCGGAATGACCGGGCGCAACAGCCGTTTCCGGCGTTATGTCCGTGAGATCGGCAATCGCGGATACTGCAGGATCGAGGATCTCGCGCATGCAGTCGGGAAACGGACCTCTTTTGTACAGAAGGATCTGCAAAAGATGCTGCAGAAGGGATATTTCCTGCAGGGGCATATGGACGCTGCACAGACGACACTGATCGTGGATCAGGAGACATACAGACAGTATGAGCAGGCGGAGGAGTCGCGCAGGCTGCGCGAACAGCAGGAGGCTGCCAGTGCACAGGTGCAGGCACAGTGCCCGGAGGAAGTGCGTAAGATACTTGCAGAGGGAGAAGCATATATTGATCATATCCATGAATGTAACGATGCGATCCCCGGGGAGGTCATGAGTGCGAAGCTGGCCAAGCTGGAGGACATCATGCGCCGTATCTTTGCGCAGGTGGAGAAACAGCCTGACAGCGCACAGGATCTGCACAAGATGATGACCTACTATCTGCCGACGACGACCAAGCTGATCGATGCGTACCGGGATCTTGACGGACAGCCGGAGTACGGAGCGAACGTTGCCAATACGAAAAAAGAGATCGAGGACACGCTCGATACGATCAATGAGGCATTTGAGAATCTGTTCGACAGTCTGTTTGAAGACACCGCATGGGACATCTCATCCGATATCTCAACGATGAAGGTGATGCTCCAGCAGGAGGGACTGACGAAAAACACGGATTTTACAACTGATACACGCAGTTAATATGTAAAAAGGAGGAACTCAAAGATGACAGATTTTGAGACCATGACAGCGGAAGCACCGACACTTGATTTTGGTGCATTTGAGGAACCAAAGGATAAGGAACTGCCTGCAGAGGCAGCAGAGGCAGATGTGATACCGGCACCGCAGGGCGAGATGGATGATTCCATGCTCTCCGAGGAACAAAAGCAGATGGTAAGTGAATTTGCAGAGAAGATCGATCTGCGCAATTCCAATGCTATTTTGCAGTACGGCGCAGGCACACAGAAGAAGATGGCAGATTTTTCGGAGAAAGCGCTGGAGAACGTCAAGACAAAGGATATGGGCGAGATCGGCGGCATGCTTACGGATCTGGTCGGAGAACTGAAGAATTTTGATGTAGAAGAAGAGGAAAAAGGTCTCGGCGCATTTTTCAAAAAGCGTGCGAACAAGCTGACTGAACTGAAAGCAAAATATGATAAGGCAGAGGTCAATGTCAATAAGATCACGACAGCACTGGAATCACATCAGATCCAGTTGATCAAGGATGCACAGATGTTAGACCGGATGTATGAGATGAACCTGAATTATTTCAAGGAGTTATCGATGTATATCCTTGCCGGCAAGAAAAAGCTGCAGACCGCCCGTGATACAGAACTGGTACAACTGCGTGATAAGGCTGCGGCGAGCGGACTGCCTGAAGATGCACAGGCGGCAAAGGATTATGAGGGGCTGATCGACCGTTTTGAGAAGAAGCTGCATGATCTGGAATTGACACGGACGATCGCACTGCAGACGGCTCCACAGATCCGTCTCGTGCAGGGCAGCGATACCGTGATGGCAGAGAAGATCCAGTCCACGATCGTCAATACGATTCCGCTGTGGAAGAGTCAGATGGTCATCGCACTCGGTGTCGAGCACAGCACACAGGCGGCAGAGGCACAGCGTGCGGTATCGGATATGACCAATGAATTATTAAAGAAAAACGCAGACCGCCTCAAGACAGCGACGATCGAGGCAGCGAAGGAATCAGAGCGTGGTATCGTGGATATCGAGACGCTCAAACATACCAATGAATCCCTGATCTCCACGCTGGATGAAGTGATGAAGATCCAGACAGAGGGCCGTGCAAAGCGTGCGGCAGCAGAGGGTGAACTGCAGAATATGGAAAATGAACTAAAGGCAAAGTTATTGGAGATCAGATCGTGAGTAAAGCAGTATTTTTTGATATCGACGGAACCCTGTGGGATTTTCACAATGTAATACCGGAGAGCACGGTGCGCGCGATCCGTGCACTGCGGGCAAACGGACATTATGCATTTATCTGCAGCGGACGTGCGCGGGCATATATCCAGCATCCGGATCTGTTCGCGATCGGTTTTGACGGACTGGTCGCAGGCTGTGGGACGCATGTTGAACTGGACGGAAAGCGGATCTATGAGAAACTGATCGATCGGGAACTCGCGATCCATACGGTAGAGACCGTGCGAAAATACGGTTTCCGTCCGATCCTCGAGGGACCGGAGTATCTGTATATGGATAAGGCAGATTTTGAGCATGAACCATACGGACAAAAGCTCCTGCGGGAGCTGGATGAACGGCTGGTCGGTATCACAGACCATTATGGAGAATGGGAGATCAATAAGCTCTCCTGTGCGACTGATCATGCAGACAGAGAGGGCTGTTTTGCGGCATTGGATGAATATTATACCTATCTGATCCACAATTCCGCGGTGGCAGAGATGGTGCCGAAGGGACATACCAAGGCGACCGGTATGCAGAAAATGTGTGATGCGCTGGGTATCCCGCGAGAGGATACCTATGCGGTCGGTGACAGTGTGAATGATCTGGCAATGCTGGAATATGCCGGGTGCGGGATCGCGATGGGGAACGGTACACCGGAGGCAAAGGCGGCAGCGGATTATGTCACCACAGACTTGATGGATGACGGAATTTACCACGCATTGGCTCATTTTGGGCTGATCGGGTAGACGGATGGAGGCGTTAGCAGAGCATATATAATCAGGAGGGGCAATTACTATGGATGATATTCAGTTACAGCGATACGAACGGGTGCGGGAAGAACTCGTACAACACCAGCAGGAGGCAGCCGGACAACAGATCGTGCAGCATGCTGCTGCACAACAACAGCAACAGCAGGCCGCAGTGCAGCAGCAGATACGCAGACCGGCAACATATGACCAGTTTTACCAGAGTCTGATTCCGTTACCTGCCGTTCCGATCGCACCGGCACCGGCACCGCAGGCACCCGTCTCCAAGACAAAGGAACAGAAGCGGGCAGAGAAGCGGGAAGCCAAGCAGATCGTTCAGGATAGTGACGAGGAATATGCGCGTGTGAACAAGCAGTTACAGAGAAATCCGCGTCTGGTCAGTGAGGAAGAATTGCGCGGCATGAACGTCTTTCAGCAGCGGTCTACGCGAGATAGATGGTCAAAGAAAAAGATGCCGCACTATAAACTCACCAGAGAGGAGACGCTGCAGCGTATTTTCAATGAAGGAGATTATTCGAACTTCGAGAATCTGGATCTGCTGATGCGGAATTTTGTAGCCAACCGTGAACTGGAAAAGTTTAAGCAGATGTATCAGATCGACGAGCACAGTGATCCGCAGGCGATCTGTGAGCAGATCAAGGAGAGCGGAGAGGGTGTCAGCGCGCTGATGAATCCGGCATTGCGTCTGGCTTTGTCCCTGGCTCAGAAGACGGAAGGGATCACAGATGAGATGAAGCAGTTTTATCTTGAACTGGATGAGGCGATGACGACTGCTGTGATGGAGGAGACACTGCTCCATCAGCCGCATCGCGGGAGACTCAGACGGTATTTCGAGGATCGCGGAGCCGAGAATCCGGATGAAGAGGTGGAACATGCGGTCGCGGCAAATGAAGCACAGCAGATCCAGATCGCAAAGCGTCTGCTGCTCATGCAGCTGTCAGATTTCCAAAAGGTCACCAATACGGCGGATGGAGGTGTGGACAGTACACCGTGGGACAGCTCGATGGCGGTCGCACTCAGTCATTGTTCACGTGTTGTTCTGACACTTCCACGGACGGATGAGGGCGCCAGCGATAAACAACAGCAGCAGGCGATGTGGCGCTCCATATTGACGATCGACGGAGAGAATACCGCGCAGGACAACAGGCGCGGATCTTCGACGCATTCGGTCAGACGCAGATCTGTAAAGGAAAACGGTGATGTGCGCAGCAGGGAAAAGAAAAAGTGGTTTAACCCCATCGGACAGCGAGGCATGAACTGTGCGATCGGCGGTCTGGCAAATGCGGGTGTCAGTGGCAAGACGATTTGTAATGACGGTACTTGTGGACATTTCTATTCGATGCATAAAGAAGCGAATGCATCAAATTATGGTGCGATGCTGATGGGAATCGAGTCCGATGCATACGGTGTGATGAACCAGATGGGACATACGCATGATATTCGTGCGACGGCAGAGAAGGCATCCAGCCTCGGTGGGCAGAGAACCGATGAGATCGGCAATAAGTACGGTGGACGCCAGTGTAATCTGACCGGTATGTCAGCACATGATATCGGTGCATGGATGCAGGCGCTGGAGCAAAAGATGCTGCGGTGGCAGCAACAGCCGGGCGGAATGGCTTCGGCTGATGCTATCCGGACAATGAAGCAGCTCGCAGGTCATAAGCTGGACGGGGCCGGCTGGGTCAATCTTCGGGATACGTTGGGTGTGGATGATGGCGTTGCGCTCGGATTTCATGTATGATACCAGACTGCGAATGAGAGAATGGGAGGACAACAATGGGCAGAGAATCCTTACCGGAAGTAGAATTATATAGTATCGGTCCCAATGAGGCAGATCGGGCGGCACCGCTTCTGACAGGAGAAGCGGTGGAACTGTTGCGGTCAGGTGAGGCATTAGGCATGGCACTGGTTGAGGAAGGCGAGGCCAGAGCTGCGGTCTGTGCGAGACTGTTGCCGGAGAATGAGACACATCTGGAACTGGTCAGCCTGTATACCGTACCGCAATACCGGCGCAGGGGGCTTGCAGGGACCCTGTTTATGGAACTGTTGGAAGAACTGATGTCGGAGATGGACGGTATGCTGGAATATGTGACCGCAACATTTGATGCGTCTGCGGAAGGGACAGAACCTTTTTTCAGAACGATCGGGTTTGAGATCGATGAGGAGACTGCTCTGGCGGACTGGAAGATGCCGCTGGCAGAGCTGGCAGGCAATCCGCTGCTGCGCCGGCGCGTGTCCGTACCGGCAGGAATGTATCTGCGCTCGATAGAGAAGGTGGAGGATCTGGATCTGAGGCGTCTGTCGGAGACGTTAAAACAAAATGATATTGCGGATCTGACCGTGCCACAGATGCGTCAGGCGCTGACGCAGGCCAGTTATATATTGTTTAACAAAGATTATGACCCGGTCGCCTGCGCGATCGTATCGGCACAGGATGAGAAGCATATTTATCTGTCACAGTTTTTTACCGCAAACGGCAATACGACCGGCGGTATGGTCGTGCTGCAGGCAGCAGCATATGCGCTGTTAGATTGCATGCCGGGTGATGTGGTGCTGGAGATACCTACGATCACGGATTCTTCGGCCGGACTTGTGAAGCGGTTGATTCCGTCCAGTCAGGCTGCACATGTATACAGAGCAGTCCTGAATTTGGCGAAAACAGAGTAGGCTGGGCGTATATAATATCGGTGCTTGCAAGACTATTTTACACTGGGCTGTCTGGCTGCGATCACAGCAGTATCCCGATCAGATTGCTCCGGTTGCCCGGGCGGTGTCTCGCTGTCTCTTCAGCTTGGGCTCGATGTGTCCTTCGGTTCCCTCGCACACATAGCCTGCAGCTT
>JBNMHW010000105.1:0-9367 GCA_050872965.1 bacterium | reverse complement strand
GGGAAGAAGTTCTTCGGCACAGCTCCGCCGACTACGATCTGTTCGAATACGTAGGGCTGCTCGAGATCACCGGACGGCTCAAAGGTCATCTTGACATGTCCGTACTGTCCGTGTCCACCGGACTGCTTTTTATATTTGTACTCTACATCTGCTTTCTTGCGGATCGTCTCACGGAATGCGACCTTCGGACGAGACAATTCGATCTCTACCTTATATTTGGTGAGCAGCTTGCTCGCTACGACATCTAACTGCTGTTCGCCGATACCGTATAATAACGTCTGACCGTTCTCACTGTCGTTGACTGCTTTGAGCGTCATATCCTCCTGCATCATCTTCTGCAATGCCTGGGAGATCTTATCCTCATCGCCTTTATTCTTTGCCTTATATCTCATGTATGTATAAGGTGTCGATGTCGCCGTGCGGATATAGACGATCGGATTGGCCTTGGTAGACAGGGAATCGGTCGTCGCTGCCGTTGTCAGCTTGGCGAGCGCTCCGATATCTCCGGCATGGAGTTCCTTGACTTCCTCTGCCTTCGAGCCGCACATCACGTACAATTTACCGATCTTGCCCTCTACATCCTTGTGATGGTTATACATCACATCGTCTGTCTTTATAACGCCGGAATTCACCTTGATCAGTGAGTATTTTCCGATAAACGGATCTACGATCGTCTTAAAAACATAGGCTGACTTCGGCTTTGCGAAATCATAATCTGCCTGATATACTTCGTTGGTCTTGGCATTGATACCTGCGCAGGTGCGCTTGTCCGGGCTCGGCAGATATTTTACGATATCGACCATCAGCGTATACATACCACGTGCCAATACGTTCGATCCCATCAGCACCGGAACGATACTTCCCTCAGCGACATTGACACGCAGCGCCTGACGGATCTCATCATCCGAGAATTCTTCACCGTTAAAATAACGATCCATAAAATCTTCACTCGTCTCAGCCACAGACTCCATCAATGCCTCACGGCACAGTTCCAGATTGGCCTGTGAATAATCGGGGATCTCACATTTTTCTACTGTGCCATCCTCCTTCCAGCGCTTTGCACGCTGCTGGATGACATTGACATATCCCACAAACTGCTCATTCTCACGGATCGGCAGATGGAACGGTGCAATCTTCTTGCCGTATAATGACTGCAGATCCTCTACTACCTGACGGTAGCTCGCGTTATCTATATCCATATCGGTCACGAATACCATACGCGGGAGCTTATATTTTTCACAGATCTCCCATGCCTTTTTCGTACCTACCTCGATGCCTGCTTTACCGGAAACAACGATGATCGCTGCGTCAGCCACAGCTGCTGCTTCCTCTACTTCACCCACGAAATCAAAATAACCGGGTGTATCCAATATATTGATCTTGCTTCCTTCCCATTCGATCGGAACGATTGATGTACTGATTGAAAATGACCGCTTGGTCTCCTCTTTATCAAAATCACTAATGGTATTTCCTTCACTGATCTTTCCCATACGGGTCGTCTGTCCAGCCAGATAAGCCATAGCCTCAACTAAGCTGGTCTTGCCCGCCCCTCCATGTCCTAAAAGTACCACGTTACGAATCTTGTCAGTTGTGTAAACGTTCATACAAATACCCTCCTTATCCATCCGCCGGCCGACATTGCCGGTGCGGATCATCAATATATGTATATTTTACTAAAAAGCCAGAAAAATTACAACTATTTTATTCATTTTTCACAAATAATTACCGATTTACTTTTTCACTTTAAAGTGGGAATGTTTTGTGTTATACTTATATAAATATGAAAACATGCCAATGCCATTTCGGATCCATTGGTGAAACAGTGAAAGGAATGAATGTCGTCATGTCTTTTGAAAAAATAGGCTTTATCGGTCTGGGTCTGATCGGAGGCTCGATCGCCAAAACATTAAAACGTATCTATCCGGAGAAAAAGCTGTATGCCACATCCGGTCATCTGTCCACAGTGACAGAGGCCTACGATGACCATACGATTGAAAATAATACCTTGCTGCCTTTGTCTGAGATCGGTGACTGCGACCTGATCTTTTTATGCACACCGGTGCAGCAGAATCTGAAATACTTAAAAGAACTCAAACCTTATCTAAAACAGGGCGCGATACTCACAGATGTCGGCAGTGTCAAATCGGACATTCACGAAGCAGCAGCCCATGAAGGACTCGAGCACTGCTTTATCGGCGGACACCCGATGACCGGCTCCGAAAAGACCGGATATGCCAATGCGACCGCTTATCTTTTGGAAAACGCATATTATATCATCACGCCGACCCCGCACAGTCCCGCAGATAAAGTCACAGAGCTGACGGAGCTGGTGCGCAGTCTCGGCGCGATCCCCATGGTGCTGGACTATACCGCGCATGACCATGCGACTGCCACGATCAGCCATCTGCCGCATATCGTGGCTGCGAGCCTCGTCAATCTCGTGGAACAGCTCGATGATGAGCACGAGACCATGAAGACGATCGCCGCAGGCGGCTTTCGTGATATCACACGTATCGCTTCCTCCTCGGCAGTCATGTGGGAAAGCATCTGTCTGTCAAACCGTGCGCAGATCCTAGAGATCATGGACCGGTTCGGCGATCAGTTGTCAGCGATCCGCACCGAGATCGCCAATGCGGACGGCGATTCGATCAACGGCTTCTTCCAGTCTGCCAAGGATTACCGCGATTCCATTACGATCAGCAAGTCAGGACCTCTGAAGAAAGTATTTGAGCTGTATTGTGATCTGATCGATGAGGCCGGCGGTATCGCGACGATCGCCACGATCCTCGCCAGCAATAATCTCAGCATCAAAAACATCGGCATCATCCACAACCGTGAATTTGAAGACGGTGTCCTGCGTCTGGAGATGTATGATGGGGACTCGCTGCAAAAGTCCGTCGATCTGCTGCGCAAATACCATTACACGGTATATGAACGTTAATCTGAGGAAAGGAATACGATTATTATGGATATTAAACTTACCAGATCTGCCGGTCTGCGCGGCGAACTCGCGATTCCGGGCGATAAATCCATCTCACACCGCGCGATCATGTTCGGTGCATTGTCCAATGGGACGACGGAAATCACAAACTTTTTACAGGGAGCCGACTGTCTGTCCACGATCTCCTGTTTTCAGGCAATGGGCGTACCGATCGAAAATGATACGAACCGCGTTCTGATCCACGGTGTCGGACTTCACGGTCTACAGGCACCCGGACAGATGTTAGATGTCGGCAACAGTGGTACGACCACGCGCCTGATCAGCGGTATTCTCGCCGGGCAGCCGTTTATATCTACGCTGAACGGAGACGCATCGATCCAGAAGCGTCCGATGAAGCGCATCATCGATCCGCTGACCCTGATGGGAGCAGATATCAGAAGTTTACATGACAACGGCTGTGCACCGCTCTCTATCAATGGCGGACATCTGCATGGGATCTCCTATCAGTCTCCGGTCGCCTCTGCACAGGTCAAATCCTGCGTATTGCTCGCAGGACTCTATGCGGATGGAATCACATCCGTCACCGAACCTGCGCTGTCACGCAACCATACGGAACTTATGCTCTCCGGCTTTGGGGCACAGGTAGAGACGAGCGGCACGACGGCGACCGTTCATCCGGAACCCACACTCACCGGTCAGCAAATCGCAGTTCCAGGCGATATCTCCTCTGCTGCATACTGGATCGCAGCCGCGCTCGCTGTCCCGAACTCTGAACTGGTACTGACCAATGTAGGGATCAATCCGACCCGCGACGGCATGCTGCGCGTTGCGGAAGCAATGGGTGCCGATATCACCCGTGAGAATGTCCGGACGATATCCGGCGAACCGGTCTGCGACCTGATCGTGCGCAGCAGTTCCCTGCACGGAACAACCATAGCCGGTGATCTGATCCCTACTCTGATCGATGAGATCCCTGTCATTGCCGTACTCGCCTGCTTTGCTGACGGTGATACGGTCATCCGGGATGCACAGGAACTAAAAGTCAAGGAGTCCAACCGTATTGATACTGTCGTAGAAGGCCTGCGTGCGATGGGCGCTGATGCGACCGCCACAGACGATGGCATGATCATCCACGGCGGACGCACGCTGCATGGCGCAGTGATCGATTCGCACCTCGACCACCGCATCGCGATGTCTTTTGCAGTCGCCGGTCTCATGTGTGAGGAACCGACAACGATCCTGAATGCAGACAGCGTCGTGATCTCGTATCCGGACTTTTACGAATCATTAAATAAGATCTCGGTATCATAATCATGATCATGCAAAAGAGGCATGCGAAAACTCACATGCCTCTTTTTTTATGTCTTTTTTACTGCTCATCATCCGGATTGAACATCCCATAAATATTGATCTTCATCTCATCCGTACTGGATAATCCGACAAATGATGCCCCGCAGTGATACAGGTCATCCACCACCTTCTCGCAGTGCACAATACGGATCACTGTCTGAATGACTTCTTTTGTCCAGATCGTGATGCTCGTGTTGTACATCGCACCATCTTCCATCGGATACATCGTGTTGAATCCGATCCCGGAACTCGACAGATCCGTTACCTTCACATGCATCATACGCATAGGTGTCACATGTGACTGACCCAGACGTTCCATCTCGATCGCAACATCCAGATCCAGCCGCCTGTCTTTTCGTTTTTCGTCCATTCCCGTCTCCTTTCCTGTTCGTTGCCTCTACCCTGTTACTGGATGAACATCGCATCCCCAAAACTAAAGAAGCGATAACGTTCCCTGACAGCTTCTTCATAGGCATTCATAATATGATCTCTGCCCGCTAACGCACTCACCAGCATAACAAGCGTCGATTCCGGCAGATGAAAATTCGTGATCAGCGCATCGATCACCTTGAACTGATAACCGGGATAGATAAAGATATCGGTCCAGCCGCTTTTGGCTGTCAGTGTGCCATCCGGTTCTGCCGCGGATTCGAGTGTCCGGCAGCTCGTTGTACCGACAGCGATCACTCTGCCAGCGGCGCGTCTGGTCTCATTGATGAGCTGCGCCGCCTCCTCGGTCACCTGATAGTATTCGGAGTGCATATGGTGATCCTGCACATGTTCTACCTTCACCGGGCGGAATGTTCCGAGTCCTACGTGAAGTGTCACCTCCGCGATCTTCACACCCATCGCACGGATCTCTTCGAGCAGTTCCGGTGTAAAATGCAGTCCTGCCGTCGGTGCTGCTGCTGAGCCGTCATATTTGGCGTAAACGGTCTGATAACGGTTCTTATCCTTGAGCGTATGTGTGATATAAGGCGGCAGCGGCATCTGTCCGAGCTGGTCTAAGATCTCCTCAAAAATACCCTCATAGGTAAACTGAATGAGACGGTTGCCGTCCTCGACGACATCCACAACCTCGCCGACCAGCAATCCACCGCCAAATATGATTTTCGTACCGATCTTGGCCTTTTTTCCGGGTTTGACCAATGTCTCCCAGATATCGTTCTCCCTGCGTTTTAACAGCAGGATCTCGATCGTGGCTCCGGTATTTTCCCGCTCGCCATACAGACGCGCGGGAATAACTCTCGTATTATTGATGACCAGACAGTCTCCCGGATGCAGGTAATGTGTGATATTGCGAAAGATCTCATGCCGGATCGATCCGTCCTCTTTACCGAGCACGAGCAGTCTCGAACTTGAGCGGTCCTTGAGCGGGTCCTGTGCGATCAGCTCCTGCGGCAGATCATAATAAAAATCTTTTACATCCATATTATTCTCTTGCATCATAGATCTCTCCACTAAGCACGCAGTGTGATCTGCAGCGTACGTTCCAGATTCTTCAGGATCTTCTTGACAAATCCTTCGATCATCTCATTATTAAACTCTTCATCGGCCGGTGTGAATACGACAGAGAATGCCATACTCTTCTTATCCGGTCCGAGCTGGATGCCCTCATAGACATCGAACAGTCTGACGTCCGTGACATATTTGCAGGATTCCTTAATACCGTTCTCGATCTGTGCACAGGTAATGTCTTTGTCTACAACGAATGCAAAATCACGCTTTTCTTCTGCAAATTTCGGTAGCGGTCTGAATACCTGCGGCTTTCCGTACCACTGGCTGAGCTCACGCACATCCAGCTCCATCACAAATGCCTGCACACGCATATCCAGTTCATCTTGGATCTCGTAAGATACCTTGCCCAGATATCCGACACGTGTTCCCTCACAGAAGATCTCTGCGGTCTGATAAGGATGCAGATAAGGCTTCATGGCAACTTCGTAAGTAAATTCTACGCCAAGCGTCTTTGCGACTACCTCTGCCAGTCCTTTTAATGTATAGAAGGACTCGTTCTCACCAAATACACCGACACACAGCGTCTCACGCTCATCGGGATATTCTGTCAGCGGCAGATCCTTCGCAATAAAAATATTGCCGAGCTCAAAGATACGTCCCTCGAGAATGCCCTTTTTCTGGTTTCTGGCGATCGCATGCATCATCTGCGGTGCCAGTGTGGTACGCATCAGCGACAGATCGATATTGATCGGGTTGATCAGCTTGATCGCATGGCGCTCGGGTGCATCCTCCGGCAGACGCAGCAGATCCAGATCCGAGGGTGAGAAGAAGGAGTAATGGATTCCTTCAAAGGCGCCTGCTGCACACAGTGCTTCTTTGATCTTCAGCTCAGATTTCTGCTTTAAGTTCAGGCCTCCGAGTGTCACCTGTGCCGTCGGCATAAAGGTAGGTGTCACGTGATCATAGCCGTACATACGGATCACTTCCTCTGCGACATCCGGATAAGAATCCATATCCTCACGATATGCCGGGATCTGCAGTGTCAGCTCGTCTCCGTTGATCTGCGGTGCAAAATTCAGGTTGGTCAGGATGCGCAGCATCTCGTCTGTCGGCACCTCGATACCGAGTACACCGTTGACCCTCTTCACACTGACCTTCATCTCCTTAGGCTCAATGGAATTGCCGGTATTGACCTCTACATGCGTAGATGATACTTTACCGCAATGGAGCTCGTCGATCAGATGCAGTGCACGCTTCATGGCCATAACAGTCGTATATTCATAGACTCCCTTGGCATACATTGCGCTGGAATCGGATGCCTGTCCGAGTGCACGCGAGCTCTTTCTGATATTGTCACGCATGAACTTGGCAGCCTCAAACATTACCTCGTTCGTGCTGTCTAAGATCTCAGAGTTCAGACCACCCATGATACCCGCCAGTGCGACCGGACGCTCTCCGTCACAGATGACCAGATTGGACTCATTTAATGCAAACTCCTTCTCATCGAGTGTCGTGATCTTCTCTCCGTCATGTGCACGTCTGACATTGATCGCATTACCCTTTAAAAATGCTCCGTCAAACGCATGCATCGGCTGTCCGAGTTCTTTTAAGATATAGTTTGTGATATCTACGACATTGGAGATCGAACCGATACCGACCAGTGCCAGTCTGCGGCGCATCCATGCCGGTGACGGTGCGATATTGACATCGTAGACATAATGTGCGATATAGCGGGGACACAGATCCTGTGCCTCGACATTGACTGTAAATCCCTCTTTTTTCACATCTGTCTCTGTGTAATCCAGTGCCAGCTCCTTGCAGGGCTTGTTCAATACGGCAGCCACTTCACGTGCGATACCGTAGATGCTCTGACAATCCGGACGGTTGGCTGTGATCGCAATGTCAAAGATCCAGTCATCCATACCGAGGATCGGCTTGACATCTGCGCCCACCTCGGCGTCATCCGGCAGCACGAGCAGTCCGTTGTATCCGGCTCCGGGATACAGATCCTCATTCAGTCCGAGTTCTGTACCGGAACAGAGCATACCATAGGACTCATAGCCGCGTAATTTACCCTTTTTGATCGTCATCACGCCCTCGATCGTCACGTGATCTTTTGCAGTTGCATAAACGGTCGCTCCGAACAGTGCGAGCGGGAATTTCTTACCTGCACAGACATTGTCTGCTCCGCAGCAGATCTGGAATGTACCGTGTGTTCCGGCGTTCACCTCGCACAGACTTAAATGTGTATCCGGGATCGGCTCGCACTTTTCTACGAGACCTACGACTACTCCGGATATATCCTTTCCGACCTCTATTAACTCTTCTACCTCAAAACCGCAGGAAAACAGTTTCTCTTCCAGTTCCTTCGGTGTGACGTCTATATCTACATATTCTTTTAACCAGCTGAACGGTGCTAACATGATTTGCCTCCTTTATCTCCGTTTTCTTCTATCATTATCACGCATTATCACGAATTAATCATCGATCTGATCCAGTACACGCAGATCAGACTCGAATAACAGCTTGATATTATTGATACCGTATTTTAACATAGCGATTCGCTCAATACCGATACCGAACGCAAAACCACTGTACTCATTTGTATCGATTCCACAGCCTTCAAGCACCTTGCGGTTGACCACACCTGCTCCTAAGACTTCGATCCATCCGGTACCCTTGCACAGCTTGCAGCCCTTACCGCCACACTGAAAACAGCTCACATCGACCTCTACAGATGGCTCCGTGAACGGGAAATAAGAGGGACGCAGTCTCGTGGTCACCTGCTTTCCGAAGATCTTCTTGACAAGTGCTTCGAGCATTCCCTTCAGATCACACAGCGTGATACCCTTGTCGACGACCAGACCTTCCATCTGGGTAAACATCGGTGAATGTGTCGCATCATCATCGGAACGGAACACCTTTCCGGGAGAGATGATCTTGATCGGAGGCTTTTTCGCTTCCATGACATGGATCTGGCCTGCGGATGTCTGTGTACGCAGCAGATATTCCGGTGACAGGTAGAAGGTATCCTGCATATCACGCGCCGGATGATCCTGCGGTGTATTTAATGCGGTAAAATTATAATAATCGGTCTCGATCTCAGTTCCCTCAAATACCTCAAATCCCATGGATGCGAAAATATCTGTCAGCTGATTGCGCACCTGTGTAATCGGATGCAGATTACCTTTGACATTTTTTACAGCAGGCATCGTCACATCGATCTTCTCTGCCTCATAACGGCGGCGAAGTGCCTCTGCCTCTAACTTTTTCGTACATTCGTCCAATACGGTCTCGATCGCTTCACGTGTCTCGTTAACCCACTGTCCGACCTTGGGACGATCCTCCGGCGGTACGTCCTTCATGCCTTTCAATACAGCCGTCAGTTCGCCTTTCTTACCAAGGATCGCATTGCGGACCTCGCCCAGCTTGTCCAGGCCGTCTGAGTTCTCGATCTCAGCGATTGCATGTTCTCTGATTTTCTGAAGTTTCTCTTTCATGATCTTTCTCTCCTTCTTCCTTATATCTATCATTAGGTGATTGCGAAGCTATTTTTGTCATAATATGTGGCATGCAAGCACATGTTTCATGAACATGCAGCTCCCGCAGGCAGTCTGT
>JBNMHW010000104.1:0-9685 GCA_050872965.1 bacterium | reverse complement strand
GATATCTCCTTCAAAAATCACGATATATTTTCCGGGGCAGACAGTCTGTGCCTCGATGATCTTGACATCGGCGGTCTTTAATGCCAGATCTGCCGCTAAAACACCTGTGGATACTGTCTTGTACTCCACCATTCCTCATGCTCTACCCATACTGTATTTCCTCTCTGTTCCTTCCGTAACCTTTCGCTATAAATATGATTCACTATTTCTGTGCACGTATTGTAATATCGCGGTTTGTCACATCCGTCACAACACCGTCGATCGATGCATGTATCGGAAGACTGAGTGCATTTTCTGCTGCCTCAGCAATTTTTTGTCCTTCTTTCACGACATCTCCGACCTTTACGACCGGTACTGCCGGCGCACCGATATGCTGACTCAGTTTTTCCTTGACCTGGTCAACGATGATGATTGACTCATCTAACGGTGCCTTTACATTATACTGTTCCAATCCAAGTCTTGCACGAAGTCTCGAGATTGGTACTCTGCGAAGCGGTCTCTGTTTCTTGACCGGTCCTGCCTCTACCTTCGGCGGTTTCACTCCGTTCGCACGAAGCCCAGCCTTATACTCTGCGATCAATGAGCGGGGTGATAATCCCTGATTGCAGGAATACATCTCGCACAATCCGCAGGAACTGCAGAAAAATGTATTTAAAAATGGTCCGACATCCTGTGTGGTTCCGCTCGTAGCGGCTCTCATGAACAGATGCGGCTGGATCGGATGTCCCAACAGATTTCTGGGACACAGATCCGTACACATCTCACACTGACAGCAGGATGCCATCGCACGTTTCATGCTGATTTGTGTATTCTGTCTCTTTTTCTTTACGACCGGATGTTCCTCCGGAAGTACGATAATTGCATTGGAGGTCTTTGTAATCAGATCATATTTGCTGCAGAGATTACCGGTCATCGGACCTCCCATCAGATATACCGGATCATCTACAGTCACACCGCCTGCGAGCGCTACGACATCTGCCACAGTCATTCCGAGCGGTACATACTTGGTCACAGGATTGGCTACCTCACCTGAGATCGTAATAAACTTGTGTGTGACAGGCTTTTTGAAATTCAAAGCCTGATAAATATTAAATACTGTCTCTACGTTGAACACTGCCACACCGACCTGGATCGGGATGCTTCCGGGGGGAACCACCTTGCCGGTCAGCTCATGAATCAGCACAACTTCATCTCCTGCCGGATATACCTCCGGCAGAAGACCTATAGAAATAATGGGGAATGAACGAAGATGCGCCCGGACAGCTTCTACCGTCTGCTTATATGCTTCTTTTACACCGATGATGACCTCGTTACAGCCGATGGACAACGCCATCTGATACAGCGTGCTCAGGATCTCATACGGATACTTCTCCAGTACCTGTCTATGCAGACGCAAGAGGGGCTCACACTCTGCACAGTTGAGAATAATCGTCTTGGCACGTGCATCAATCTTGCCGTAAGAAGGGAAACCGGCCCCACCGGCTCCACAGACACCACTATTCTTTACTACATCTATCAGTTCATTTATCTCTATCATAGCAATTACTCCAGTTGTACGACTACTGATCTGTTAGCAGTCATTTTATTCCAGTTTTACACCTTCATCAATAATTCCAACGATTGCAGCATCGATTGGTGCGCTATCCATTCCACAGCCAATTCTTGCAGCGCTTCCGGTCGCAACCAAAACAGCTTCTCCGATACCTGCACCTACATTGTCAATCGCCACGAGACGGTCACCTGCATGCGCCATTGAGTGAATCGGCTCAATGATCAGAAACTTATTGCCTACCAGATTTTCATTTTTGCGTGTGGAGATCACACTCCCAACAACCTTGCCTATAATCATATCAGTTCACCTTTATTTAATGACAACTGTGTCACCGGTCTTTAATTTTGCAGCATTTGCCTCATCGGTATCGATGTGCATCTCCAGCGTAAAGCTGGGATCTACACGGATCAATACCTCGTCAAATGTTGTTCCGCGGTCATTGGAAGCGACTACGGATACGACATCCTTGTCAGCGAGTCCTGCTGCGGCTGCATCTGCAGGCGACATATGAATATGTCTCTTGGCTACGATACAACCCTCTTTTAAGTACAACGCACCTTTCGGTCCGACAAGTGCGATCGGTGCCGATCCTGCGATGTCACCGGAATTGCGGATCACCGGTGCCACACCTAACGTACGTGCATCTGTCATGGAGATCTCTACCTGAGATGCCTTTCTGACAGGTCCTAAGATACGGACATTCTCAATCGCACGAAGCTTGGTTCCAACGATCGTCACCTGCTCATTGGAAGCAAACTGGCCACCCATTAAGTCTTTCTTCTTGGTCAGCTGATATCCGGGTCCAAATAATACTTCTACATGCTCCTGTGTCAGATGCACATGACGTGCTGATACTCCGACCGGTACCATGTATCCTTCTTTGGAACCTGTTGCAGGCTCGTCCTGCATCACTTCCATAACAAGCTTTGTGATCAATTCAATCTTCTTCTCATCCATATTCACAAACGCTCCTAGTTGATTTTAAACTCCGGATGCCGTATTCGGCATCCGGATGTGTCAGATTCTCTATCTACGCATGAATTACTGTACGGTCGGAAGGATCTTCTCAACGTCGTTGTGAGGTCTGGGGATTACGTGTGTAGCTACGAGCTCGCCAAGCTTTGCTGCGTTTGCTGCGCCTGCTTCTACTGAAGACTTCACAGCTCCTACATCTCCACGTACCATAACGGTTACTAATCCGGAACCGATCTTCTCTGTTCCTACTAATACTACGTTTGCTGCTTTACACATTGAATCTGCTGCCTCGATTGCTGCAGTCAGTCCTCTGGTCTCAACCATTCCTAATGCTTCCTGTGCCATTTTTCTTACCTCCGTTTTCTTTTCTTCGGCAGGTGCTGCTGCCGGGGTTGTTTTTGCTGTCGTGCGCGGTGTGCGCTTTGCAGCGGTTGTCGTCTTTCTCTCTGCCATGATTATGACTCACCTTTCTTCGGTGTCTCTGTCTTCACGGGCATCTTCGGCTTCATTCTGCTGGCGGATAACTCTACCAGACGAACGATCTCCTCATGCGGTCTCGCAATGACAGTATAATTGACAGGTTTTTTTATTCCATTTGCTGCTGCGGCTTCCACTGCCTGTCTGACAGCGGCGACTTCACCCTCTACGATGATCGTCACCAGACGTCCGCCCAGCTTGCGTTCCCATGTTACGAACTCTACATCTGCGGTCTTGCACATGATATCCAGCGCAGTCACAGCAGCCGTAACACCGGCAACTTCCAATAAACCTAATGACTTCATAAGCACTCCTTCTTAAGTGTCAGACGTCCTTTGAACTATTTTACGGTCGGAAGGATCTTCTCAACGTCATTATGAGGTCTGGGGATTACGTGTACTGCTACTAACTCGCCAAGCTTAGATGCTGCTGCTCCGCCTGTCTCTGTAGCTGCCTTAACAGCTCCTACATCTCCACGTACCATAACGGTTACTAATCCGGAACCGATCTTCTCTGTTCCGATCAGAACTACCTCTGCTGCCTTTACCATTGCATCTGCAGCCTCGATTGCTGCTGTAAGTCCTCTGGTCTCAACCATTCCTAATGCTTCCTGTGCCATTGTTATATCCTCCTAATTTTATGCTTTTTAATTTTTATCAAAGGCGTTTAAGCCAAACATCATCTGTGTACCCTCATCCGGTCCGGAAATAATATAACGGGATACCATTCCGGTCGACCGCTCTGCGACTTCCTGTGCCGCATCTACTGCTGCAGTCACATCTACGACTGAGCCGCGGAACTTAATGCAAATGATAAGGGGAACTGGAAGTGCATCTGCATTTGCCGGTTTGTTTCGGTCGAAGGGCTCTAAGGTTACATCTGCTGCTTTGCAGCCCGCATCTGCCGCCTCAAAAGCGGTCACCAGACCGAACACTTCAATAATACCACAAGCCTGTGCCATATGCTACCTCCGAATTATTTGTTAACGATTGCGATCTTCAGACCCTTCATGGAAAGGTTGGTCTCAAGTGCTTCGTTGATCTCCTCTAACGGGAACTTGTGAGTGATCAGCTCCTTGATCGGAAGTCCGATCGCCTGTGCTCTCTTCAGGAAATCAAATGTTGTCACATAATCTCTTAATGTGTATACCCATGATCCTACGAGTGTGATCTCCTTAGAGCAGAGGTCAAAGTGCGGATTGATGGTTGCATCTCCACCGTTGATGAAGAAGCCCAGCTCGCAAAGTCCGCCACCGTTGCGGATCATCTTGTAGATGTTTGAATGAGCATGCGGATTACCGGTACACTGGAATGCGAAATCAGCTAAATGTCCGCCGAATGCTTCCTCTACAGCTCCTGCAAGTGCTTCCACACCCTTGTAGTTCATGAAGTTCACAGATTTCTCTGCGCCCATTCTCTTAGCGAACTCAAGACGCTGCTCGTTTCCGTCTACAGCTACGATATTCTCAACACCCATAGTGCGGAGTACTGCGATACAGATCAGACCGATCGGTCCGCATCCCTGTACGACTACGCGGCTGTTGAAACGTAAGATGCCGGTTGTCTTTGCACGCTCTACTGCGTGAACGAGTACTGCGCAGGGCTCGATCAGGATTCGTGAATCCAGATCCAGATCACTTACATTGAAGAATGTAGATCCTAATGCACCACGGATCAGGATGTAATCTGAGAACCATCCGTTCAGATGGCAATCATCATCCGGAAGTAATCCGTATACGTCAGCGCCGCCAACGTTCTGCTTGTTCAGATCATACATTGTGATGTCCGGGTTGTCCTTGAAGATCATGCAGGTAACGATCTTGTCGCCGACCTTAACGTCTTTTCCTGCGGAATCCTTCTTGACATTCTTACCCATCTTAACGATCTCGCCGGTTCCCTCATGTCCTAATGCTACGGGGATCAGGCTGAACGGATCTACCTTAAACTCGTGTGCGTCAGTTCCGCACACACCACATCCCTCTACCTTTACGAGGATGTCGTCATCTCCAACCTCAGGGATCGGGAACTCTTTGATATCAAAGTGCTTTAACTCGGTCAGCATGGCAACATGTGCGGTCTTCGGAATATTTCCGGAAGCGCTGGATGCTGTGCTTGTGCTGGATGCGAGTGCACTGGGATCTCTCATGCCATCTAATACGGATTTAACGATGGCTTCAATCTCTTTTTCATTTACTGCCATTTTATCTGCCTCCTACTAGCGAATACATAAACTGTCGCTCATTACGCAACGACGTCTCTTGGTAAAGGTGCTGGCTGATGTCAGGCCCTCACCGGTACGGGATGCGATCGTGAATGTACAGAAGCCTTCACCACCAAATCCGAGTGCTGCGTAGCTGGGACCGTTCTTTACAAAGATTGCGGTATCGATTGCCTGTCCGAAACGTGTCAGGTTCTCTACGTTCTTTGAATGCATATGTGCAGAATGGCGGCAGCCATGCTCTAACCATACAGCCTTCTCGATCGCGTCATCGATATCCTTTGCACGAACGATACCTAAGATCGGCATCATCAGCTCTTTCTCGATCAGCGGATGCTCTTTCTCTCCCTCGAAGATGATGCAGCGGATATTTGCCGGTGCGTTTACTCCGATCATGGAAAGCAAGGTACGTGCGTCTCTTCCGACACACTTACGGTTCAGCTTGCCGTTGATGAGTACGGTGTCAACCAGCTTCTGCTGCTCTTCGGGAGATGCCATATAACAGTCATCCTCCTCTAACATCCAGTGGATCAGTTCATCGCATACGCTGTCGACACATACAACCTCTTTCTCTGCGATACAGGGAAGGTTGTTATCGAATGTACATCCGTTGACGATATCTCTGGCTGCCTTACGGATATCAGCTGTCTCATCTACGAGTGCGGGCGGGTTACCGGCTCCGGCACCGATACCTCTCTTTCCTGAAGAAAGAACGGCTGTTACAACTCCCGGGCCTCCGGTAGCTGCGATAAGGTGGATATCAGGATGCTTCATCATGATATTGCTGGACTCCATCGTAGGATGTGCAAGTGCTACAGCTACGTTGCAGGGACCGCCAACTGCAAGTGATGCCTTGTTGACCAGTTCTACTGCATATAATGAAGTCTTGATTGCCTGGGGATGCGGGCAGAATACTACGGTGTTGCCACCTGCGAGCATTCCGATCGCATTACATAAAATTGTCTCTGACGGGTTGGTACAGGGGCAGATCGCTCCGATCACACCAAAAGGTCCCATCTCGATCAATGTCAGTCCGCGGTCTCCTGACCATGCGGTTGTTGTAATATCTTCTGTTCCGGGGGTCTTCTCTGCGAGGAGCTGATGCTTTAAGATCTTGTCTCCTACATTACCCATTCCGGTCTCTTCCACTGCCATCTTTGCAAGGATCTCTGCATTCTCCTTGGTAAGCTCACGGATCTTGGAGATCATCTTCTCTCTCAGATCCATCGGCATACGCTGCATGATCTTCTGTGCATCTTTTGCTGCTGCGATCGCAGTGTTCATATCATTAAAAATACCAAGCTGTGCCTGCTTCGGTTCGTCGCCGGTCTTTACCTGTGCAACGACTGCGGACACGATGGCTTTTAATTCAGCTTCACTAACTGCCATTTTTGGCTTCCTCCTTTAAAACTTGTCAATCACTGACTGCGCAGATTCCGCAAGTTCGGTATCCTGTGCTTCGCTGCCTCCGCTCACGCCGAGTCCTCCGATGCACACGCCATCCTTCATGATTGGGATGCCGCCGCCGAATATAACGATCCTGCCGTTATTTGTATGCTGGATTCCGTACAGATCTCCGCCCGGCTGGGCCAGCTTCTTGAGCTGTGTGGTCGGCATCTTCAGCGCCGCGCATGTATACGCCTTGTTAAAAGCAATATCATAGCTGGCGATGTAAGAATGATCCATGCAGTGAACAGCTACCGGATTGGCTCCTTGATTGGCTACGGCGATGACTGCATTCACACCCATCTGCGCCGCTCTCTGCTCCACTGCCGCGATCAGTTTCTTGGCCATGTCCAGTGTGACATCTGTCACCTCTGTACGGCTGACTGTCTGATCTACGGATCTGACTACGGATTGAACGATCTGCGCTAACTCACGTTCGTTCATGAATTATTTCAGTCCTAACTGAGCCATTACTTTCTTTGTGATATCAGCTACCAGCTCGCTCTGCTCAGGTGTAGCAGCAGTCTTGCTTCCGCAGTTTCCGCCACAGTTATGGCAGCTGGGCTTTCCTGCTAATGTGTTCGGGCAGAGGTTAGCCGGATGACGTCCCTTCATACCGAACTGACGACGGATCTCATACAGATCCTCAACCTGCTGAGGAGTGAACTCCTTGGGTCCGCCAAGCATCTTTGACTGATATAATAACTGTGCGTAGAACTCTACTGACTCCATCTTTAAGTAAGCTGCAAGTAAAGAATCAGAGTAGGTCAGTGCACCGTGGTTCTCTAATAATACTGCATCGAAGTACTGTACATACTCAGATACTGCATCGGGGATCTCCATGGTAGAAGGTCTTCCGTACTTAGCGATCGGTACGCATCCTAATGCGATAACTGCCTCAGGCATGATCGGCTGTGTCAGAGGAATACCTGCGATAGCGAAAGATGTTGCATACATCGGATGTGCATGTACAACTGACTTTACATCCGGGCGCTCCTCATATACTCTTAAGTGCATCTTGATCTCAGATGAAGGCTTGAATCCGGGGTTAGCCTGGATGATATTGCCCTTCAGATCTACCTTACAGATGTACTCGGGAGTCATGAATCCCTTTGATACACCAGTCGGAGTACAAAGAATCTCGTTGTCGTTGATCTTTACAGAAATGTTACCGTCGTTAGCAGCAACCATGTTTCTGTCGTAGATTCTCTTTCCGATGTCACAAATCTGTTTTTTGATTTCGTATTCTGATACCATAATGATCCTCCTTTAATTTTTTTGTTTTCCTTATGGTTTTTGATCTTTATGTCCTAAATTATAGTACATACGTCGTAACACGTCAACAAAAAACTGTTATTTTTTGTGGTTTTTTGTTGTTTTTTTTGTGTTTGTGTGGTTTCAGCGCATATCACGCGCGGTCAGCCGCCGATCTGACCCTTCAATCCCGCACGTTTCACTTCGGCTAACAGCTCCTGCATGAGCTGGGGAGAAGGCGGTTCCACGTCTCCCATCGGATACGGTCTGCCTAGTCCTTCATATTTATCTCTGCCAAACTGATGATACGGAAGCAGATGCAGTTCTTCGACACCGGGCAGCGATGCCGCGAACTGTGCGATTGCACGGATCTCCATCGGTGTCGCGTTGAAAGTCGGAATCACGGGTACACGTATGATCAGCTTTGTGTCATATCCGCTCGCGGCGATCTTTTTTGCATTCTCGAGCATCAGTTCATTCGATCTGCCGGTAAATGCCTTATGCTTGTCCGGCTCCATATGCTTGATGTCCATCAGATACAGATCCAGATTCTCGAGATACCGTTCGATCGTTGAGAACTCCGCGCATCCCATGGATTCCATCGCGGTATGTATTCCGTGCGCATGCAGTCCGCGCAGCAGTGCCGAACCAAAATCCGGCTGGCAGAGTGACTCTCCGCCTGAGAGTGTGACTCCTCCGCCGCTCTTGCGGTAATACATCCGGTCCTTTTCTGCCTCCTCGAGCATCTCTGCGACCGTTACGTCACGTCCGTAGGTGATCTTCTCACCCGCACGCATCATTGTCTCGATCTCATATCTTTGTGATTCCGGATTGCAGCACCATTTACAGCGCAGCACACATCCCTTTAAAAAGATGATCGTCCGGATGCCGGGGCCGTCATGAATGCTGTACTTCTGGATATCAAAAATACGCCCCTTTGTCTGCAGATAATCCTGTTCCATATATCCTCCCGTCACCTCACACCGTCTCCGCTGTCTCTCAGGCAGATCTATCACCGATCCATGCCAAAAGCAACAGCATCTAACGATTTTTTGTGGATTTATGTTGGTTTTTCTTATTTATATAGGTATTATATGTTTGTTTCCTGTTGAAGTCAAGATGAATATAGCTCTGCAATCCGAACTTCAGGTATTTCTTCACGCGTGATACGACTCCACACGCATGGACAGGATCCTTGTGCGTTTGCCATCGACCACAGAGCTGTCTGCCACATAAGATGACACCAGCAGGATCTCGCCTGACTTGGCGATCATATGGTACTGATGACGGCTGTTGTCATCATAGAAATCCGTCATGACGCGCTTTCTATCATCTTCATACACCAGATCCATAAAATGCCCGCCGCATGCATTCATCATTTCCTCATAGGTATAACCGAGCAATGTCAGTGCAAATCCGGATACAAAATAGATCGGATAATCCTTCTGCTCGAGCAGTCCGAAAATACCTACCGCACCGTTTTTATTCAGTACATCGATGCAGGCGCGTTCTGTCTCCTCCGAGATCTCGGTATTGCCATTGATAAAATACAATTCCTCGTAATATTTTGCAGGAGCGATACTATGCTGTACCATTGTTCCGTTCCGGTACTTATGATCAAATGCAATGTATACCTCTTTGCGTGTGCCGAGATAATTCTCCATCACGCCGAGCAGATGTGCGAGACTGATCGGTTTTGCGATATGATCATTCATGCCGACCCTTCGCGAAGATTCGACATCCTCCATAAAAGCGTTCGCACTC
>JBNMHW010000103.1:0-10014 GCA_050872965.1 bacterium | reverse complement strand
TTTCTCATCGTCAATGAAAAACTCCGGTTATCCAGAGTCGTCATTTCCACCTCTTCCGGATCATCGTATGCAGTTCCGTTAATTGCGTTATAGACCTCCAGCGCCCGCCGCTTATCCTGCATCAACATGCCAAACACATCACTCTTGTACTCCACGTTACCCATTTCTTTTGCCATACATTGTCCTCCTTTGGTAAAATCGCAGGATCTGCATGTCAAAATGTATTTTTATCTCACAACATCCTGCTTCTGTTAAATAAGTTGAAAATAAAAGCAAGATTTTCCGAGATATATAGATATGATATAGATAAACGATTCAGACGGCTCGCCAAGTTCTGTCCGCCCTAACTATGGAAAATGGTCTTCACATTCAGCAAATGACCGATTGCTTTACTTAGAGTATAACACCTAAAAAAAGGTTATGCAAGAAGCGAATTTACTCCTGCATAACCCGTATATAATGAAATTATTCAGCATTTCAAGTGCTTAATCCTCATAATGAAACTTACAAGAATATATTATCAAGTTTTGGTTCGTATCCATATTATATGTAAGTCTGTGTTCGTCCGTAATTCTCCTACTGCACATTTTCCTGCGTTTTAATGGTTCAGGCTTTCCAATTCCCTGAAGAAGTCCGTCACGATCAATACTTTTTATAAGATCGTTGATTCGCTTGATTATCTTTTTATCCTCCCTCTGCCATTCCGTGTACTGTTGCCAAGCGGTAGGTGTAAATACTATATTCATGATTCATAGGTCTCCAATTCATCTATAGTCTTTGTAATAAAACCACCATCTTCAGCCTCAGCAATAGATTTATCCAACATAGCAAGATAGTCAGCGTTCCTCTTAGCTTTCATGATCTCGTTATATTCAGTTTCTGACATCATCACTATATTTTCATTTTTTGGTCTTGAAACAATCACAGTTTCCCCTCTGAACACTTTATCACATAAGGATTTAAAATTATCTCTTACATCCATGCTCTTTACCGCCAACATATTTATCGCCTCATTTCCGTATTAATTTTCGTATGTTTTTCCGTATTTTTATTATATGCTGTTATTATTCCAATGTCAACGAATTCTATACTGGAATTGAGTCTTGCATGAGTCTTTTAAGCAAAAAAAGAGAGCCTTTCAAACCGTGCTACGGCTTGAAAAGCTCCAGTTTTGCGTGTTTCTTAGAATTTACCAGCCTTAGCTGCTTCCTCAACAGCTACTGCTACGGATACAGTCATACCAACCATCGGGTTGTTACCTGCACCGATCAGACCCATCATCTCTACGTGAGCGGGTACGGAAGATGATCCTGCGAACTGTGCATCTGAATGCATACGTCCTAATGTATCAGTCATACCGTAAGAAGCGGGACCTGCAGCCATGTTATCGGGATGCAGTGTACGTCCTGTACCACCGCCCGATGCTACTGAGAAGTACTTCTTGCCCTGCTCGATGCACTCCTTCTTGTAGGTACCTGCTACCGGATGCTGGAAACGTGTCGGGTTGGTTGAGTTACCGGTGATAGATACACCGACGTTCTCATGATGCATGATCGCAACACCTTCCTGAACATCGTCAGCGCCGTAGCACTTAACGGTTGCACGAAGACCTTCTGAATAAGCCTTCTCATATACGATATTTAACTTTGCTTCCTTGTAGTCATACTTTGTCTCAACATATGTGAATCCGTTGATACGTGAGATGATCTGTGCAGCGTCTTTTCCTAAACCGTTCAGGATGACACGCAGCGGCTTCTGACGAACCTTGTTAGCCTTCTCAGCGATACCGATCGCACCCTCAGCAGCAGCGAATGACTCATGGCCTGCTAAGAAACAGAAGCACTCGGTCTCCTCCCCGAGAAGCATCTTGCCTAAGTTACCATGTCCAAGACCTACCTTACGATGGTCAGCAACAGATCCGGGGATACAGAAAGCCTGAAGTCCCTCTCCGATCGCAGCGGCAGCGTCAGCAGCTCTTCTGCAGTCCTTCTTGATCGCGATCGCAGCACCTACGATGTAAGCCCAGCAAGCGTTCTCAAAACAGATCGGCTGGATTCCCTTGATCTGATTGTATACATCAAGTCCAGCATCTTTTGTGATCTTCTCAGCTTCTTCGATGGAGCTGATACCATAGCTGTTCAAAACAGCATTGATCTGGTCAATTCTTCTTTCATATGATTCAAATAAAGCCATTTCTATTGTTCCTCCTTTTCTAATGTCTGTCGATTACTCGCATCTGGGATCGATGATCTTTACTGCGTCCTGAACGCGGCCGTACTGGCCCTTTGCCTTCTCCCATGCAGTATTCGGGTCATCACCCTTCTTGATGAAGTCAGTCATCTTTCCAAGAGAAACAAACTGATATCCGATTACTTCGTTGTCAGCGTCTAAAGCGATACCTGTTACATAGCCTTCTGCCATCTCCAGATAACGAACACCCTTTGCCTTTGTAGCGTACATCGTACCTACCTGTGAACGGAGTCCCTTTCCGAGATCCTCAAGTCCTGCACCTACTGCAAGTCCGTCATCAGAGAATGCACTCTGTGTACGGCCGTATACGATCTGTAAGAACAGCTCTCTCATAGCAGTATTGATCGCATCACATACAAGGTCAGTATTTAACGCCTCTAAGATGGTCTTGCCCTGTAAGATCTCAGCAGCCATAGCAGCGGAATGAGTCATACCTGAACATCCGATGGTCTCTACGAGAGCCTCCTCGATGACACCGTTCTTTACATTTAAAGACAGCTTGCAGGCACCCTGCTGAGGTGCACACCAGCCAACGCCGTGTGTAAATCCGGAAATGTCCTCGATCTTCTTTGAGTGTACCCACTTGCCCTCTTCAGGGATCGGAGCCGGCTCATGTTTTGCGCCCTTTGCTACCGGACACATGTTTTCAACTTCCTTTGTGTAAATCATTGTAAGTCTCCTTTCAATAATTAGTATTATATATATGCGCTACTGACTTTGTGTGAAAAAAATGTCAAAGTCTGAACATACCTGATTTATTTTCTCATATTTTGATAGAATCGTCTATAGTATTTTTCGATTTTTCTCAACAAATTTTTTATAACAGTTCAGCCATCACCGAGAAAATGCGTGAATCATGCTTGCATGAACGAGCGCATTTCACAGGTGATGAGGGGAGCGCCATCTTATGAGCAAAGTTAACTGCGCAGCAGTGAGAAAACGCCGATAGGCGTCTTTGCGAATGGCGCGGGCTGAACTGCTGCACGACGTTTTCTAGTATCCCAGCCTGTGCAGCATCCGTGCGCCCGGATCGCTCATCGGTACGTCCTCAAGCAGCGAAGTCAGAGCATCCGTGATCGCATTGATCTGCATCTGGACTACATTCGTGCTTGCCGCTACTTCATCCGCGTCAAGCGATGCTCTTCTCACAAATGCATCCTTTGCCTCACCATTATATGGTATCGTAACATTCAATTGATCGATCACACCCTGTGCGATCATCGCCCTCTGCTTCAGATCACCATAGGAATCCAGGGACCGGTATAATTCCTGATACAATGCCTCGATGCGCTGCCCATGCAGACTGTATTCCTCCGGATGATCTTCGATCATCTTACGGTAATTGGCCAGCATCTCTACCGCGTATCCTGCTCCAAGGCTTGTAAGTCCAAGGCCGCTCATATCCGCACCCTGGGCAGTCGTGAGATGTTGCTCCTCGATCGCGCGCATTCTCTCTCTGTCACCGGGTAACAGCCGCTGCTTTTCCTCATTGCACAGTCTGGCGTATTCTGTCTCGATCATCTCCCGTTCCTGCATCCTTGATTGGGTGAGCGCCACTTTTGCCGCCTCCCGCGATATGACCAGCGCCTCTTTGAGTGCATCTTCATCCTCCACGCCTCCTATCTCCGGCACGATCCTTCCCATATCCGGATTGACCGCCTTGAGCGAACAGATACGTGCCAGCATATCACCATACGAAGAATAGCGATCCAGCACGCGGTGATTCAGCAATTGTTTCGTAGTCTCCGGGAGCGCCTGAAAATATCCCGCATTGACCGGGTCATTCATTATATTCTGAAACGTCACCATGCGGTTGATCTGCTGCTGCATCTCACCGGCATGCGTTTCCATATATTCCTCTGTCAGCATATCATCTGAGATATTTACCCGCAGCACCTGATCTACCATACGGTCTAAATGCGGCTTTCTGCGATCTGCCCTTAACGATAGATAGTCATCGATAAACCTCTGGTCCAGATCCCTGTAGAAGCGTTCATCCGCATCGAGCGGCTCACCTGTTGCATTCCGTTTATAGCCGTATAAAAAAACGTGCAAGGGCCGCAGATCCAGATTCTGATTCTCTGCCTGTGCCAACTGATCCGCTGTGATCAGATCAAATGAATTGTCTCTCAGATCCTGATATGACCGCAGACTCTCCACCATATGTATACTGACATGATCTGCGAGCGGGGTCCTCTGTCTGGCAACTTCATCCAGCCTTTCATCCTCTCGCTTTTGCTTGAACGTCTTTTTCGCAGGCTTCTGTATCTGCGCCGGTGTGCCTTCTGCCGTCTTTTTAGCATGTATCGACTGCTTGATCTGCATCCACCGCTTTCTCATCTGCTTATTTTCTTTGAGTTCCTTACCGATCAGCATCTCGTTATGCTCGGCACGCCGCTCTGCCAGTGTCTGATTTTCTCCCAGATCCCAGTTCTGCAGGTTGCTCAGACGCTCATGGATCTGCTGCTTGCGCTCCTCCCGCGTCATCTGCCGTTCCTGTAGGTTGACCATCTCCATCTGCATATCATCCATAATATATAACCTCCCCATTCATTAAAATGTCCGCCGATAAGTATAAGATACCTTGCGTGCCTGTGGTGCCAGCTTCCGGATCAGCCGCAGGGACTGCTCATTAACCGCCTGCATAGCCACCCTCGTCTGTGACGGATATGTCTCCTGTGCCTGTGCGATCACCGTCTTTAACAGCGTATTGAGCAGCATACGGTTCGTATCTCCGATCCACAATGCGCACAGCGTCAGCGCTCCGCAGCACGAATGGTCTACCGCAGCATATGCCTCGACCCTTCCGTTTTTGACAATTGCATAACTCAGTTCCCGCTCCAGCAGAGGACTCGTCAGCATCTGCTCCGGCTGCGGTGAGCCCAGTGCGATGCTTCGCTTTTGTGCCGCCCTCAGCACATCCTCCGACAACTGCGCAAATGACCGTATCCGTCCCTCACGCTCTTTATCTTTCGTAGGCTTCGGCAGCCTGACCGGCTTTAACTGCCCCAGTGTAAAGGTATAGATATTTCTGCCACCATCATCCTCCTGCGTAAACTGCAGTGTCTCCAGAAACGGCAGCAATGTCTCGTTGTCTGCTTCCGCAGTCGTGAACTCGATCTCCATCGCTCCGATATCCGGCTCTGCCCAAAGCAGGTTTTCCATCGTATGAACCATCATACTTGCTCCACCCTGACGTCTGTAGCCCGGCGCTACATATAACGACACCACATGAAAGCAGCCGTCTGCCACATAGCCCGCCAGAGCGCCGCACGCGGTATCCTCCTGCATGATCCCCATCACCGTGAGCGGTTCGTCTCTGCCCAGTGCCTCCAGCGCCTGTGGCAGCAGCAGCGGCTCAAACGCTGCCATGTCCTCTGCCGCTATGATTCCCAGCTGCATCGGCGCAGTCTGCTGTTTTGTATCCTTCTCCATTCACAATACCTCCTATTCCGTCTTTGCTGCGATGTCCCCTTGTTTTTTATATATGCTATGCGCGGGAATAACTCCCCGAACACTTGACAACGGATAAATATTCGTATGCGCACCGATGACCGTACCCGGATTGAGAACGCTGTTGCAGCCGACCTCCACATAATCTCCGAGCATAGCTCCGAATTTCTTGCGTCCGGTCGCGATCTGTTCCGTGCCATCCTTCACGACGACGAGTGATCTGTCTGATTTGACATTGGAAGTGATCGACCCTGCACCCATAT
Source organism: bacterium (assembly GCA_050872965.1). Taxonomy (GTDB): domain Bacteria; phylum Bacillota; class Clostridia; order Lachnospirales; family Lachnospiraceae; genus W0P33-017. The sequence goes on along the minus strand of JBNMHW010000103.1, from coordinate 4,048 downwards.
GTGACTTGTAACCTAAGATTGAATCGCCAACATAGTTATAATGCGGTACCTGCACGCTGTTAAATATAATGTCATTTTTGATCTCCGTGGAATTGCCTACGACAGATTCCTTGCCGATGACCGCGGAACCACGGATAAATGCGCAGTGGCGGATCTCGGCATCCTCATCGATGATGAGCGGCCCGTTCAGGCAGGCGCTCGGAGCCACTGTAGCAGATCTGGCCACCCAGATGTCCCCGCCCCTTTTCTCATACTTTTCGGGATCGAGTGTCGGTCCCAGTTCACGGATCATATCTGAAATGCCGTCCAATGCCTCCCACGGATAGGTAAACTGTGCCAGATACTCTCCGGCGATCGTCTGTGTCAGGTCATATAATTCGCTGATTTTACATTGATTCATGATCGTTTTCTCCTTATAATGTTATGATCTGTCTGCTGTTTTCGCAGTTGATTTTGTCTGTTTCTTCGCTCCTGACCGGTTTGTCTGTCGTGTACTCTTTTGCTTATAATAAGGTGCTGCCGCATCAAAATACCTGCGCAGCGCATACTGATTATTCGTCTGCATAACCGCATCCGTGCGTGAACGGATAAAATGGTCGAGCTTATGCATATATTCATCCGACGTGATGCTGCCCTCGGCGACATAGGTCAGCCCCTTCTCCCAGCTCGCGGTCAGTTCCGGATTGAGCAGGGAACGGATCGATGCATTGACAACATCATAGATCATCTCACCGAGCAGGGTCGGTGTGATAACCTGTGTCTTTTTATTCAATGCCAGATATTTGTTTTTCACGAGCTTGGCGATGATCTCGGCACGTGTTGCACTCGTACCGATCCCGCTGCCCTTGATCTGTGCACGCAGTTCCTCATCCTCGATGAGCTGTCCCGCATTCTCCATCGCGAGCACCATCGATCCTGAGGTATAGCGCTTGGGCGGTGAGGTCTCACCCTCCTTGATCTCATAACCGTCCACAGGCAGCGTCACACCCTTTTTCAATCCTGCGACCAGTTCTAACAGATGTGCATCCGAGATCTCCTGCTCGTCCTGCTCTGCTGCGTCATCCGTCTGAGCATCCGGATTCTTCTTCTTTTTAAAGAAGGAATACTCCATCACCTTCAGATACCCGGGATCTTTCAGCACTTTAAAATTAGCAAAAAACTTCTCGTCTCCGACCTGTGTCACCAGACCGACCTTCTGATAGACTGCGGGCGGATAAAAGATCGCTAAGAATCTGCGTACGATCACCTCATACACCTTCATGGACAGTTCACTGAGCGACTTCAACGCACCCATGCCCTGACCGGTCGGTATAACCGCATAGTGATCGGTGATCTGCTTGTCGTTCGTGTAACGCGTCTTTGCGATATTTTTATAGGTGCCGTCTGCCAGTATCTCCTCGGCGAACGCGCGGACACCGGGGATATTTTTCAAGCCTCCGATATTTTTATGTATCTCCTTGGCGACCGCAGTCGATAGCACACGTGCATCCGTTCGCGGATAGGTGACCAGCTTTTTCTCATACAATTCCTGTATGATCTGCAGCGTCTGATCCGGACTGATCTTGAAGAATTTGGAGCAGATATTCTGCAGCTCCGCGAGGTTAAACAATAGCGGCGCATTTTTTGTCTCTTTTTTCTTCTCGACAGAGACGACAGTCGCCATCTGCGGATCGGTCTGCGAGAGCACGCGGATCAACTCCTGCGCATCTTCCCGCTGCTTGAAACCGTTCTCCTTGTACAGTTTCGGTGACTGATAGTAAGCCGAGCCCTCGACCGCCTTCCACTCGCCGTCGATCGGTGCCCCGTCCAGTGAGAGCTTTGCAAGTACGCGGTAAAACGGTGTCTTTTCAAACGCACGGATCTCGCGCTCCCTTCGCACGACCATACCGAGTACACAGGTCATCACCCGTCCGACCGAGATCACCGCATAGCGCTCATGCAGATAGTTGGCCACTGCATTGCCATAGCGCAGCGTCAGCAGTCTCGAGAAATTGATACCCATCAGATAGTCTTCCTTGGCGCGCAGATACGCGCTCGCACACAGGTTATCGTATTCCGAGAGATCTTTCGCCTCGCGGATACCGCGCAGGATCTCCTCCTCCGTCTGGGAATCGATCCAGACGCGGCGGCGCTCCTTATCTTTGACCCCCGCCATCTGTTCCACCAGACGATAGATATACTCTCCTTCCCGTCCAGAGTCCGTACATACATAGATACAGCTCACATCCGGCCGGTTCAGAAGTCCCGCTACGATCCGGTACTGCTTTGCCGACGATCCGATCACCTCATATTTAAACTCCTGCGGGATAAAAGGCAGGGTCGCCAGTGACCATTTTTTATATTTCTCATCATAGGCTTCCGGATAACTCATCGTCACCAGATGCCCGACACACCAGGTCACGATCGCCTCATCCGATTCCTGATAGCCATCGTAACGCTTCATATTGAGTCCGAGCGCCTTGGCAAATTCCTGCGCCACGCTCGGTTTTTCTGCGATATATAATGATTTTGACATAGTACTTCCTTTATATTACAACTGCTTCATATCGATCAGGAGCAGCCGTTCATCCCGGTCTGCCCACGCGGCGAGCTCCGCGTCGAATTCTGTCGCCGTGAACAGGTAGATCTGCTTTGGAGACAGCCTCGCCTTCTTCAATGTCTGCTGCAGCTCTCTGACATCTTCAGCCGTCATCGCCGGTTTTGACCAGTTACAACAGCCCACGATCGTATTGCGCACCTGATCCTGCGCCACGATATCGATCGTTCCCTGCTTTCCGATCCATGTACCCTGTTTGGTCAGTTCGATCGGAAGTTTATGTGCACGGCTCATCAGCGCGAGATATTCTCCGCACACCTGCACAAAATAGCGGTTCATATACGCGTCGATCTCCGGTGCGATATACCGGTCATAATAATCCTCCGGCTTCATCATATAGACCTCTGACAGATGCGGATATACAAAACGGAACCAGAAATTGATATAATGATCCCTGATCTGATACAGTCCCTTCTGTGTATTGCGCTCGCCCCCGGTCTCAAAGGAATCCGCCTTTTCGACCACATCGATCTCCATGAGACTGCGCAGATAGACCGATATCTTGGCACGCGAAAATCCGGTCAGGTGATACAGGTCGTTCAGCTTGCGGTGTCCCGCCGCGATCGCAGACAGGATCGTCTCATAGACGCCCAGTTCCCGCAGATGCAAGGATATATATCGCTCTGCCTCGTCATGCAGATATCCGTAGGGGGATAAGATATGCCGGCAGACATTTGTCTTAAAATCCAGCTTACCACTCCATCTGCTGACATAGGATGAGACACCTCCGATCACACTGTAGATGCGCACCGTCTGCGCGACCGGCAGATCCGGATACGCACGGACCACATCCAAAAATGCGAGATCCTCCAGCTTGATCTTCTGCCTGATCTTGGCGGCATCTGCACCCAGACAAGCCTCTAATTCCTGTTCTACAAACGGAAGATCACTGCTTGCGAGAATGATCTGAACCGGTCCGGGATAGAGTTTTTTCTCTTTGAGCCGGACGATCGACCGGAAAAAATCTGCATCTTTTTTCACGATCTGCTGGAATTCATTGATCACGACCACTAACTTGCTCGCATCACCACTCTTGATATGTGTAAAGATCTCATTGTAAGTGCCTCTGGTCAGTTTTACATCATAAGCTTCTTCGACCTGCGCTGCCATCTGACGATATTGTTCCTGCGCAGACGCTGCTCTGGCATGATAATAAAAATATTTTTTATCCTGTAAATACACCCGCAGCAATGACTCCTTCTCACAGCCATCCCTTCCATATAATAGGAGGATACTGTTTCGCTCATCCTCATAATGCTCATTCATACTCCGCAGTTGAGCGGTTCTTATCATCATTCGTCAGTTCCCCTTTTTCCATACTGTGATCCGGCAGCGCTACGGTCTGGCATAGTATTTCCGGCTGACCTCAAACTCTGTCATGAGCCGGTTCGTCTTAGACAGTACATATCTCAGTGAGCTGATGATATGCCGGTCTGAGAGACTTTCGTTATT
>JBNMHW010000102.1:0-10310 GCA_050872965.1 bacterium | reverse complement strand
GGCATAAATATCAACATAAAAAGAGTCGCACAAGCGACTCTTTCTGTCTGTCAATATATATACGGCATCTCTGATCTCAGATACTCTCCCATACAGAAGGTATCCGACTCCATCGTACCCTTATCACCCAGCAGTCTGGTATACACCTGCATGGCCTGTTCGGTCGATAAGACCATCTCAATATCCGGATCTGTCGTTTCGGACTGTGTGCGCAGCAGATCAGCCACATGCGCCAGCAGTGGCAGGAACAGATGCTTTTGTTCCCGGCTCACCCAGCAATAGTCCAGCCGGATCGTCTCATCTGATCTGCTCCACAGCAGCACACCGTTGATCTCTCCGTCACGCATCGATATGCACCCGTCTGATGAAGCAGCGAGATACCGGCTCAGCCGATCTCCCGTCTTCTCCAGCAGCCACTCATTCAACAGGTATCTCTCGCGCGTGGACAGCTCCTCCAGTGCACGGAATCTGTATTTCTTTTTAAATGCATTCATTTTCTGTAATGCCGCTATCGCTGTATCCAGCTTTGTGACGCCGAGGGGAAGGGAGATCTGTTCCATCAGAAAGCCACCATTTACGAAAAACGGAGTGAGTGCTGCCTTTTCTCCCCAGGCTTCCTGCTCATACGACACACTCAGACGCTCACAGTCTTCCTCTCGCATCCGTGTGACAACATGCGCCAGCAGCTCACGCCCCAGTCCGAGACGTCTGTATCCGGGCAATACATAGATGCTGCGCAGCACCCATATGTTGTCCTGTTCCTCCCAGCCGACAGCTCCGGCCGGTTCGTCCATAAATTCGATTCCGACCGCGTGCACCTGACGATCCCCGCGTATCAGATCTACAAATATCTCTTCCGGTAAAAACTGCGCCCAACCCATACAGGTCGTCTGATTCAACGGTATCAGTCTCATTCTCCGCTCCTTTAATCCGATTAGATCCCCAAGAACTCCTTGACTGCATCCGGCATCTGCGCAACTTCGCACACATGATCGTGAACAACCGGTGCGTTGCGGATCTCTTCGATTGCCCGCGGCACCTTGACATTACCGATCCTGCTCAGCTCGTCTACCAGTTCAAAATCACCCATTGCATCATAACGCGCATCGATTGCTTTCATGACGCTTCTCGTAAACTTGAACGGCGATGCGGTGCTGGCGATCACGGTCTTGGCCGTATCACCGGATGATGCCCGGTATTTATTGTATACGTCCGCTGCGACAGCCGTATGTGTATCGATGATATATCCGGTCTTCTCATACAGATCCCTGATCGTATCTGCTGTCTCCTGCTCGGTCGCATAACCGCCGACAAAATCAGCGAGCTGCTCACGCATCTGCGGTGTGATCGCATATACGCCGGTCTCGGATAAGGATCTCATAAGCTGCGCATTCTTCTGGGCGTCATTGCCTGCGATGCGGTAGATCAGACGCTCTAAGTTGCTGGAGATCAGAATATCCATAGACGGTGAGCTCGTCAGCATAAATTCACGGTTTTTATCATAAGAGCCGGTCTCAAAGAAATCGTAGAGTACCTTGTTCTCATTGGATGCACAGATCAGCTTTGCGATCGGCAGACCCATATTTTTTGCATAAAATGCTGCCAGAATATTTCCAAAATTACCGGTCGGAACAACGACATTGATCTTCTCTCCGTCCGCGATCACGCCTTCCTTTAATAATTTTGCATATGCATAAACATAATAAGCGATCTGCGGCACGAGACGTCCGATATTGATAGAGTTCGCAGATGAGAACTGGTATCCGTGCTCGTCCATCAGTTCTGCAAATGCGCTGTCGTTGAACATCTGCTTGACACCGGTCTGTGCCTGGTCAAAATTGCCCTTGATGCCGACTACATACGTATTGTCACCCTTCTGTGTCACCATCTGCTTCTCCTGGATCGGGCTGACACCGTTCTTCGGGTAGAAGACAACGATCTTGGTTCCCTTGACATCTGCAAATCCGGCCAGTGCAGCCTTTCCGGTATCTCCGGATGTCGCGGTCAGGATCACGATATCATTTTTTACATTGTTTTTGCGTGCCGCGGTAATGAGCAGATGCGGCAGGATGGAGAGTGCCATATCCTTGAATGCGATCGTTGCTCCGTGGAACAGCTCCAGATAATAAGCTCCGTCTGCCTCTACGAGTGGCGCGATCTCCTCTGTATCAAACTTGGAATCATAGGCACTGTCGATACAATGCTTTAACTCTTCCTCAGTATAATCCGTCAAAAACAGCTTCAACACCTCATATGCGGTCTGCTGATAAGTCATATCCGCCAGATCCTTGAGGCTGACATCCAATGCCGGGATCTCGCTCGGTACGAACAGTCCGCCATCATCTGCGAGACCTTTTAAAATTGCCTGTGAAGCCGTCACCTTTTCATTTGCATTTCGTGTGCTTGAATAGTAAATTGCCATATGCTCACCCTTATCTTTCTGATTAATCATGCTATTTAAAACCCATTTTCACTCATTATAAATAAGGCATTTTCATTTGTCAACAAATATGCTACACTTTAAAAATACGAAAGTTTAGGAGAGCGCACATGGCAACCGGTGTATACACAGCAAAGAAAAAAGACGGCACCATCTATTACCGTGCAAATATACATTACCGCGCAAAACATATCTCGCTGGGCAGTTTTGCGGACTACACACAGGCTGCCGGAGTCTATGCGCAGGCGCGCGCACTACTTGCAGACACCACTGCCGCCCTGCCGCATGTCTTTTTTGCCGCAGAATACGATGCCATTCCTTATGATAAGATCGTAACATTATTAAATTACCGTGATAACGGCATGTATCTGGGTACGCCGATCTACCTGAGCTCCTCATACTTTTTTGTCTACTATCTCTCACCGGAGATCGAATTAAAGTTTGACAACGATGACCTGTTCTACTATTCGAGCCACCGCATCCTGCGGCGCGGCGGGCATCTGTATACGAACGACTACGGTATGCAGGTCTCACTGCTCTCGCGCTACGGGATCAGAAATTATGCCGTTGCCGGCATCGATTATGAATTTGTCAACGGTGATCCTACGGATCTGCGCTATGCCAATGTGCGCAATATCAATCCCTATTACGGCGTGAGCCGCATGGATGAGAACGGGCGCATCTCCTATCTGACCCGCATCCATATCAACGGAAACTACCAGATCGGTATCTATGCCAGCGAGACTGAGGCTGCGATCGCCTACAACAAAGCGGTCGATCTGGCGAAAAATGCCGGTATAAACAGAAATTACCCGACGAATTACATCGCCGGGCTCTCTGCCAGTGAATATGCCGATATCTACACGCGCATCAAAGTGTCACGTGGTTACCGGGAATATCTGGGTATATAAAATTATTTTGCATTGATGTAGTTCACCAGGCCCTCAGCCTTGATGATGCGCTGCATGAACTCCGGGAACGGCTGTCCCTGGAAGGATGTTCCCTTGGTCTTGTCTGTGATGACACCGCTGTCAAAATCTACCTCGACCTCATCTCCTGCCTCGATACCGGCAGCCGCCTCCGGGCACTCGATGATCGGAAGTCCGATATTGATCGCATTGCGGTAGAAAATACGTGCAAAGGTCTCTGCGATCACACAGCTCACACCTGCCGCCTTGATCGCGATCGGTGCATGCTCTCTGGAAGATCCGCAGCCGAAGTTCTTGTCCGCCACGATGATATCTCCCTGCTGTACCTTATTGACAAAATCCTTGTCAATGTCTTCCATGCAATGTGTTGCCAGTTCTTTCGGATCAGAAGAGTTCAGGTATCTGGCCGGAATGATCACATCCGTATCTACATTATCTCCATATTTAAATACATGTCCGTTTGCTTTCATCGCTCTCTTCCTCCTATGCTCTCGGATCTGAGATCTTACCGGTCAGCGCACTCGCGGCAGCGACTGCAGGGCTGGCAAGATAGATCTCGCTGTTTACATGTCCCATACGTCCGACAAAGTTACGGTTTGTCGTAGATACACAGCGCTCGCCCTCTGCGAGAATACCCATGTATCCACCCAGACAGGGTCCGCAGGTCGGCGTGCTCACGATCGCTCCTGCCTCGATAAAGGTACGGATAAATCCTGCCTCCATCGCATCCAGATAGATCTGCTGGGTTGCGGGGATCACGATCACACGCAGTCCCTTCTTGACCTTTTTACCCTTTAAGATCTCTGCGGCCTCTGCCAGATCCTGGAAACGGCCGTTCGTGCAGGAACCGATCACTACCTGATCGATCGTGATATCGCCTACCTGGTCGATCGTCTTTGTATTCTCCGGTAAATGAGGGAATGCGACGGTCGGCTGTAAGGTATTCAGGTCGATGACTACCTCGCGCACGTACTCTGCGTCTGCATCTGCCTCATAGATCTTGTACGGTCTCTTGGAATGTGCTTTCATATACTGCTCTGCCAGTTCATCTACCGGGAAGATGCCGTTCTTGGCACCTGCTTCGATCGCCATGTTTGCGATCGTGAATCGATCGTCCATGGTCAGCTCTACGATGCCGTCTCCGACGAACTCCAGTGACTGGTACAACGCTCCGTCTACACCGATCTCTCCGATCAGGTGGAGGATTACGTCTTTTCCGCTGACGAACTTCTGTTTCTTTCCGGTGATCACGACTTTGATCGCTGCGGGTACTTTGAACCATGCGCGTCCGGTCGCCATGCCGGCTGCCATATCTGTGCTGCCGACGCCGGTTGAGAATGCGCCGAGTGCTCCGTAGGTACACGTATGTGAATCGGCTCCGATGATCACATCGCCGGCTACGGTCAGTCCTTTCTCCGGAAGCAGTGCATGCTCGATTCCCATCTCTCCGACATCGAAATAGTTGGTGATCTCGTTTTTACATGCGAATTCGCGCACGCATTTACAATGCTCTGCGGATTTGATATCTTTGTTCGGTACAAAGTGGTCCATGACCAGGGCGATCTTGTCCTTGTGGAAGACTCCCTCTACGTTCATTTTTTCGATCTCATGAATCGCAACCGGTGAGGTGATATCGTTTCCGAGTACGAGGTCAAGATCTGCCTCGATCAGCTGTCCGGCTACTACGCTCTCTAATCCCGCATGTGCTGCGAGGATCTTCTGCGTCATTGTCATTCCCATACTTGTTTCCTCCTTAAAATTTTTATTCATAATTCAGTGACAGAACAAATACACATTTCAGTTAAGTCATGCGAATCTATCTCGTGCGATCGCAGCTCCCGCAAGCAGATCTGACTTTTGCTTTATTGCACGGTTCATTCCGATGAGCCTCAGCAAAACCTAACTCGTGTTCAGCAAGGGCTTCCACGAGTTATGAGTCTCATCTCCATCGTGCAAAGGCAGCAAAATCAGACATGACTTGCTCGCGCTGCTACTTTACGTATTTGCGTTCGCATGACTAATCCACATCGTGAATACGTTGCCACTGCCTATTATTTACATACAAACTGTATGTGTTTATTAGTTCTATCGCTTGTAATTGTATCACAGTTTATATTATAATTAAAATACATAATATAAATATATTCTATAATCTCCAGTTATGGATCAAACATTTCCTAACTGCATAGCGCAGCAGGGCTGCCAGTCAGCGATTATGCCGATTCCCATCAGCTGCGACTTTTGTCCGGCGAAGTGCGAGCGATCCCCACTATGATCCGCATGGCATACCTGAAAGCCGCAGGCTATGTGTGCGAGGGAACCGAAGGACACATCGAGCCCAGGCTGAAGAGACAGCGAGACACCGTCCGGACAACCGGAGCAGTCTGATGAGATACCGGCATGATTACTGACGGCAGCCCTTGATACGAGAAAGGAGCCCCCATGAACCAAAATTTATCGCTTTACCATATTTTTTATGTGGTCGCCAACACCGGCAACATCTCAAAAGCTGCCCGTGAGCTCTACATCAGCCAGCCCGCGATCAGCAAATCCATCCAGAAGCTGGAAGACTCCCTTGGCTGCCGCCTGTTCCTGCGCAGTTCCAAGGGAGTCATGCTGACAGAGGAAGGCAGCCTCGTCTATGAGCATGTCCGCTCTGCATTCGAGACACTCTCCACCGGCGAAGAGAAATTAAAACAATTTTTAGAGCTCGGCGTCGGTCATCTGCGCATTGGTGTCAGTTCGACACTGTGTAAATATGTACTGCTCCCCTATCTGCAGACCTTTATCCACGAGCATCCGCACATCCGTATCTCGATCAGCTGCCGCTCCACGAACGAGACACTGCAGATGATCGATGCAGGCCAGATCGATATCGGTCTGGTCGGTAAACCTGCGAATCTGCGGCACCTCCACTTTGATTTTGTGGAGAAAGTCGAGGATATCTTTGTCGCTACGGAAGAATATCTCCGCAATCTGAGTCTGCGCGGCGTCAGTCAGTCGGAGATCTTTGAGCGCGCCACACTGATGCTGCTCGATAAAAACAATCTGTCCAGACAATACATTGACCGGTATTTTTCCGCTCACCAGATCGAAGTGTCGGATATTATCGAGGTGTCCAATATGGATCTGCTCATCGATTTTGCCAAGATCAGCGTCGGCGTCGCCTGCGTGATCCGCCGTTTTGTTGAAAAAGAACTCTCCGACGGCTCGCTGATCGCACTGCCTGCCACATACCCTGTCCCGAAACGTGAGATCGGTTTTGTATACGATCCCAGCCGGGCACAAAGTCAGGCGATGCAGGCATTTACTTCGTTTTATTCCCAGCCGCAGACTTTTTCGCCAGCAGCATCTGCTGAACCTTGACCGTAAGCACCGCTAACACGATGCCGAGCACTGCGCCGAACAATACATCTGTCGGGAAGTGCACGAACAGATACATGCGGCTGAAACCGATCAGCGCGGCGATGATATACACCACGATACCCGGCTTTTTAAAATACATAAATATCGCTGTCGCCGCCGCAAATGCCCATGCCGTATGTGTGGATGGACAGGAATAGCTGTCCGGCCGTTTGACCAGTAATTCAATGGTCTGATCGATCTGGCACGGTCTCGCACGGGCGATCAGATCCTTGAGTCCGACATGTCCGATCAGAAATACGAGCACATACGAGATCAATACACTCACTCCACAGCTTCTCGTTTTTTTAGGGATGCATAGTGCCACACCAACAACCAGCCAGATCTGTCCATAATGCCCCATCACTGTCGTAAGTGCCAGGATCAACTGATCCAGTATCGGGCTGCGCATCTGCTGGATCGCGTATAAAATCGAAAAATCCATAACATTTTCCTTCCACTCTTTCGTATTTATCTTATATTTATCTTGTTTTGGTGAAAAAAGGACTGTCCGGATCTGACAGCCCTTTTTTATTCTCATACCACTGTAATATCACAGACAGTGACACTATTTCATTACAATATTCACGATACGTCCGGGGACATAGATCTCTTTTACAATTGTTCCGGTCAGCTTATCAGCAAGCATCTCCTTCGCTTTTGCAATGACATCATCCTTGGCCGCATCCTTGTCGATCATCAGTGTGCCACGGATCTTGCCGTTGATCTGTAATGCGATCTCGACACTGGACTCAACAGTCTTGGCCTCATCGTATTCCGGCCATGCGGTCTGATATACTCTGCCCTCAAATCCGGCATTCTCCCACAGTTCCTCTGTGATATGCGGTGCAACCGGGTTGAGCAGTGTGATCAGTGTCTTGAACTCGCCCTTTGTGATCGAATTCTTTTTATAGAACTCGTTGATCAGCGCCATCATCGCTGCAATCGCGGTATTGTATTTCAGGTTCTCAAAGTCTGTGCTGACTTTCTTGATCGTCTGATGCATCTTGGTCTCGAGATCCTTGGAGTAGCCTGCCTCATCTGTCATCAGATCCTGCAGCTTCCATACACGCTCTAAGAAACGACGGCATCCCTTGACACCATCCTCTGACCATGAAGCAGCCAGATCAAATGCACCGATGAACATCTCGTAAGTACGCAGCGTATCAGCGCCGTACTCGTTGACGATATCATCCGGATTGACGACATTGCCACGTGATTTACTCATCTTCTCACCGTTCTCACCGAGGATCATACCATGAGAAGTACGCTTCTGATAAGGCTCCGGTGTCGGAACAACCTTCTGGTCATACAGGAATTTATGCCAGAAACGAGAGTAGAGCAAATGTAAAGTCGTATGCTCCATACCTCCGTTGTACCAGTCTACAGGCAGCCAGTATTTCAGTGCCTCGGGGCTGGCCAGTGCCTCATCATTATCCGGATCAGTATATCGCAGGAAATACCAGGAAGATCCTGCCCACTGCGGCATGGTATCTGTCTCACGCTTGGCAGGACCGCCACAGCAGGGACAGGTCGTGTTGACCCAGTCGGTCATCGCTGCCAGCGGTGACTCTCCGTTATCAGTCGGCATATAGCTGTCTACCTCAGGCAGAAGCAGCGGCAGCTCGCTCTCATCGATCGGCACGTATCCGCACTTTTCACACTCTACGATCGGGATCGGCTCGCCCCAGTAACGCTGGCGGGAGAATACCCAGTCACGCAGCTTGTAATTCGTCTTGGCAGTACCGATTCCCTTTTCCTCTAAGAATGAGATCATCTTTTCCTTGGCATCCTTAACCTCAAGTCCGTTTAAGAAATCAGAATTGATCAGCACGCCGGTAGCCACATCCGTAAATGCAGCTTCATTGACATCTACTTCCTCGCCATTTTTCGCAACGACCTGAATGATCGGCAGACCGAATTTCTTAGCGAACTCCCAGTCACGCTCATCATGTGCGGGTACTGCCATGATCGCGCCGGTACCGTAGCTCATGAGTACATAATCGGATACCCAGATCGGTACTTCTTTTCCGTTGACAGGATTGATCGCAGTCAGTCCATCGATCGCTACACCGGTCTTATCCTTTGCGAGCTCTGCACGCTCAAAATCAGACTTTTTAGAAGCCTGCTCACGATATGCCTCGATCTCGTCCCAGTTTTTGATCTCATCCTTGAACTGATCCAGATACGGATGCTCCGGTGATACGACCATATAGGTCACACCAAACAATGTATCACAACGTGTCGTATAGATGCGCAGCTTCTCATCCTTTCCCTTGATGGAGAAATCGACCTCTGCTCCGGTCGAACGACCGATCCAGTTCTTCTGCTGAACCTTGACACGCTCGATATAATCCACGTCATTCAGTCCGTCGATCAGCTTGTCCGCATAATCGGTGATCTTCAACATCCACTCACTCTTGACCTTACGGACAACCTCAGAACCACAGCGCTCACAGACACCGTTGACCACTTCCTCATTGGCCAAACCTACCTTGCAGGAGGTACACCAGTTGATCGGCATCTCCTTTTTGTATGCCAGACCGGCCTTGAACAGCTTCAAAAAGATCCACTGTGTCCATTTATAGTATTTCGGATCTGTCGTATTGATCTCACGATCCCAATCGAAGGAATAGCCGAGTGAATGCAGCTGTGCCTTGAAACGTGCGACATTGTTCTCTGTCACGATGCGGGGATGGATCTTATTTTTGATCGCATAATTCTCTGTCGGCAGTCCGAACGCATCCCAGCCCATCGGATACAGCACATTGTATCCCTGCATTCTGCGCTTACGGGCTACGATATCAAGAGCCGTATACGGTCTCGGATGTCCTACATGAAGACCCTGACCGGACGGATACGGAAATTCGACAAGTGCATAATACTTGGGTTTGCTGTAATCATTGGTCGCAGCAAATGCCTTCTCGTCATCCCATACCTTCTGCCACTTCGGTTCTACTACCTTGTGATTGTAAAGTTTTGCCATAAAAGCAGCCTCCTAAATAGATATATCAATATACGTCAACAGCGGATTCCACCCATAGGTGAAATCCGCCACTTTTTATACTAAAAACACCTTACTGTATGTATTAGTTGTTGATCAGCTTGTCGCTCTCGTTGTTCCAGCTGTACAGCTTACGAATCTCAGCACCAACCTTCTCTGAAGGATGCTCAGAAGCAAGCTTTCTCATAGCCTTGAAGTGTACCTGACGTCCTGCAGGAGACATATCTAATAAGAACTCTTTTGCAAAAGAACCATCCTGAATGTCAGTAAGAATCTGCTTCATAGCCTTCTTTGTATCCTCTGTAACGATCTTAGGTCCGGTTACATAATCACCGTACTCAGCGGTGTTAGAGATAGAATATCTCATTCCTGCGAATCCTGACTGGTAGATCAGGTCTACGATCAGCTTCATCTCATGGATGCACTCGAAGTATGCATTTCTCGGATCATATCCAGCCTCGCATAAGGTCTCGAAACCAGCCTGCATCAATGCACATACACCACCGCAAAGAACTGCCTGCTCACCGAAGAGGTC
>JBNMHW010000101.1:0-10418 GCA_050872965.1 bacterium | reverse complement strand
CACCTGAGGTGATGCATCAGTTGCTGGACGACGAGCCGCGTGCAGATGTCGCGATTAGTAAGATCAGAGAGCATCTGGTGCATCCGGATCATCGTCAGGCTTTCCGGGAATTTACGGACTGGACAACGATCAGGGAGAGACTCGAAGGAAGAGATTTTCTCGGATTCTCATTTGAGGATGTGAATAACCGGTGGTATCAGTCACTAATTATTCCGCAGGATCCGGGTCATAGCGGCAAGAAATATTCGGTTCTGATCGTATTTCGTAATGTATCCGAGCAGAAGCGTACCGAGATGGAATATCAGGAGAAGCTGCGTCTCACCACGCAGGAAGCAGAGCGTGCGAATGCAGCAAAGACTGATTTCCTGCGTCGTATGAGCCATGATATACGCACACCGATCAACGGTATCCGCGGTATGGCGGATATCGGAGGACGCGCTGCCTCGGACGAAGCGCGGATGAAGGACTGTTTTTGCAAGATCTCACAGGCGGCAGATTTCCTCTTGGATCTCGTCAATGACGTGCTGGATATGAGCAAGCTGGAATCCGGTGAGATCCGGCTGGCGGAGGAACCGTTTGATCTGCGTGAACAGCTTCATGATATGATGAACGTTGTGGAGACGCAGGCGGCGAGCCGCCATCTGACTGTATACAAAACGGAACCGGAAGGTACACACTGGCATCTGATCGGCAGTCCGCTGCATGTGCGTCAGATCCTGATGAATATACTGTCGAATGCGATCAAATATAATAAAGAGAATGGAACAGTGACGGTAAGTGTCAGAGAACTATCAGTGGATGACCGTTATGTTGCCTATGAGTTCGTGTGTGCGGATACCGGAATCGGCATGAGTCCGGAATTCCAAAAGCATGCCTATGATACATTTTCACAGGAGCACGATCATGCGCGCACGGTATACTCCGGCACGGGACTGGGGCTGTCGATCGCGCGAAAACTCGTAGACTGTATGGGTGGATCGATCGAGTTCGTCAGCGAGCTCGGAAAAGGAACGACATTCACGATCCGTCTGCGGTTCCGCATAGATGAGCAGTATGTCGATGATACACAGATGGAAGAGACCGACACGGATTCTCTGGCCGGAGAGCATATTCTGGTCGTTGAAGACAATGAGCTGAATATGGAGATTGCGGAATATATGCTGACGGAGAAGGGCGCGACGATCGAGAAAGCATCGGATGGATGGCAGGCGGTGAAACTGTTTGCCGAATCGAAGCCGGGAACATTTACCTGTATTTTGATGGATATTATGATGCCGGTGATGAATGGACTCGAAGCGACGAAGAAGATACGTGCCCTGTCCCGTGCGGATGCGGGTTCGGTGCCGATCATTGCGATGTCTGCAAATGCATTTTCGGATGATGTTGAGAGCAGCCATGCGGCAGGAATGAATGCGCATCTTGCGAAACCACTCGATTTTGACAAGGTCTGTGAACAGATACATAAATACGCGACACATAAATGAGAAAGGCAAACAAATGAGAAAGAAAAACATCGTATTGCTTGGGATCTTAGGTCTGATGACGGTAGTCACTATGGGCTGTGGATCCAAGGAACAGGTAAAGCTTGATCCGGATCATCCGGTTTCACTGACGGTATGGCATTATTATAACGGTGCACAGCAGTCGACATTTGATACGCTGATCGAGGAATTTAATGCGACAGTCGGACAGGAACAGGGCATCTACGTGGAGGAATACAGCCACGGTTCGGTGTCAGAACTGGAGCAGGACATCACGAGTTCGCTTGCGGGAGAAGTGGGAGCGGAGACGCTGCCGGATATTTTTTCTTCCTATGCGGATACCGCCGGCATGGTGCAAAAAGAGGATAAACTCGTTGATCTGACGAAATATTTTTCCGAGGAAGAATTATCGGAATATGTGGATTCCTATATTCAGGAGGGGTACTTTAAAGATGACGGTGCCCTGTATCTGCTTCCGGTAGCAAAGTCCACGGAGATCATGATGCTCAATAAGACTGACTGGGAGCCGTTTGCAGAGGCGACCGGGTCGAGTTTGGATGAACTGGATACGATCGAGGGTGTTGTCGATGTCGCAAAACGTTATTATGAGTGGACGGATGCACAGACTCCCGATATCCCGGATGACGGAAAGGCATTTTACGGAAGGGATTCCATGTCCAATTATTTTATCATCGGCATGCGTCAGATGGGTGCGGAGCTGTTTGAGGTACAGGATGGCAAGGTGACCTTAAATACAGACAAAGAGCTGATCCGCAGACTGTGGGATAATTATTATGTGCCGTCGGTAGAAGGATACTTTGCATCATACGGAAAATTCCGCTCTGATGATGTAAAGACAGGTGATATTCTGGCATATACCGGATCTACATCTTCGGTTTTCTATTTCCCGGATCGCGTAGAGAACGGTGACGAGAGCTATGATATTGATTTTATCGAGCGGGAAGCGCCGATCATGGAAGGCGGAGAGAATATCAAGGTGCAGCAGGGCGCGGGCATGACCGTCACCAGATCGGATGAGCAGCACGAGTATGCGGCCTGTGTATTCCTGAAATGGTTTACGAAAAAGGAGCAGAATCTGCGTTTTGTATGCGATTCCGCATACTTGCCGGTACAAAAGGATGCGAATAATATCGAGGCGGTAGAACAGGTAGCCAAAGACAATAATATCGAGATGAACGAAAAGACATATACCTGTCTGAAAACGGTCATGGATGATTTTGCGGATACCAAGTTCTACACTGCGAAAAACTTTGATCAGAGCTATCAGGCGCGTTCGGTACTGGATCACCATCTCAGCGACCGGCTGAGTGAGGATCTTGCGGCGATCGACGCAGCAGTCGCCGGCGGAAGCAGCAGAACAGAGGCAGTGGCACCTTATCTTACTGATGATGTGTTTGAACAGTGGTACGAATCATTTTGTGACGCATTACAGCAGAGTATAGGGCAATCATGATGAAGAAAAAGAGAACATTACTGACAATTTTTCTGACACCGGTCATGGGAATCGTATTGCTGCAGGGAATCATCCTGTTTCTCACGTTGATTCTCAGCGGTGTCAAGACAAATATGGAAAATAATGTGATCCGCATGGATAATCATACCGTGGAGAACCGGCAGGTGGTTCTGGAAAACGATATGATCGAGAACTGGCGGTCGATCTACAAAGAGAGCAATGCGCTCTATGCACAGCTTGGGCTTACACTGGCCCAGCGTGGAATCGACATCGGGCAGTTCCTCGCGGATCGCGATGCACAGAAAGAATATCTGGAAAACACTTTTGATGAGCTGGTGACTGCATTGCAGTACAACACGACCGGTGGAGTGTTTTTGATTCTGGCGAATGACAGTCCGATAGATGAACCGGCATCTTATCAGGGCTTTTTTGTGCGTGATTCGGATCCTCAGAAAATATCTACAGCGTATGCGGATCTGTTGATGGAGCGCGGAGATAAGCAACTGGCATATGCGCTGGACATTCCGCTGGATAATAGCTGGTCTACAGACTTTTCACTGGAAGGAAAAGGTACGCGCGCAGCAGATGATTTTTATTATCAGCCGTATCAGGCAGCGAAGAATCATCTGGAGACGAAACCGGAGAATCTCGGCTACTGGGCACGGCCGTTTGTTCTGGAGGACAGCTATATCGACGATCACAAAATGCTCACCTATTCGATTCCGTTAGTCTATGAGAATGTGGTGTATGGCATCGCAGGCATCGAGGTGTCGACGACATATATTAGCAGTTATTTTCCTGTGAGCGATCTGGATCGTTCCATGAATGCCGGATATGCGCTGACGGTCGGTAATGAGGATGGCACCTGTGATGCGATACTCGGAAAGGGCATGCTCTATGAGAATGTGACACGCGATAAGGATACACTCACGCTGCACCGACAGGAGGATGAGGATCTGTATCTGGTTGACGGTGCGAAGGTCGGCAAGCAGAAGATCTATTGTATTCAAAAATCGCTGAACCTGTACGGAAATAATGTTCCGTATGCGGATCATGACTGGTCGATCTGTGGGTTTGTGACAGAGGAATCGATCTATGGCATGGGCGAGGCTGTCTATCGCAGAATGATCATAGCGATCCTCTGCAGCGTCGTGTTGGCGGCGGCATTGGTCGTCCTGCTCATCCGTTATGTGACAAAACCCGTCTATCGGCTGGTGGAGAGTGTGCGGGGCGGCGTGGACGGCATTCACAGCTTTGGAACCTCCAACATTATTGAGTTGAATGAGCTGCATGATGTGATCGAGACGCTGACGGATACGCAGACACGGATTGAGGAGCGGATGCTCGAAGAGAAGGAGCGCTACCGGATTGCGGTGGAGAGTTCCAGAGATTTGTTTTTCACCTATCGCAGAGATGAGCGGATGCTCGAACTGGTCAACAGCAACGGCTCGGACGGCAGTTGGGACTGCGCAAAATATCCGCAGTATGTACACAATGTGGAGTGTATTCATCCGCTGGATCAGCAGAAGGTATTCCGGATCGCAAAGCTGGAGATCGGAATGATCAATATCGATTTCAGACTGCGCAGATCCCCGGAGGAAGAGTATCTGTGGGTGAATCTGTACGGTACGGTGATGCAGGATGAGAACGGCGAGAACAGCCGGATCGTCGGATGTGTTCACAATATTCATCATCGAAAACTGTTGGAGGAGGAGCAGCGCAACAAGCAGATCTATGATTCTACGACCGCTTTTTACCGTCTGACCTATGGTCTGGATGCGGTACAGACAGTACGGGAGAAGGATCCGGATGGTATGCTGCTGCTCGTGGATATCGTTGCCTTCACACGTATTGACGAACAGTATGGACTGATCTTCGGTGATCTGCTGGTTGAACAGCTTTCTAATATTCTGGTGCGCCAGTGTGCGAACCGGGCGGTCAAAAATACAGTATGTATCCGGGCAGGCGCAGACCAGCTGCTGATCTGGCTGCCGCAATTACCGGTCGATGATGCACGCTGTATGATTCAGGAGTCGGCGAGACAGTTTGGCGGCCTGATACATGACAATTATCTGCTGCCGGAGTTTCGCTGCGGTATGGCACACATGTCGGGGACGGAAGACATCACGGAGGGCATCCGGCGAGTGAAGCTGGCTCTGAGAAAGTCAAAGTGCAGCAAACGGACACTGACTGTCTATGAGGAACTGCCGGAAACCGCACAGATGGAGCCGGTGGATTTCGAGTTTGGCAAGATCGAGTTTTATGAGAAGATCAAACAGATGAGCCTGTCGTCATTGGCGATCAATTTGTTTGAAAAGGGAAAAGAGATCACTGTCGTTCTGGATATGCTGGCTTTGAAGCTGCGTGAAAAATACCAGATCACCAACTTGGTCATTACCCGGTTCAACCGCGAATATCTGGTCAATGTCTGTCAGTATCAGTGGCTCAGAGGGCAGTTTGATGCAGATGAGATGGTGCACTGCACCGGTTCGGAGTACCAGAATTATATTGAGTCGAAGAAGATGCAGGAGATACTGCCGATTACGGATGAACTTCGGGCGGATCCTACGATAGCGGCATTTATCGGGGAACATGATGGACTGGTATTCCATATGCGTGATAACGGACAGTATTCAGGAAGCATCCTGATGTTTGGCGTGACGGCGGAATGTCTGGCAGATGAACCGGTGAAAAAGACATTTGACGAGATCGCCATGCTCATTCAGAATAAGATCAATTTACAGCAGCATGACCTGTCAGCACAGGCAAAGTCAGACTTCCTTGCCCGTATGTCACATGAGATCCGGACTCCGATGAATGGCATCATCGGCATGACGGAGATTGCGCTGAAGGAGGGTCAGAGCGCAGAGCGCAGGGTAGACTGCCTGCGAAAGATCGAGAGCTCTTCCAATTATCTGCTCGGCCTGTTGAATGACATTCTGGATATGTCGAAGATCGAGAGCGGTAAGATGCGTCTGGTCTATGGAGAATGCAATCTGATGAAGCTGTTGAACAGTCTGGAGACATTGCAGGAGTCACGGATCGCGGAGCGGGATATTACCTATACGCAGCAGATCCGGCTGACGCATGACTGGTTCTTATGTGATGAGCTGCGGATGAAACAGGTACTGGTGAACCTGCTCAGCAATGCGATCAAGTATTCCAATCCGGGTGGACATGTCTGTCTGATCGCAACGGAAACCTGTGTGGATGAGGAAACCTCAGAAGTCTATTTTGCGGTTCAGGATGATGGAATCGGCATCCGTGAAGATAAGCAGAAGGTGATCTTCCAGCGCTTTGAACAGGCGGATGATTCGGAAAATGCCAGAACGCAGGGAACAGGGCTTGGACTCGCGATCTGCAGCAGGCTCGTACATATGATGGATTCACAGATCGAGCTGGACAGCGAGTACGGTAAGGGCAGTACGTTCAGCTTTACCGTCCGGCTGAAGCCGCTGCAGGAGGTCACCTGTGAGACTGCGAAAACGCTGGAACCTGCATCCTATGAAGGCAGACGTGTACTGGCGGTTGAAGATAATGCACTCAATATGGAAATTCTTCACACGATACTGGAAGAATATGGTATACTGATAGAAGAAGCCTATGATGGAAAAGAGGCGCTGGAGCGGATCGAGGCAGAACCGCCGGGTACTTATGATATGGTATTTATGGATATCATGATGCCGGTAATGAACGGTCTGGATGCAGCGCAGGCGATCCGGAGGCTGGAGCGTGAGGATGTAAAGACACTGCCGATCATCGCGATGAGTGCCAATGCGTTTGATGAAGATGTCAGACGGTCACTGGCGAGCGGAATGAATGCACATCTGTCCAAACCGATTGATCTGGGACAGTTGGAGCAGGTGTTAGCGCAGTATCTGGGCAAACAATAAGGTAAAATGGGTGTGGAGATGGCAAAAGGCGTATGTTTACAAAGTCGAAGAAGGTGTATGCTGCTGTGGATGATGGTCGTCTGCATGCTTGGCATGTTCCTGCGGCCGGTCACGGTGTCAGCCGAGGAGCAGAAGACTGTGCGGGTCGGTTATTATGAGTCTGCCGGTTTTCTGGAGGGCGCTTCCGATGGAGCGGTAAAGACCGGATACGGCTATGAATATATGCAGAAGATCGCCTCCTATACCGGTTGGAAATATGTGTATGTTTACGGTTCCTATGAGGAACTGTTAGAGCAGATGGAGGAAGGTGAGATCGATCTGATGCCGGGTGTGACCTATCGGGCAGATCTGGCAGAGCAGATGGATTATTCCGATATTGCGATGGGTAAGGATGCGCGCGGCATCTATTATTTCTGCACGGTGAAGAACCGGCCGGATCTGAAGGAAGAGCTAAGCTATGCGCAGACCCGGATCGATACCTATCAGCCGGATTATTATCAGGAGCTGAATGATAAATACGGTCTGACGCAGAAGCAGCATCGTTCACTGACTGCGGCAGAGACAAAATGGCTGGAGACACATCCGGTGCTGCGGGTCGGCTATATGGAGGATTATCTTCCTTACAGCGGAACAGATGCGGAACATGAAGCGACCGGCATTATGCGGGATGTGATGACACAGATCCTGCAGAGACTGGGTGTGGCTGATCAGATCGAGGTGCGTTATACCGGTTACCGGGACTATCAGAAGATGATCGAAGGCTTAAAGAGCGGTCAGACGGATATTATATTTCCGGCGAGCGGTGCACTGTGGTATGCGGAGCAAAATGGGATCATGCTCTCTACATCGGTGATCTCATCCACCATGAATCTGGTATTTACAGGCAATTATGATGACGATACGGTGCGTACGATCGCAGTCAATGAAAATAATATGATGCAATACTACTATGCCATCACCGTGTATCCGGATGCACAGATCATCTCCTGTTCATCGATCGACCAGTGTCTGCAGGCAGTGGCAGATGGTGTGGCAGGCTCCACGATCCTCAATGCACTCCGTACCAATATGCTGTTGCGCAACAGTGATTATAAGGAGATGCTGACGAGGCAGCTGCCGCGTTCCGATGACCGCTGCTTTGCTGTGCTGGCGGGAAATTCGGTGCTGCTGGGGATGGTCAATTACGGTCTGGGACTTCTGGATCATGATTATGCGCTGAATGCGTCTTATAAATATGCGGATGCGGTATACAAATATTCGGTGACAGACTGGATCGCAGGTCATATATCGCTCGCGATCGCATTTGCAGTGCTTTTGTTTGCACTGGTGGTCGCTGTATTCGTTTATCGTTCCAAAAATCTGAAATTACAGGCGATCGAGGCCAAACGGCACAAGCAGGAGCTGACGGATGCCTTAGAGGTCGCCCAGCATGCGAATAAGGCGAAGACGAATTTCCTGAACAATATGTCACATGACATCCGTACACCGATGAATGCGATCATCGGTTTTACGTCACTGGCGGTGACGCATATCGATAATAAAGAGCAGGTACGTGATTATCTCGGCAAGATCATGACCTCGAGCAACCATCTGCTCAGCCTGATCAATGACATGCTCGATATGAGCCGGATCGAGAGCGGACAGGTGAAGATCGAGGAAAACGAGTGCCATCTGCCGACGATCATGCACGATCTGAGAAATATCTTACAGTCGGATGTCAGAGCCAAGCGGCTGGATTTCTTTATCGACACGGTAGATGTGGTGGACGAGAATATCATCTGTGATAAGCTGCGTCTGAATCAGGTACTGCTCAACTGTATGAGCAATGCGATCAAATTCACCAGACCTGGCGGAACCGTCGGTATCCGTATCATCCAAAAGCCAGGGGCACCGGATGGACAGGCGTATTTTGATTTTGTCGTCAAGGATAACGGTATCGGCATGTCACCGGAGTTCGCGGAGCATATGTTTGAGCCGTTCACGCGGGAAGAAAATACGACGGTGAGCGGAATTCCGGGAACCGGTCTTGGCATGTCCATCACGAAGTATATCATAGACATGATGGGTGGCACGATATCCGTCAAGAGTGAGAAAGGAGTCGGAACGGAGATCACGGCATCGCTGGCATTCCGGCTGGGCAGCAATCCGCAGCGTGTCAAGGTGATCCGGGATCTGGTCGGTCTGCGTGCACTGGTAGCGGATGACAGCATGGATACCTGTGTGAGCGTATCGCGGATGCTCGAATCGATCGGTATGTCCGCGGAATGGACGATGTCCGGTGTGGAGGCGACTTACAAGGCCAAATTCGCCTATGAGGATGGCAAACCGTACAAAGCATTCATCATTGACTGGCTGATGCCCGATATGAACGGTGTGGAAGTCGTGCGCAGGATCCGCGCAGAGATCGGCAATGAGACACCGATCATCATACTGACGGCATACGACTGGTCGGATATCGAGGAGGAGGCGCGCGCGGCGGGCGTGACTGCGTTCTGTGCGAAACCGATCTTCCTGTCGGATCTGTATGAGATACTTTCCGGTGAGGTCGAGTCGGAAGATGCAAAGACAGGCGAGAGTGAAGAAGTTGTCTTTACCGATAAGCGTGTCTTACTGGTAGAGGATAATGAGCTGAATACCGAGATCGCACAGGAGATACTCGAACAAACCGGTGTCGAGGTCGAAGTGGCGGAAAACGGTCAGATCGCCGTGGACAAGGTGCAGATGTCTGAGCCGGGGTATTATGATATGATATTTATGGACATACAGATGCCTGTGATGGATGGCTATGAGGCGACGCGCTGGATCCGCAGAATGGATCGTGCGGATGCGGCCACATTGCCGATCGTAGCGATGACCGCAAATGCATTTGAGGAGGATCGGCAGACCGCCTACGAATCGGGTATGAATGAGCATACCTCCAAGCCGATCGAGGTCACGGCATTGTATGAGATCATGAAACGTTATCTGTCGTGAGTGGGCTTTTTTCATTCTGTATTGTAAAATGAACTTGCAGTTTTAGAATTGCTGTGCTAAGATAGGAAAGCATAGTGATAAAATACTAGATGGTAAATGCATAGATGGCGCAAAGTAGCCGCATATATGACTGACAGAGAGAAGAAGCTGATGGCTGAGAGCTTCTTTACAGAACCGATATGCATGGTGAAATTTCACGCCGGAGCAGCACAGGTGAACTTGTGGATCTCGTCAAATGGATCCGGTAGTCTGTGACGCAGCACACGTTACGTGCATATGAGAGCCCGTTTACGGAGGCATATTCAGATGCTGTTGATCCGGACGGGAATACGGGTGGTACCGCGGAGTTATTTCGTCCCAGAGTCTTCGGATTCTGGGACTTTTTTTGCTATGTATGATATATAGGTGATTGCGAAACTATTTTTAAACCGGGCTTGTGGCTATGCTCACAGCAGTATCCCAATCAGATTGCTCCGGTTGTCCAGCGGTGTCTCGCTGTCTCTTCAGCTTGGGCTCGATGTGTCCTTCGGTTCCCTCGCACACATAGCCTGCAGCTTCCAGTTATGACATGAGAAATGGTATCGCATCGCTCGCACT
>JBNMHW010000100.1:0-10713 GCA_050872965.1 bacterium | reverse complement strand
GGGTTCTACATGGTGGAGGTAGCGGTCAACCGGCTGAGCAACTATGCAGATTACATACCGGTAATGGTATCGGAGCGCCTGATCGATGTGACGGAAAACTACGAGGGACAGTATATCAGCGTCGCCGGACAGTTCCGTTCGTATAACCGTCACGAAGAGAAGAAAAACCGTCTGGTATTGTCTGTGTTTGCGAGAGAGATCGAATTTACGGGAGAACCGGGAGAGGATGTCAAGAGCAACCAGATCTTTTTAGACGGCTATATCTGCAAGGAGCCGATCTACCGGAAAACACCGCTTGGCAGGGAGATCGCGGATCTGCTCATCGCCGTCAACCGCTCTTACGGAAAATCAGACTACATACCGAGCATCTGCTGGGGAAGAAATGCGAGATACGCCGCGGGCTTTGCAGTCGGTGAGCATGTGCAGATCTGGGGACGGATCCAGAGCCGCGAGTATGTGAAAAAACTCAATGAATTTGAGACGGAAAAGCGCATTGCTTATGAGGTATCCGTCAGCAAAATCGATTGTTTGGAAGACTAGAAACGGTGTGTTTTTGACAATTTCAGGAAAATGTGCTATCCTTTGTGGGATTTGTGGACTGCGGTCCGGTCAATGGGATCAGATCGCACAGACAGGGAGGCAACGAAAATGGCTACAGGAATTGTACGAATATTTTACGGAGAAGGACACGGAAAATCTACGGCGGCGATGGGACGTGCGCTTCAGGCTGCCAGTGAAGGCAAGAGCGTGTTCATTATCCATTATCTGAAAGGACGGATGGAAGAAGAGGCACAGTTTATGAAAAAGCTGGAACCGGAGATCAAGGTATTCCAGTTTGAGAAGACAGATGCCTGCTATGAGGATCTGTCCGCGGAGGAAAAAAAGGAAGCTTCGCTCAATATCAAAAACGGCGTCAATTTTGCCCGGAAGGTGCTGCTCACCGGAGAATGCGACCTGCTGATCCTCGATGAGGTACTCGGACTGGTGGATGCAGGACTTTTAGAGAATGAGGAACTGGAAAATCTCTTGAAGTCGCGGTCGGGAGGAATGGATCTGATCCTGACGGGACGCAATATGGATGCATCGATCCGTGAATACGCGGACGAAATCTACAAAATTAAATCAGAAAAATAAAAAAAGTGCCCCTGCAAGCCAGAGGGCACTTTACATTTTGGAAAAATTCTAATATAGTATAGTAAGAAAATTATACACAGGCAGGAGGAACATACGAAGATGGCAATTTTCAAAGGTGCCGGTGTGGCGATCATCACACCCATGAAGGAAAATCTTGAGGTAAATTACGACAAGCTGGACGAGATGATTCAGTTTCAGATAGACAACGGAACAGACTGCATTGTGATCACAGGAACGACAGGTGAGAGCTCTACACTTACGATGGAGGAGCATGCGGACGTGATCCGCGCGGCTGTACAGATGACGAAGCATCGGATTCCGGTTGTGGCAGGAACGGGCTCGAACTGTACCAAGACAGCGATCCAGCTGACCAACGATGCTTATGAGGCAGGCTGTGAGGGAGCACTGGTAGTGACACCCTATTATAACAAGGCAACACAGGCAGGACTGATCAGCCACTACGGACAGATCGCAGAGTCTACCAAGCTGCCGATCATCATGTATAACGTGCCGAGCCGTACCGGATGCAATATTTTACCGCAGACAGCGGCAACACTGGTAAAGAAATATGACAATATCGTCGGACTGAAAGAAGCGACCGGCAATGTCTCACAGGCAGTGACGACGATGGATCTGTGTGACGGCAAGGTAGATATGTATTCCGGAGAAGACGGACTGGTCGTACCGCTCATGTCGATCGGAGCAGTCGGCGTGATTTCTGTATGGTCAAACGTGGCACCGAAGGATGTGCATGATATGTGTATGTATGCACTGGACGGTGATTTCAAGAAAGCAGCCGAGATCCAGTTGAAGGGTCGTGCACTCGTAGATGCATTGTTCTCAGAGGTCAATCCGATCCCTGTCAAGCGTGCATTGAACGCAATGGGATTTGGTGTCGGTTCCCTCCGTTCACCGCTGACCGAGATGGGCGAGGAGAATGCTGCAAAACTGATTCAGGTAATGAAGGACTACGGTTTAAAAGTAGTAGAATAAAGAGACAGAAAAAATAAGAGGTAGAAAATGACAAATGTAATCATGCATGGCTGCAACGGCCGGATGGGACAGATGATCGCAGGACTGTGTGCGAACGATCCCGATATCCGGATCGTCGCAGGTGTAGATACCCATACGGAACAGAAAAATGATTTTCCGGTATTTGAGACGATCGGACAATGTGATGTGGCGGCAGATGCCGTGATCGATTTTTCCAATGCGGCAGCAGTTGACGGTCTGCTCGACTGGTGTGTGGAGAAGCAGGTTCCCGTTGTGCTCTGTTCCACCGGATTATCAGAGGAACAGTTGGAAAAAGTAAAAGAGGCGAGTGCCCGGGTAGCGGTACTCAAATCAGCGAATATGTCACTCGGTATCAATACGCTGATGGATCTGCTCCAAAAGGCAGTGAAGGTCTTCGCTCCGGCAGGCTTTGATGTAGAGATCGTTGAAAAGCATCATAACCAGAAGCTGGATGCGCCGAGCGGAACAGCGATCGCACTGGCAGATGCCATGAACGAGGCGATGGACGGACAGTATGAATATGTCTATGACCGCAGCGGACGCAGACAGAAACGGGATGCGAAGGAGCTCGGTATATCAGCAGTGCGCGGAGGTACGATCGTGGGCGAACACGAGGTGATCTTTGCGGGAACTGATGAGGTGGTCGAATTCAAGCATACCGCGTACTCCCGTGCCGTATTTGGCAAGGGCGCGATAGAGGCGGCAAAGTATCTGAATGGAAAGACTGCCGGACTTTATAATATGCAGGATGTAATAGCAGGAGCCTAGGCTTCTGCTATTTGTTGCGTGATAGGAAATTTTATATAGGAGAATTTAAAACATGGGAGAGACAGAACTGCGTTACCTCAAAAGTCTGGCAAGACAATATCCGACGATCGCATCCGCAGCGACGGAGATCATCAATCTGCGTGCGATCCTCAGTCTGCCGAAAGGAACCGAGCATTTTATCACAGATGTGCACGGAGAATACGAACAGTTTCAGCATATCATGCGAAACGGTTCCGGAGCCGTCAAGCGCAAGATCGAGCAGGAATTCGGTACGACCTTTGGCAAGGCGGAAAAGAAAAATATAGCGGCATTGATCTATTATCCGGAGCTTAAGCTGGAGGAGGTCATGCGGCATGAGGAGAATATGGAAGACTGGTATCGGGTGACGATGTACCGGTTGATTCCGATCTGCAAAAATGCTTCTTCCAAATATACGCGTTCCAAGGTGCGCAAGGCGCTGCCGAAGGATTTCTCCTATGTGATCGAGGAACTTCTGACCGGCCGCCCCGATCAGTCGGATCAGGAGGATTACTATAACGAGATCATCAATTCCGTGATCGAGACGGGACGTGCGCCGGAGCTGATCATTGCGCTGTGCAATCTGATCCGGCGGCTGGTAGTCGATCATCTGCATGTGGTAGGTGATATTTTTGACCGCGGACCGTATCCGCACCTGATCATGGATACACTGATGGAATATCATTCGGTGGATATCCAGTGGGGAAATCATGATGTGTTGTGGATGGGTGCTGCCGCGGGTAATCAGGCATGCATTGCAAATGTGCTGCGCATTTCCGCAAAATACGGCAATCTGGATATCTTAGAGGATGGCTACGGCATCAATCTGGTGCCGCTCGCGCGGTTTGCGATGATGACTTATCATGATGATCCGTGTGAGGCATTCAAGGTAGAATATGATGAGGATCAGTATAATGTCAAGGATGCGCAGTTGGACGAAAAGATGCACAAGGCGATCGCCGTCATCCAGTTCAAGCTGGAGGGAAAACTGATCGAGGAACATCCGGAGTTTGACATGGAGGAGCGCAGACTGCTGCACCGGATGGATCTTGCACGCGGAACGGTTGAGATCGAAGGGACGACGTATCCTCTGCGGGATACGCATTTTCCGACGATCGATCCCGAGCATCCGTATGAGTTGTCCGCAGAGGAGCAGGAGGTCGTCGCGCGTCTGACGACAGCATTTGCAAATTGTGAAAAGCTGCAAAAACATGTGCGGTTTTTGTTGAATAAGGGTAGTCTGTATAAGGTGTATAACGGCAATCTGCTCTATCACGGCTGTGTTCCGCTCAACGAGGATGGCAGCTTCAAAAAGGTGGAATTATTCGGGCACGCCTATGCAGGCAGACAGCTCTATGATGTGCTGGAGCACTACGTGAGACTGGGGTATTATTCCATTGACCCGACCGAAAAGAAACAGGGACAGGATATTTTCTGGTTCATCTGGGAGAATAAGAATTCTCCGGTGTTCGGAAAAGAGAAAATGACGACGTTCGAGCGCTATTTTGTCGCTGATAAAAAGACGCATATAGAAAAGAAAAATCCGTATTACCGGCTGGTGGAGCATGAGGAGATTGTGACAAAGATCCTGCATGAATTCGGGCTGGATGATGCGGATGCACATATTATCAACGGACATATCCCGGTCGAGACGACGATCGGAGAGTCACCGATGAAGTGTAACGGCAAGCTGCTCATCATCGATGGCGGTTTTTCCCGTGCGTACCGTTCCAAGACGGGAATTGCAGGCTATACGCTGATCTACGATTCGTATGGGCTGTTTCTGGCGGCGCATGAGCCGTTTGAATCGGTAGAGAGTGCGGTCGTCAACGGCACGGATATACACTCCCATAATGCGGTCGTGTCGGCAAACGGCAGACGGCTGACCGTAGCCGATACCGATCGGGGAGCACAGATCAAAGAAGAAATACAGGCATTGGAGTCACTGCTGCGTGCATACCGCACAGGTCTTCTTGTGGAGGCATTGTAGCGTCGGGTGACGGCATGTAAAAGGAACATATATGAGAAATATACGGGGCAAAAAGCGTGGGTATGCGAGCAGGAGTGTATTGGTTGCGATCAATCTGCTGTTGATCGCGCTTGCAGTCGTATCCACGCTCACGTATTCAAATTACATAAAAAAAGAACAGTCCCAGATGGAGATCGATTCGTTCTGCAGTGCGGTGGAATCCATGAAACGCATTTCCGAGAATTATCTGGAGACCGAGCGCGGCTATGTCAGGGACTGGGCGCAGTACATTGAAAAAGAACATATGACCATGCATGAGGCATTGCAGTATATCCGGGATACAAACAGCCGGGATGACCGCTATGCCCACATTGTTGATATGGATACGATGTATGCTTATTCGTCTTATGAAAAGGACGGCAGCAATGAGGTAAACTGCTACCGTTTTTTCAAGAATCAGGGGAATCCGACGGATCAGATCTTTATTAAGAATATGAAGCGTATGTTTCAGGACAGATCCGGCGGAATGACAGTTCTCGGAAAGTATGCGGTTCGTGAAATGCAGATGGGTGTCATCAGTGTCGGAACGAAGGTCACACTGCGGACGGGTGACGGTAAAGATAAGGATTATCTGCTGCTTCGCGTGATACCGGTTGATAGCATGCGCAGTATCTGGGTATTTCCGACGGAGTATCTGTCCACAGAGATCGGTATGATCACGCAGAGCGGTGATTATGTCATACAGTCAAAATCGATGAAATCCCTGTCATTTCCGGAATTTATCAGAGGCTATAATTTTGAAGATGATTATAACCGGAAGGATGAACTGGCTGAGAGACTGGAATCCACGGATCAGGGACTTTTGGAATACAAGGACTCTAAGGGACAGGACTGCTATTGGTATTATTCTGCGTTCGATCAGGATTGCGGGATTGATATCATAGGATATATTCCGGTGGACGCACTCGCGCAGCATGACTCGAACTGGATCAATGTCATACTGCTGTGTGTAGTATTTGCGGCATTGGTGCTGGTCGACGGCACACATGTCCTTCGAATCAACCGCAGGCTGCGGGAGACGGCGGCGGAGGCGGAGGAAGCCAGCCGTGCCAAAACCAGATTTTTATCCTCCATGTCACATGATATCCGTACGCCGATGAACGCGGTGATCGGAATGACCAATCTGGCCAGAATGCATATGGATGATCCGGATTATGTGGAAAACTGTCTGGAAAAGGTGTCATTGTCGAGTGAACACCTGCTGACGCTGATCAATGATATCTTAGATATCTCCAAGGTCGAGAGCGGCAATATGGCATTGAATCCGACGACAGTCAATATAGATAAGCTCTTAAATAATCTGACGTATATCGTTCGGGCGCAGGCTGACAATAAACAGTTAGAATTCACGGTACACACACAGGATATGTATCGTAAGTATCTGATCGCAGATGAGCTTCGTCTCAACCAGATCTATATCAATCTGCTCACAAATGCGGTCAAATATACGAATCCGGGTGGAACTGTGACGCTGGATCTGAGAGAGGAATGGCTCGATGGCAGACACGACCGTGTCAGGCTGATCGGAGTGGTCGCTGATAACGGAATCGGCATGTCAGAGGAGTTCCAGAAGGATATGTATGATTCTTTTTCGAGAGAGCGTGACAGCCGTATCGATAAGATACAGGGCTCCGGACTAGGTCTGGCGATCGCCAGACAGATGGTTGATCTGATGGGCGGAACGATCACGTGTGAGAGTAAGCTGGGTGAGGGAACGACATTTACCGTAGCGGTCGATCTGGAGGTGGCGGTACATGAGGAGTATCAGTCAGTCGATCCGGGACAGGTACAGATACAGCCGGAATCTGAAAGGCAGCCGGAAGAACTGCTGCGTGGCATGCATGTGCTGATCGCTGAGGATAACGATCTGAACTGGGAGATCATACAGGCGTTCATGGACGAATATGGTCTGAGCTGTGATCGTGCCGAGAATGGTCAGAAGTGTGTAGATATGCTGACGGCAGCATCGCCCGGCACATATGACCTGGTTCTGATGGATATACAGATGCCGGTCATGAACGGCAGGGAAGCGGCGCGCCGGATCAGACACAGCGGTTTGGATGGAATCAGTGATATTCCCATCTACGCGATGACGGCAGACGCATTTGCAGAGGATCAGCAGGCATGTATGGATGCCGGAATGAACGGACATATCCCGAAACCGATCGATATCAGAAAAGTGTTGGATGTATTAAAAGACATTAAAAATAAACAAATAAAACAGACCAAAGAGAAAGGTGAGTATGAAAATGAGTAGATCAGGAATGAAACAAGCTGTTGCATGGTGTGCGGTGGCAGCTATGCTGGCGGGCAGTCTGACAGGCTGCGGCTCAAGCAGTACAAACGGACAACTGGGCAGCGGGGAAACAGGATTTGCGCCTTCTTTGGACACGGAAGCAGAAGTATCGCTGAACGTATCCGGTTTTATGGGTAATTTTGAGGCGCTGGATCAGGTCATCAACAATTTTAATGAGTATTATCCGAATGTGACGCTTACCTATGAGCAGAATAACGGAACGATGCTGCGTGAATATCTGCAGAACAATACCAGTAATGATATCTTTATGACGGATGAGGGCAATGTTCGTTATGATGACTGGGGCGATCAGTCGGTCGGCGATTACTGTCTGGATCTGTCACAGGAAGATATTGATTTGAGCGCGGTCAGGGATGAGCTGATCGAAGACTGTAAGGTGGACGGAGAGCTGCGGCGCGTACCGCTGGCTATGAACACTTACGGCATCGTGGTAAATAAAACATTGCTGGAAAAGGAAGGTTTGAAAATACCTGAGAATTATGCACAGTTCGAGGAAGTCTGTGAGGCATTGAAGGAAAAGGGTTACACACCGATCCAGGGCTCTTCCCAGCATGTCTACGCAGAACTGATGGCGAATATGACTTATAACATGATCGGTCATGACATTGAACTGGCTGCAGAGCTCAACGATGGAAATGCAGCGAATGTGGACAAACTCCGTCCGGTCTTTGAGCGTATGAATGAGATCGTCGAGAAAGGCTATACCGATCCGGCGGTGAATGACACCTATCCGGAGGATAACTATGACGGCGCGATCCTTACATTCTTCGAGGGTAAGGTGCCGTTCTGGGTATGCTCGGCAGAGAGTGTCAGCGGTATGAAAAAGCGCGAATCCAAGTCGGAGGCATTCAGCGCAGAGCCGTTTGAATATCAGTTCATGTATGCTCCGGTCGGAGATGACGGATGCTATGAATATCAGCAGCCGTGGTATGGATTTTCTGTAAATAAAGACAGTGAGCATCTGGATTATGCGGTTGAGTTCCTTCGTTTCCTCATGACAGAGGATCAGCTCAATACGATGGCCAATGTCAAAGGTATGCCTTCGGCGGCAAAACAGACCGAAGATGAGCGCTATGACCTGATCTACAATCCCCAGCATGTACAGGATACGTTTTTAAATGATGGAACGGTACATGTCGGTGTGACCAAGAACTGGAGTGAGGTCTTTAATTCATTTGGTGCGGGAAATTGTGAGCAGGAGGGTGTCGATGGTGGCATCGAGGCTCTGAGACAGCGCCTGACGTGGTAATTGATATAAGAATAGCATAAAAAAGAATCTTCTGCCTGAATGTTTGATTTGTCCGAAATAGGATTCCTTCTTCTGAAAGTATTGGAAAAAATCCCAAGACTTGGAAATCAAATAGCAGATAATGAAAAATAATTGATTGAAAAGGATATAATTATGGTATAATTAGACCATATAGGCGAGGAGGTGTTTATTATGCCACAAATAATCCCAATTAAAGATTTGAAAAATACGGCAGAGATTTCTGATATGTGCCACAAGACAGCGGAGCCGATTTATGTAACAAAAAATGGTTATGGTGATATGGTTATCATGAGCATGGAGATTTATGAGTCAACGATGAAACAAATCGCTATGTATAGAGATATTGAGATATCGGAAAAGCAGATAGAGGCAGGCCAGGTAAAAGATGCCAGAACAGCACTGAAAGAAACGAGGGCAAAGTATGGCTTATAAATTGAACGTTACTGAGCATGCCGATGAACTGCTTGATAATCTTGTATATCATCTGGTTAATTGCTTAAAGAATAAACCGGCAGCCAGACATCTGTTGGATAGCATAGATATTGTATATGACAGGTTGGAAAATAACCCATATCAGTATCCGGAGTGCAGGGACACATATCTTGCCAAGAAAGGATATCGTGAGGCAGTAGTGCCACAGATGAATTATATTGTTATATTTGATGTGAGAGTGGATGCTGTGAATGTAGTTGGTATATTCCACCAGTTAGAGAATTATCAGAGTAAATTATAATATGTTTTGGGGTAGGTCAGAGTCAGTCGAAAGGTTGGCTCTGATTTTTTGCATGAAAAAGGAGCTGCACACTAATTACTTAGTGCTAAAGCCCCTTTTTTGCTATTCTTATAACAGTCGTACACCGGCTTCTTTGGCAGCACGGATCGTATCGTCGCGCCAGATTGAGCTCTGTACCTCTCCGATGTGCGCTTTGCGCAGGAAGAACATACAGATACGTGACTGACCGATACCACCGCCGATCGTGTACGGGAGCTTCTTGTCGATGATCGCCTTCTGGAACGGCAGGTTGGCGCGCTCCGGACAGCCTGCTTTGTCTAACTGCTCGACAATAGACTTTTCATCAACACGGATACCCATGGATGATAATTCCAGTGCGATGTCCAGAACCGGATAGTAGACAAAGATGTCACCGTTCAATGCCCAGTCATCGTAGTCGGGGGCGCGTCCGTCATGCGGTTCGCCGTTGCTGAGCTTGTCACCGATCTGCATGATGCAGACGGCTCCACACTCCTTGGCAATCTCGTATTCACGCTCCTTGGGATTCAGCCCCGGATATTTCTCTAACAGCTTCTGGGAAGTGATGAATGTGATATCCTTGGGCAGCAGCTCGCCGATATAGTCATACTCGATGGACATATATTTTTCGGTCTGCTGCAATGTCTTGTAGACTGCGCTGACGGTCGCCTTGAATGTATCGATCGTGCGCATCTCTTTGGTGATGATCTTCTCCCAGTCCCACTGATCGACGAAGATGGAATGGATATTGTCGGTATCCTCGTCGCGGCGGATCGCGTTCATGTCGGTATATAATCCCTCGCCGACCTCGAAGCCGTATTTATCTAATGCGAAACGCTTCCATTTTGCAAGTGAGTGAACGACCTCAGCCATCTTGTCGCCCTGTTCCTTGATCCCAAAAGCAACCGGACGCTCCACGCCGTTTAAGTTGTCGTTTAATCCGGATTCCGGCAGGACAAACAGAGGTGCGGATACACGCGCGAGATTCAGATTCTGTGCGAGGTGCTTCTGGAAAAAATCCTTTACGGTCTTGATCGCGATCTGCGTATCGTGCAGATTTAACGCGGATACATAGCCTTCAGGAAAAATTGATTGTTCCATTGTATAATCCTCCAAAAAGTATAGATGTGTTAGATATTGCAAATCATTTGCTTACCATTATAACAATAATTCCTTGAATTGACAACGCAAAACAGAAAATGCTACACTTGATTCACCCGGACGCAGCTTCCGCAAGCAGTCTGACTTTTGTGATTTCAGGGCTGACTGCCTGCAATTACAGTAGCATCCCGATCAGACTGCTCCGGTTATGTTTACATGGCTCTCTCAGACGCAGCTCCCGCAAGCAGTCTGACGTTTGCTTTGTTGCACGGGGCATTCCGATGAGCCTTAGCAAAACCTGACTCGTGTTC
>JBNMHW010000099.1:0-11037 GCA_050872965.1 bacterium | reverse complement strand
GCAGAGATGTTAAACTTGCAGAGAGAGAATTCGGGGATGCCGACCCAGCTTGCGGATACCACATTGGTGAAATCCAGGATCGCAGAGCCGTCAGCATTGGTCATGCCCAGTGCATTGAAGATCAGCGCAGCGGCATAGGATACCAGTACACCCATCAGGATGGGGATGATTTTGAACATTCCCTTGCCCCAGATGTTAAAGATGATGATCGTAGCCAGTGCGATAAATGCGAGCAGCCAGTTGCTGGATGCATTTGTCACTGCAGATCCGGCCAGGCTTAATCCGATACAGATGATGATCGGTCCTGTTACGACTGGCGGCAGGAAACGCATGACTTTTTTTACTCCGACGAGACGGATGATCAGAGCCAGTACGAGATAGAGCAGACCTGCAACGACGATACCGCCACATGCGTAGGAGAGCTTGTCCGCATTGCTCATATCAGCAAATACACCTGTGTTCAACTGTGAAATGGTTAGAAATCCGCCGAGAAAGGCAAATGAGGAACCCAGAAATGCGGGTACCTTGAATTTAGAACAGAGATGGAAAAATAAGGTTCCGACACCGGCACAGATCAGGGTGACCTGTACATGTAAGACGTCTTCGCCAAAGTAGCTGTTGACTAAGATCGGCACTAAGATCGTCGCACCGAACATGGCAAACATATGCTGCAATCCGAGCAGCAGCATCTTGGGGATTCCGAGAACGCTGGCGTCGCGGATCGCTCCGTTGTTTTCGTTTGTAGCATTCATAATTAACTTCCTCCTTTGAAATATGAAAACTTGAATGAACGATATCTTATTGAGTATAGCACGTAAGGAGGGGGATGACAAGAACGAGTGCCGGGCGCGTACCCGCCGCAGGTGGAGAATCCTGCGTTGCAGGATTCTTTGTTCTTGGAAAAAAACAAAATATATGCTACACTATACGTATCTATAGAGATGAGGAGTGAGAAGATGCACGGGAATCAACGGATAAAAAAAGATTTTATGAACAGTCTTTTGACATTTCTGGTGGCAGTCATTTTGTTTATTGGATTTATCGCCGTGATGAGTATATTTGGCGGAGAGATCATGCGTATGTTTGGGTTTACCTATCATTCGGTGCGCAGTGTGATGACCTTTTTTGTAGTGGGAGCGATCATTTCATGGCCGATCAGTCTGACAGCGGAGGCGATCCCCAAGGTACTCTGCTATGATAAAAAGCTGATCAAAAAATGGCAGGCGGTGATCATCTATATCGTACTGGCTACATTCGCGACAGCCGTCGGGTTATTTGTCGTGGATGCGCATATGACGGATGTCGTGGCCAACCGGACATCGATCGTGGTCGTGTCCCTGCTCTTAGCGCTGTGCAACTGCCGTTCGATCATCGTCAGCAGACCGGAAAATACTTGACTGCGGATTTTTTGACGAATGAAGTCGAAAACTTCTACATTTTTTAGAGTTTCAGACTTACAAGTCGGAAACTTATTGACTCTTTAGGCTTCTGGGGTATAATAGAAGGAAGAAGACTAGGAGGTGTATGATGGCTGAACTTATCAATAGACCCAACTACCTGAATCATTTGATTCAAAATAAAGATGTGGATTTAGTGAAGATCGTTACCGGTATCCGTCGCTGCGGAAAATCATCCCTGCTTGATTTGTTTCATCAGTATCTGCTGGAGCACGGGATACCGGATTCCCGCATTATCCACATGAATATGGAATCTCTGCGCTATCGGGATTTGACCAATTATCTTTCTTTTTATGATTATGTCAGCAAAAATATTGCAACTGTTGGAAAGACCTATCTTATCTTTGATGAGCTACAGGTTATAGAGCATTGGGAAAAAGCAATTGAGTCATTTCGTTTGGATTATGATGTAGATATCTATATCACCGGTTCAAATGCTTATTTGCTTTCTACGGAGTTTTCTACGCTGCTCTCCGGAAGATATGTTGAAATACGAATGCTGCCGTTGTCGTTTAAAGAGTTTTTGGATTTCTACGAATTTGCGCCAAATATGACGATAAATGAAAAATTCCAGAAATATCTGCAGTTTGGCGGTATGCCTATTCTGAGGGAATATAAGTTCAACGAGGCAAGAAGTAATCAGGCGTTGGAAGGCATCTATTCTACTGTGGTATTGCGTGATATCCTGCAGCGTAATAACGGAATTGATCAGGCAATGCTGCAGAAGATCATACTGTTTCTGTGCTCTAATATCGGTAGTATCACTTCCCCAAACAACATCGGAAATGTACTCTCCAATGAGGGCGATATTCAAAACGGAAAATCAAAAAATGTTGCGGGAAAAACGGTGGATAGATATATCTCTGTGCTTAGAAATGCTTTTGTGTTCTATTCTGTCGGTCGGTATGACGTAAAGGGTAAACAGCTTCTAAAAACACTTGGCAAAAACTACATCATAGATATGGGATTCCGAAATATGCTGCTGGGTTATCGGGATGCAGACCGCGGACATATCATGGAGAACATTGTATATCTGGAATTGTTACGTCGTGACTATCGTGTGTATATCGGAAAAGTCGGAGAAACAGAGATTGATTTTGTGGCAGAAAAACCAAGTGATAAGGTGTATATTCAGGTAACCGAGAGTATGCAGTCACCGGAAACTCGTGAAAGGGAACTCCGACCGCTGCGCATGATTCCGGATAATTATGAGAAAATTGTGCTTTCTATGGATCAAAATTTTATTAATTCCTACGACGGTATCAAGTCACTGAATTTGATTGATTGGCTGCTTGGTGAATAAGTGCTTATCGGCAATAAATTATAGTTACAAGTCCGGACAAATCACGCTGATTTGAATTTATAGTTGACAAACAGCAGACAGAGTAGTAAGCTAAATCTAGCTAAATAAAACAGAACCAAAATCGATGACCAAAAGGAGTACCGTGATTCGATTCTGCACAGAGAGCCGGGATGGTGAGAAACGGCGAGATAGTTTTTCGGGAATGGATTTGTGAGATGCAAAGTGAAAGTCAGTAGCGGATGCCGTGTCCTCACGTTACAGAGGGTAGATATCAGGAAGAGATTCCTCGTATCGGTAGAGCAAAGATTTATGAATTGGTGGCTGATATTCCGATTGGAATATCAGCTTTTTGTTTTTCTCAAACATGGATCTTTGGAAACAGGGTGGCACCACGATGACTGATCGTCCCTGACGCAGAGCAATCTGCGTCAGGGATTTTTTGTTTGATAGGAATGTGATAAGAATAGGAAGGAGAACAGAAGATATGGAAAAACGGATATTACGGTTGTACAAAAAGACAGTGAGCATTGTAGGTGAGACACCAATCAATATGTACGAAAAGATGGTGGGTAAAAAGAAAGGTTTCCTGTTGGAATCCTATGATAAAGACTATGACAGATACACGTTTTTCGGGCCGGAGCCGGACGAGATCATCACATCGCAGGGACAGTCGCTGGTGATCACGCAGGCGGATGGCACACAGACGGTGTATCAGGGTAATCCGTGTGAACTGTTAAAAGAATATTACAGCAGTTTTGAGATCCGCAAGGATAATAAGGAACTGGCTTTCACCGGCGGCTTGGTCGGCAATCTCGGATATGATTTTGTACGGTATACCGAGCAGCTGCCGGATGAGAATCCGGATACGATCGGGATCGAGACGATCCAGATGATGCTCATGACACGGTTCGTGCTCGTCGATCATGTGGCTGAGACGCTGACCGCGATCGTGCTGGCGGCAGATGATGAGGACGGCAGACAGCAGGCAACGGCGCAGATCGATGAGATGATCCGTGTGTGCCGCAGCGCCGGAAACGGGCCGATCGGGAAGCATTTCCGCCATGACGGCAGGATCGTAGCCCAGTCGGACACATTGGAGGAATACAGTGAGAAGGTCGAGCGGATCAGGCATTATATCCGTGAAGGACATGTGTTCCAGACCGTATTGTCGCAGCGCTGGACGATCGAGACCGGGCAGGAAGGGTTTGAACTGTATAAGGAACTGCGTGAACTGAATCCTTCACCGTATCTGTACTACTTTAATTACGGCGATTTTGAAGTGATCGGCAGTTCACCGGAGATGATCGTCAAACAGCAGGGAGATCACGTGTACACCTGTCCGATCGCGGGTACGAGACCCAGAGGCGCGGACGCGCAGGAGGACGCATTGCTCAAGGATGATCTGCTGCAGGATGAAAAGGAGCGTGCGGAGCACGTGATGCTCGTGGATTTGGCGCGTAACGACATGGGACGGATCAGTGAATTCGGAACCGTCAAGGTGACACGTTTCATGGAAGTACAGAATTATTCCCATGTGATGCACATCGTATCGATGGTAGAGGGACGCAAAAAAGGGGAGTTCCATCCACTGGATCTGGTATCGAGCTTTCTGCCGGCCGGAACACTCAGTGGAGCACCAAAGATCCGTGCGATGGAGATCATCGATGAACTGGAAAGTGAGCGCAGAGGGCTGTACGGCGGCGCGACCGGATATATTGATTTTAGCGGAAATATGGATTTCTGTATCACGATCCGCACAATGGTCAAAAAAGGAAACCGTGTCTATCTGCAGGCGGGCGCAGGCATCGTCGCAGATTCCGTACCGGAGAATGAATATAAAGAGTGCTGCAACAAAGTGATGGCGCTGGCCAAGACACTGGTAGAGGAGGAAAATTTATGATTTTACTGATCGATAATTATGATTCATTCACTTATAACCTGTATCAGTATCTGGGGATATTTGCTGACGATGTCAGAGTCGTGCGAAATGATAAGATCACGATCGGTCAGATCCGGCAGATGGCTCCGGATGGGATCGTGTTATCACCGGGACCGAAGAATCCGGACGAGGCAGGTATCTGCATGGAAGTCGTCAGGACGTTTTACGACAAACTGCCGATCCTCGGGATCTGTCTCGGACATCAGTGCATCGGACAGGCACTGGGCGGTACGGTATCTTACGCGAAGCAGCTCTATCACGGCAAACAGTCGCTGATCGATCACGAAGGGACGAGCATATTTACCGGCATTGATACACCGATCAAGGTCGCGAGGTATCATTCACTTGCGGTACAGCCGGATGATCTGCCGGATTGCCTGCATGTGCTGGCACGGACAAAAGATGGCGAGATCATGGCGATGCGCCATAAGGACTACCCGGTCGTGGGATTACAGTTCCATCCCGAATCGATCTATACGGAGCATGGCAAACGAATGATAGAAAATTTTGTAAACGGAGTGATTTGATATGATCTTGGATGAAATCGTAGCAGATAAAAAAATACGTTTAAACGAGCATAAAAAACACATGGATCTGCAGACTGTGCGCAGGCTGGCAGAGGAGAAACAAAAAGAAGACGAACTCGCGGCCGACAAACGCAGCTTTTTTGACAGTCTGAAAAAAGACGGTATTTCCCATGCTATTTCGATTATCGGCGAGTTCAAGAAAGCGTCACCGAGTCTCGGGGCGATCACGAGCAGGGTCTCCTTGGATACGAGGATCGCAGATTACAGCGCATCGGTCGATGCGATCTCATGTCTGACAGAGGAAGATCATTTTCACGGATGTGTCGATGATTTCCGGGAGATCCGCAGCAAGACAGCGCTTCCGATGATCCGTAAGGACTTCATGATCGATGAGTACCAGTTCTATGAGGCAAAAGCGATCGGCGCGGACGCGATACTTCTGATCGCAGCGATCCTCGATGATGCACAGATGAAAGACTATTATGCACTTGCATATGAACTGGGAATGGATGCGCTGGTCGAGACACATGATGAAGCTGAGATGGGGCGGGCATTGCGCCTCGATGCGCGGATCATCGGTGTGAATAACCGGAATCTGAAGGACTTTACGATCTCGTTAGACAATGCGGTGCGTCTGCGGCCGCTGGTGCCGCCGGAGAAATGCTTTGTCGCAGAGAGCGGGATCCTCACGGATGATGATATCCGGCTGCTGAAGCAGCAGCGGGTGGATGCATTCCTGATCGGGCGTGCATTGATGGAAGCGGATGATCCGCGGGCGCTGGCAGCGCACTGGAAACAGTTATAGGAGGTATGACAGATGGATCATAGTACACAGACGGGTCCGAAAGTCAAGATCTGCGGGATCACGACCATGCAGGAGGCTGACTGGCTGAATGAGGCTCAGGCGGATTATGCGGGATTCGTGTTTTATGAAAAGAGCAGCAGGAACATCCGGCTGACGGATGCGGCGATGATAAAACGGAGCCTGTATCCGGGCATCCGGGCGGTGGCAGTCACCGTGGATCCGACACCGGAGCTGCTTCGGATGATAGAGATCGGCGGATTTGATATCTTACAGGTGCACGGCAGGCTGTCACTGGATGTGCTGCGGGAATGCCGGCTGCCGATCTGGCGGGCCTTTAATATACAGTCCCTGACGGATATCACACCGGAATCCGGTGAGACGCCGGAGGAGGCCGCAGAGCGGGAGCAGCTCGAGGATCGGCTCATTGAGGCATATGTGCTGGACGGAATGTCCTACGGCAGTGGCAGGACATTTGACTGGACCGCGCAGAATACCGCACAGATCCGGGCATTGTTTGGAGATAAGCAGCTTGTACTCGCGGGTGGACTGGACGCAGAAAATGTCGCGGAAGGGATCGCATTATTCCATCCCGATGTCGTGGATGTGAGTTCCGGTGTCGAGCGTGAATCCGGCAGCGGCAAGGATGAAGACAAGATCAGAGAATTTATCAGAAAGGTGAGAGAACAATGAGAAACGAGAGAGCATATTACGGAGCATATGGCGGACAGTATGTATCTGAGTCGCTGATGAATACATTAGAGGAGGTTGACCGTGCATTTGAGGAAGCGATCCATGATCCGGAATTTTTAAAGCAGTATCATTATTATCTGAAGCAGTATGTCGGACGTGAGACGCCGCTGTACTTTGCGGAGCGTCTGTCAGAGAAATACGGCACAAAGATATACTTAAAGCGTGAGGATCTGAACCATACCGGAGCGCACAAGATCAACAATGTGATCGGACAGATCCTGCTCGCCAAGCGCATGGGCAAGACCAAAGTCATCGCAGAGACCGGAGCCGGACAGCATGGCGTGGCGACAGCGACGGGAGCGGCCCTGTTTGATATGGAATGTACCGTCTATATGGGCGCAGAGGATATCGAGCGCCAGAAGCTGAATGTGCTTCGTATGGAGATGCTCGGAGCTACGGTCGTACCGGTGCATTCCGGCAGCAATACGTTAAAGGATGCGACAAACGAGGCAATCCGTACTTGGGCCAAGACCGCAGAGGATACCTTCTATATTATCGGATCGGCAGTCGGACCGTATCCGAAGATGGTCAAGGAGTTCCAGAGCTGCATCAGCAGAGAGGCCAAAAGACAGTTCGCCGAAGAGGTCGGAGGGCTTCCGGATGTCGTGATGGCATGCGTCGGAGGCGGTTCGAATTCCATCGGAATGTTTGCGGATTTTATAGAAGAAAAGGATGTAAAGCTCGTCGGTGTGGAGGCAGCAGGACTCGGTATCGACACCGGAAAACATGCGAGTGCGATGGCGCTCGGCAAGCCCGGTGTGCTGCATGGCATGAAGTCTTATCTGCTGCAGGATGAGGACGGCAATGTCCAGCTGGCACATTCTATCTCAGCAGGACTCGATTATCCGGGTGTCGGACCGGAACACGCATATCTGCGCGATACCGGCAGAGTCGATTATGTATCGATCACAGATGTGGAAGCCATGGATGCGCTGATGGAGCTGTGCAAGCTCGAGGGTATCATCCCGGCGATCGAGAGTGCGCATGCGGTTGCCTATGCATGCAAGCTGGCGCAGGAGATGACTCCCGAGCAGAGCATGATCGTATGTCTGTCCGGACGCGGAGATAAGGACGTCAATACGATCGCGGACTATCTGGCAGGAAAAGGATACATGAATTAACAGTTGTGATCAGAAAATCATATGAGGTGGAAAAATGGGTACAAACAGAATAGAGAAAAGACTGGCATTGTTAAAAGAAAAAAATGAAAAAGCATTTATCACATATCTGACAGCAGGGCTTCCGGATATGGAGAAGACCAAAGCGATCATAAAGGCGCAGGAAGCAGCCGGAACGGATATCGTAGAGATCGGTGTGCCGTTTTCTGATCCGATCGCAGACGGACCGGTCATCCAGCAGGCGAGCTACGAGTCGATCTTAGGCGGTACGAATATTCACAAATGTTTTGCCGCTGTCGAACAGCTACGTGCGGAAGGCTGTGAGCTGCCGTTTGTATTTATGCTGTATTATAATACGATCTGTCATTACGGCGTGGAGAAATTTGTTGAAAAGTGCCGTACGGCAGGCGTGGACGGACTGATCATACCGGATCTGCCGTTAGAGGAGCAGGGCGAACTGAAGGGTTATCTGGATGGACAGGATGAGACAATCCTGATCCAGCTCGTCAGCCCGGTATCAGCGCAGCGTATCCCGAAGATCCTCGATGGCGCGAGAGGCTTTGTCTACTGCGTATCGTCCATGGGTGTGACCGGACAG
The DNA here is from genome assembly GCA_050872965.1 of bacterium. GTDB lineage: Bacteria > Bacillota > Clostridia > Lachnospirales > Lachnospiraceae > W0P33-017. The sequence goes on along the minus strand of JBNMHW010000099.1, from coordinate 2,540 downwards.
TCAGGTACGTTTCATAAAGAGATCAACAATTATCTGGCAGATGTCAAGCGCCAGAGCAGCATTCCGGTCATGATGGGATTTGGTATCACGCAGGCAGCGGATATCGCTCCGATGAAGGATTCCATCGATGGCGCGATCGTCGGATCACATTTTATCAATCTGATGCGTGCACATGATTTTGCACCGGAGGCAGCAGCGGAGTATTGCAGCACCTTTAAACGTGAGATGGCAGAGATATAATCAAAAAATAACAGGAGGATACGAATATGAAGACAGCAATCGCAGCAGTAGTAGACGGAAAAGATCTGACGAGGGAGGAGGCGGCGCGCGTCGCAGAACTGATCCTGAGCGGACAGGCAACGGAGGTCGAGATCGCGGGCCTGCTCACGGCACTCCGCATGAAAGGGGAGACCGTGGATGAGATCCTTGGATTTGCATCCGTACTGCGCAGCAAAGCAAATACGATCTCGCCGAAATGCGAAAACTATGTGGATCTGGTCGGAACAGGCGGAGACTGCACGTATTCCTTTAACATTTCCACGACATCCGCATTTGTAACGGCAGGAGCGGGACTCCCGGTGGCAAAACACGGTAATCGTTCGATCTCGAGCAGATCCGGTGCGGCAGATGTGCTCGAAGCACTCGGGGTCAATATCAGTGCAGATCCCGATGTCGTACAGCGGTGCGTGGAAGAAGCCGGTGTCGGATTTATGATGGCACCGCATTTTAACCCCTGTATGAAATATGTCGGACCCGTGCGGAAAGGACTGGGTATCCGTACTGTATTTAATATCTTAGGGCCGCTGTCCAATCCATCCAGAGCAAAAAAGATGGTCGTAGGCGTCTATGATCCGAAGATGGCAGAGACGATCGCTAAGGTCATGTCACAGCTTGGCGTGGAGCGGGGCTTTGTCATGAGCGGGGATAACCATATCGACGAGTTCAATCTCGCGGGTACGACGACGGTCGCAGAGATCAGAGACGGAGAAGTAAAAGTGTTTGAGCTTCAGCCGGAGAATGTTGGCCTGACGCGCTGTACATTGGACGATCTGCGCGGCGGCGAAGGCGCGGAAAATGCACAGATCACACGCAGTATCTTGGAAGGCACGGAACGTGGTGCCAAACGTGATGTCGTATTACTCAATGCCGGAGCGACACTCTACATCGGCGGATTGGCTGATTCCATAGAGGATGGTATCCGGCTGGCAGCAGAGTCCATCGACAGCGGAAAAGCGAAAGCAGTGCTCGGGCAGATGATCACGATGAGTCAGTCATGAGTCATGGCATAAAAAAATCTCCCGCGGGATGTTGGCCGTGGGAGATTTTTCATGCTCATAGTTATCATAGTTACAAGCTAGCATTTATTTGCCGAGGATCGTGACATTCAGGTAGTTGTGATCGAGCGCGAGATCGAGCTTGCGTCCATCCTCTGTCATGACGACCGGACGAAGCGGAAATTCGCTGCGGTTTTTGATCACGTGTGCCTTCTCACCGGTGGAGAGTGTGACAGTCACACCGACCGGGTATACCGTGACAAAACTAAGGAATGTCGTGACGACCGGATAGCTGAACATGTGGTCACAGTTTGCCATCAGATATTCGATCGTTTCGAGTGCACTGTATTCTTCCTTATATGCACGCTTGGACAGCAGCGCATCGAAAACATCCGCGACGTGAATGATGCGGGCATAGAGGACGATATGTTCTTTGCTCAGTCCGGCAGGATAACCGGTTCCGTCGTCGTTCTCGTGATGCTGGAGGATCGATATGCTCACAGAGGAAGGAAACTCCTGACGTTCCTTGACCATCTCGTAGCCGAACAGCGGGTGACAGTTGATGATCGCACGCTCGTCCGCATCGAGTGGACCGGGCTTGTCCAGTATGGACAGCGGGATACATTCCTTACCAATGTCGTGAAAGAGCGCTGCGAGTGCCAGCACGCGCAACTGTTCGTTTTTGAGCTTCAGACCGATCCCACAGGCGACTGCTGCGATCGCAACATTTAAGGAATGCTCGTAGGTCGAATTGTGATAGTGGCGCAGTGTATTAAAATCCAGTTGGATCTCCTGTAGATCCAGCAGATCATCCACGATCTTGTTGGACAGAAAGAAGATCTGGTCAAGGTTCTGCTCCTTGAGCGTGCGCAGCATGCGCATACGTTCATCGTCATCGATAATCTCTGACAATTCCTCGTATTCGGAATAACAATCATAGATATAGACACCGGGATAGCCCAGATAACGGATCTTTTCGATGAGTGGAGCGGTCATCTCTTTATTGCGTCCGAGCAGCTTGCGCCCATCTTCGTCATATAGATTTTTTACGATCACCATTCCGGGTGTCACATCATCGATACCAATAAAACGCATCCAACATTCCCCTAATCAAATCATATATTAAATAACTCAAACTTCCCATACCTAAAACTGGGTTCGCACCTTGAAAATTCAATATTTCAGCTAACAAAATATCGATTTATGCCGCTACTGCTTCCGGATGAAGTGCATTCCGCAGATATCCCGGTAGTCTCGATTCAAAAT
>JBNMHW010000098.1:0-11054 GCA_050872965.1 bacterium | reverse complement strand
AGGCAGCAAAATCAGACATGACTTGCTCGCGCTGCTGACGTTCTCTGTGATGCCTGTGTGCTCTCATGTACCAGGCTACACTGTGAATATGTTTCACAGTCAATTATGTAGTGCAGGGCTGGCGGCTGCGGTTGCAGCAGATTCCGTCAGTTGCGACTTTTGTCCGGCGAAGTGCGAGCGAAATGATGACGATCCTACTGACATAGCTGAAAGCCGCAGGCTATGTGTGCGAAGGACACCTACCGAACTGCCACTGGCAGTTCGCCACGGATGCATGGCAACATCGAGCCAAGGCTGAAGAGACAGCGAGGCACCGCCGAGCAATCGGAGCAATCTGATCGGGATACTGCTGTGAACGTAGCCAGACAGCCCGATTCAAAATTTTGCAATCACCCATGTATTAATGATAAAGGAGGTTATCCCATGGACACACGTATCATAGATCTGCATGTACATTCCAATGCATCAGACGGCACATACACCCCCACAGAACTTGTCGCCGAGGCCAGCCTCGCCGGTCTGTCTGCCTTTGCGCTGACAGATCACGACACCACCGACGGCATTGAAGAAGCCAGAGCTGCGGCTGAAAAATCCGGTATCGAACTCATACCGGGTGTTGAGTTATCGACCGAATATGAAGGCTGCGAGATCCATGTACTGGGGCTCTATATCGATATCCACGATCAGACTCTGCAGCAGCAGATGGCCGACTTCAGGCATTCGCGAGACAACCGTAACGTCTATATGCTCGAAAAACTGCGCGCCGAAGGCTTTGACATCACGCAGGAAGCGCTTGAAGAAAAGTTTCCCGATGCCGTGATCACCCGGGCGCATATCGCAAGATTCCTGTTAGATCAAGGCTATATTCCGGATATGAAGACTGCTTTCGCCAAATATATCGGCGACGGCTGTCCGTGCTATGTTCCCCGCCCCAAGGTCACTCCCATGGATGCCGTCAGCTATATTCTGGCTGCAGGCGGTGTACCGGTACTGGCACATCCGGTCATGTATCATATGGAGCGTGCGAAGCTGCTTCGCATGATCCATGAGATGAAAGCGCACGGTCTGCGCGGCATCGAAGCCATCTATTCCGAAAATACACCTGCCGATGAACAGATCTACAAGGAACTGGCCCGCAGTGAAGGGCTGCTCATATCCGGCGGTTCTGATTTTCACGGTACCAATAAGCCGGATCTCAGACTCGGAACCGGCCGCGGCAGACTCTACATTCCTTATTCCCTGTTAGATCCGATCCGGCAGGCTCACGAGCAGATTCTGGCAGATCGTTGATCTCAGACTAAGACAAACCGGTCGATCACCTCTGCGAGTGCATCCTCATTATTATTCGCCTTTGTCACATAATCAGCCAGCGGTTTTACCTTCGGATTGGCGTTGCTCACCGCGACGCCAAGGCCGGCTGCCTGAATCATCTCGCAATCATTCATCTCATCCCCGACCGCGATCGTATCCGTCATCTTCACACCGAGCTGATCCGCCAGAAACTGAATGCCCATCTGCTTGGATACGCCATCCGGAACGATCTCCAGATACTGCGGACTGGAAAAGATCATCCGGCATTTTCCATGCGACCATGCCTCATGCTGCACACGGAACTGCACGAGCCTGTCATGCTCGTGCAGACTGATCACGATCATTTTACTCGGATCGATCGTCAGATAATCCAATACATCCGCACGCGGCATCGGGGTCAGATTCGTACGGCTGACATACCACTTTAGTTCTTCGGTATCCGCTTTGGTCAATATCTCCCCATTCTGATAGGTGTGTATATACAGCCCTGCCTCATCCGCCAGTGCAAATAACCGCTCGACAACCGGACGTTCCAATGTCCGGTGCAGCAGCACCTTATCCCGGTAACAGTCATACACATGTGCACCATTATAGGAGACGATGTAGCATCCCTCTTCATTTAATCCGAGCGAATCGGATACTTTTTTGGCACTTTCAAACGGTCTGCCCGTCGCGATGACAAAGGAGTGCCCCGCTCTGGTTGCCCGTCGGATCGCCTCTCTGTTTCCCTCTGAAATATGCTTGTCATCGTTGAGCAGTGTACCGTCAAGATCTGAAAATATTATCTTACTCATTTGTTTTGTTCCTTTATAAAATCATTTTGGCTCTGCCGGAATAAATACGCGCTCCCTGAACACATTTTCCTCCGAAACAGTCTGTGCCACTGCTTCCTCGCAGAATTGTTGCTGCGAATTGACGAGCACTTTTCCCCGCTTATCCTGCTTGGCATACGTGCCGTCCGCCTGCATCAGATGTGCCTTTACATTGTCCTCCAGCTCCACCTCTAAGATGTGACGCACCTGTTTTTGCAGCTTTGGATCTAACACCGGGAAGATGATCTCCACACGCCGGTCCAGATTTCGCGGCATCCAGTCAGCACTTCCCATATAATATTCCTCGTTTCCATTGTTATAGAAATAGAAAATACGGCTGTGCTCCAGGAAATTGCCGACGATCGAACGCACCCGGATATTCTCACTCACACCCGGGATACCGACCTTCAGACAACAGATACCGCGCACGATCAGATCGATCTGCACGCCTGCGGCAGAAGCCTCATACAATGCTGCAATGATCTGCTGGTCACACAGCGAATTCATCTTTGCCTCGATGCGTGCCTCCTTGCCATCCAGCGCATTGCGCGTCTCCCTGCGGATCAGCTTTAAGAACTTCTTGCGCAGCCAGATCGGAGCCACGACCAGATGATTCCAGCTCAGCGGCTCGGAATAACCGGACAGCATGTTAAATACTGCGGTCGCATCCTCTCCGATCGCTTCCGAACAGGTAAAGATGCCGCAATCCGTATACAGCTTTGCCGTGGAATCATTATAGTTACCGGTTCCCAGATGCACATAACGGCAGATACCGTTTTCTTCCTTGCGCACAACGAGAGCGATCTTGCTGTGCGTCTTCAGACCGACCAGACCGTATATGACATGACAGCCCGCTTTCTCGAGCTTTTTCGCCCATACGATATTATTTTCCTCATCAAACCGTGCCTTCAGCTCGACGAGTACCGTCACCTGCTTGCCGTTCTCTGCCGCCTGTGCCAGCGATGCGATGATCGGTGAATTGCCGCTCACACGGTACAGGGTCTGCTTGATCGCGAGCACCTGCGGATCATTTGCCGCCTGACGGATAAAGTCAACGACCGGCTGGAATGTCTGGTACGGATGATGCAGCAGGATATCGCCCTGTCTGATCGCATCAAAGATATTGTCCGCTCCCACGAGCTGCGGCACCGGCTGCGGCTGATACGGCGCATAGCGCAGCTCGTCCTTGCCCTCCAATCCATACAGCTTCATTAAAAATGTCAGATCCAGCGGCCCGCTCAGCTTGAACACATCTTCGCCTGCGACATCCAGTTCTTTTTTTAGAATGCCGAGCAGTTCCTTGTCGATATCGCTGTCCACTTCCAGACGGATGACTTCTCCCCACTGACGCTTTTTTAACTGTTTTTCGATCTCCTTTAACAGATCACTTGCCTCATCCTCATCGATCGGCAGATCCGCATTTCTCATGATACGGTATGGACTCGTACACAATACCTGATAGTTGGAGAACAGCTTGCCGATGCTGTGCATGATCAACTGTTCCAATAAGACAAACGCATATTCATCCTCTTTTTCCGTCGGCAGCGGCACGAGTCTGGGCAGTACGGACGGCACCTGTACGGTCGCAAATACGTTTTCCTCCTCTTTGCGGATCAGCGCACCGATGTTCAGTGTCTTATTGCGGATCAGCGGAAACGGTCTCGATGCATCTACCGCCATCGGTGTCAGTACCGGATAGACGATCTCCTCAAAATACTGCTCTGCCGATCTACGCTGTGATTCACTCAGATCCTCCATGCGGTCATATACATAGATGCCCTGCGCTTTTAACTGTGGCTGCAGCGAACGGTTATATGTCGAATACTGCAGCTCTACCAGTTGCCTCGTCTCCTGATTGATCTTCTCTAACTGCTGCGTGGCTGTCATACCCGCGATATCTGTCTTCTTATACTTCGCATGTACCATGTCCTTCAAGGACGCAACGCGCACCATGAAAAACTCATCCAGATTCGATGAGGTGATGCTGACAAACTTTGTCCGCTCCAATAGCGGAATCGTCTTGTCACGCGCCTCATTCAAAACACGGTGGTCAAATTTTAACCAGCTTAATTCCCGGTTCTCATAATATTTTGCATTTGCATAATCAATTGTTTTTTCCTTGTCCATACATCCCCCATTCTGTCCCTGATGTCTGTGTTCTGTTTGTGTGAAAATGTTACTCAGAGACATGATAGTTCCGTTTCTCTTTTACGACCGGCTGCACGCTGAATACATCCTCAAACATACCCGCCTTTGCATCAAACATTGTCTTCTCGAGCATCATGCCATCCGAAGTCTCCACGGATATGATGAGCTGTTTTCCTTTTCTGACCGCACGCACATTTTTGAACTTCTGCTTGTGGCTGCGGTCCATCGCATTCGCGACACGTAAGATTGCCGCACATTTGGCAACGATCACATATCCGTCACGGTCTAATACATCACTGACCTGTTCATAAGGTGCCAGCGGATAGGTGTTATACTTGACGATACTGGCAACGATCACGCGGTCCCGATGGGAAAGTCCCATGATCTCCGATGCCAGAATGATATCATATGCACACTGCGGTGCATTGGCAAAGCTCACATATTTCCCGCAGTCATGCAGTATGGCAGCCGTCTGCAGCAGCAGCCGTTCATGCTTTCCCATGCCATGTGTCTTTTTCATCGCATCATAGATGAGGCTGCTCATCTCCACGAGCGCATCAATATGTGGTGAATAGCTCATATAGCGCTGTGACAGCGAACGTGCTGCCGAGATCACATCCTTTTCAAAATCATGCACCGGCTTCATATAACGGTTGCGCAGCGCATAGTCGTATACGATACCGTCACTGATATCGATACCTGGCACCCATACGGCATCCGCCGAAAGCGTCTCTACGATACGGCGATACAAGATGATCGACGGTATGAGCAGGCGGTCGGAATCATCCGAGAGGCTAAGCGCCTCTGCGATCTGCTCATTGTCCTTCTTTTCCAGATGTTTCAGATAACCGGAGAGTTTTTCTGCATCCACAGTCATATCATCCAGATTTTTGTCCATGCAGCGCATGATCTCCGTGCTGTAATCACCGGTCAGTATGAGGTACTTGATCGTGCGATTCCGGTAATACTGAGCCTTGAATACACCCATTTCCTTGTCGATCAGCTCCTTCATCTGCTTGCGCATATGCTCCGGCCGCATGCTGCCATCGGAAAAAAGCTGTGCCAGACGCATCGTTCCGAGCACCAGATGCTGTGTCGTCAACACCGCTCCGTGCACGAACAGCGTGATCTGCAGTTCTCCGCCGCCCACATTGACAAAGGCGGCGCTCTCTTCGATCATACGGTCAAATTCCGGTTTCGATGTCGCGCACTTATACGATAAAAACCGATGTTCCGAGTTGCGCAGCAGGTTCAGCCGGATACCGGTCCGACGCTCGATCTGGTCAAGCACAAACAGGCAGTTCGCCGCATGGTACAATGCAGGTCCCGCATAGGCCTCGTATCCATCCACCCGGTATCCATCCATGATCCGGCAAAACTCCAGCAGCACATCACAAATATCATCTACCAGTTCGTAGCCGACCCCTCCGCCGTGAAATACATCCTTTCCGAGTTCCACACGGCTGCGGATAAAATCCACCGTCCGGATCTTCTTTTTTTCTGAAATTTCAAATACCTTCAGACTCACCTCATAGGAGCCTACATAAATTGCTGCAAATGTTGTCACGCCCATAGATATCCCTCTCCCTTACAATCTATCTACGTTTAATAATTACCGAAGATCTTCAGATCCAACGTCTCTTCCTTCAGTCCGCGCAGCGCGTTCTGCACTGCCGCTTCTTTCAGATTGCCGTCAAAATCGATAAAGAACTGATATTCCCAGTTGCGTCCGGGGATCGGTCTTGACTCAATACTCGTCATATTCAGCCCATTGAATATGAAATGGCTGAGTGCATGATACAGTGATCCGGACTCGTGCTTTAACTGCACACAGATGCTGATCTTTCCGGCATTCGCAACGTACTCGTTTTTCCGGCTGACAATGATAAAACGCGTCTCATTCATACTGTTATTCTGGATACCTTCATCCAAAATATGCAGCCCATACAATTCGCTCGTGAGCCGGCTGGCGATCGCTGCCTGCGTGGGGTCTGCGTCCTCACATATCTTTTTGGCAGACATCGCCGTATTTTTCTGCGGAATCGACTCCCATTCACGATGCTGCTCTAAAAATCTTGAACACTGGGCCAGCGCCTGCGGATGAGAATAGACACACCGGATATCACTGCGCTTTGCTCCCGGCAGTCCCAGCAGACAATGATTGATCGGTATTGTCTGCTCTCCGACGATATAATAGCCGTATTCGCGGAGCAGATCGTAGTTTTCCGCCACGATCCCCGCAGAGGAATTCTCAAACGGCAGTACCGCATAGTCTGCCTGTCCGTGTCTGATGGCCTCCATCGCGTCACGCCAGGTATCCACATGGAATTTCTCGGTCTGTTCCCCAAAATATGAGATCAGCGCCAGATGTGCATAGGCACCTTCCACGCCCTGATAGACGACACGGACATGTTCCTTTTCCAGTGCTTCGATCTCAGTCAGTCCAAGGTCTTCGGCTCTGCCCTGCTCAGTCAGAAGCTGATACTGCTTTTTCCGGCTCGTGGACATGATCTGCTCGAATAATTCCCGCACACCGTTTTTGGAAAATTCCGTATCGACCAGCGCTGAGAGCGTATCCAGCTTGCTCTTTTCCCGCTCTCTGTCGAGCACTGCTTTTCCGGTCGAGATCTTGTACTCCGCTACCTCTGTCGTCAGATCCATGCGCTTCTTATACAGATCGATGATCTGCTGATCAATGACATCGATATCTTTTCTGATTTCTGATAGTTCTTTCATAAATAAAAACTCCTGTTTTATCTTCTATTTTCTACACCAGATCAAACAGACTGATCTGGTTCGTTGCCGGAAGATCCCCGAACATTCCCATATCTGCCATGTTTTCTATGATCTTCTGTGATACCTTCGTGCGCTGCCTGAAATCATCGCGCGATAAAAACGGTCCGTCCTTGGCCGCTTCCACGACCGTATCGGCAGCCGTATCGCCCATGCCGTCGATCGTATTTAACGAAGCCATGAGTTTTCCGTCAATGACCTGAAAATACCTTGCATCTGCCCGGTAGATATCGATCGGCAGAAATTCATAGCCTCTGGCATACATCTCCTGTACGATACGCATATCGCGGTATGCATCCTGTTCGACCGGAGGAAGCTTCTTATTCTCCTTGGCAGCCTCCGCACTGCGGCGCTCATAATCCTGCATATAATAATTCAGCCGCTCCTTGCCCATGCACATGACTTCATAGTTAAATGCCTTTGCACGGATGGAGAAAAACGCTGCATAATACGCCAGCGGATAAAAGACCTTACAGTAGGCGATACGCCATGCCATCATAACATAGGCCGCAGCATGTGCCTTCGGGAACATATATTTGATCTTCTCGCACGACCAGATGTACCAGTCCGGTACATCATGGTCCTTCATATCCTGTTTCCACTCATCCCATTTATCGCATTTTCCTTTTGCGACCATGCCTTTACGCACAGCCTCCATGATCTTGAAGGACTCCTCGGACTCCACACCCATACCGATCAGATAAGTCATGATATCATCACGCGTACAGATACAGGTAGAGATCGTTGCCGTGCCCTCCCTGATCAGTGTCTGGGCATTGCCCAGCCATACATCGGTTCCGTGTGACAGACCCGCGATACGCACCAGATCGGAAAATTCCTTTGGCTGCGTATCTATTAACATGCCCATCGCAAAATCCGTACCGAACTCCGGGATACCGAGTGCTCCGAGCTTACAGCCGCTGATATCGTCTGGCGTGATCTGCAGTGCATTCGTATTCTGGAACAGTGACATCACACTGGAATCATCGAGCGGGATCTTCTGTGCATTGATCCCTGTCAGATCCTCGAGCATACGGATCATCGTGGGATCATCATGTCCGAGTATATCCAGCTTCAGCAGGTTATGGTCGATGGAATGGTACTCAAAATGTGTCGTGATCGTATCGGTCGTCATATCGTTCGCCGGATGCTGGATCGGTGTAAAAGAATAGATCTCATCACCGACCGGGAGTACGACGATACCACCCGGATGCTGTCCGGTCGTTCTGCGCACGCCGACACAGCCTGCGAGGATCCGTTCGATCTCACAGCTGCGCTTATGGACCCCGCGTTCCTCAAAATATTTTTTCACATATCCGTATGCAGTCTTATCGGCTAATGTACCGATCGTTCCCGCACGGAACGTCTGCCCTGCTCCGAAGATCACCTCCGTATATTTATGCGCCTTACTCTGATAATCGCCAGAGAAATTCAGGTCGATATCAGGCTCTTTATCTCCTTTAAATCCAAGGAATGTCTCAAACGGGATATCGAATCCGTCTTTTTCTAACGGTTCCCCGCAGTTCGGGCAATACCGGTCAGGCATATCACAGCCGCCGCGTCCGGCATATGCTTTCACTTCCGGCGAATCAAAATCCACGAAATGGCAGTTCTTGCAATAATAATGCGGGCTGAGTGGATTGACCTCGGTGATACCCGACATCGTCGCCACAAAGGAGGAACCGACCGATCCACGCGAACCGACCAGATAACCGTCCTCATTGGACTTCCACACAAGCTTCTGTGCGATGATATACATCACGGCATAACCGTTTCCGATAATGGAATTCAGTTCTCGTTCCAGACGTTCCGATACGATCTCCGGGAGATCGGGTCCGTACATCTCATGCGCTTTATTATAACAGATGTCCCTGAGCATCTGATCCGAATTCTCAATGACAGGCGGACACTTGTCCGGACGCACCGGTGAGATCTTTTCGCACATATCAGAGATCTTGTTCGTATTCGTTATGACGATCTCCTCTGCCTTTTCGCTGCCCAGATACTGGAACTCTGCCAGCATCTCCTCGGTCGTGCGCAGATACAGCGGTGCCTGCTCATCCGCATCGGAAAAGCCCTTGCCCGCCATGATGATCCTGCGGTAGATCTCATCTTCCGGATTTAAAAAATGCACATCACAGGTAGCTACCACGAGCTTGTGAAAATCTTCCCCGAGCTGTACGATCTGCCGGTTCAGATCCTGGATATCCTCCACGGAATTGACCGGGCTCTTCGGATCACGCAGCATAAATGCATTATTTCCGACCGGCTGTATCTCCAGATAATCATAAAACTCTACCAGACGGGCAATCTCCTGCGCCGGTCTGCCGTTTAACAATGCCTGATACAGTTCACCCGCCTCACACGCCGAGCCTAAGATCAGACCCTCTCTGTATTTTTGCAGCTCGCTCTTTGGTATACGCGGCCGTTTATGATAATAGGTCAGATGCGACAGCGAGACCAGACGATACAGGTTCACACGGCCGATATCATTTTTTGCCAGTATGATCGCATGATAGGTCGGCATCTTCTGGATTGCCTCTGCTGTCGGAATACCTTTTTCGTTCAGTTCATCCAGTGTCGTAATATGCCTGCTCTCGAACATCTCGATAAATTTCACAAAGATCTCCGCCGTACATGCGGCATCATCCACTGCACGGTGATGGTTCTCAAGTGATACGCCGACTGCCTTGGCAACGGTATCGAGCTTGTAACGGTTGAGCTGCGGCAGCAGGAAACGCGCCATCGCTACCGTATCGGCCACCGTAAAATCGCATGCCAGATGCAGATCCTCGCAATTTTTCTGGATAAAGCTCATATCGAACTCTGCATTGTGTGCTACCATGACACAGCCCTTGCAAAATTCCATAAACTCCGGCAATATCTCCCCGATCAGCGGTGCATCGATCACCATATCATCCCGGATCCCGGTCAGTTCCTCGATGTCAAACGGGATCGGGATCTGCGGATTCACAAACGTGGAAAAACGCTCCGTGATCTCGCCGTTTTGCACCTTCACTGCTCCGATCTCGATGATCCGGTTCTTCTTCGGGCTGAATCCGGTCGTCTCTAAGTCAAATACGACATAATCCCCACGAAAATCCTGTCCCGCAGGATTTTTGACGATCCGCTTGGTGTCATCCACGAGATAGGCTTCGACGCCGTAGATCAGTTTGAAATCCGCGCCTTTGGGGATCGCATGGTTTGCCACTGGAAACGCCTGTACTGCTCCGTGGTCGGTGATCGCTATGCTGTGATGCCCGAATGCGACCGCCTGCGCGATAATATCACCGACATCCGATACGCCATCCATATCACTCATCTTCGTATGGCAATGTAACTCCACACGCTTACGCACAGACTGATCTACCCGTTTGGTCGTAAAATCCGGGATCTTTTTGATACCCATGACGGAAGCCACCGTCAGCTCATGGTCAAACCGGTCGAGTGATGCCACACCCTTGATCTTGACAAATGTCCCTTTCTTGAGCGATCCACGCAGTTCGTCCAGATCTTCATTTCTCGTAAAGATCTTGATCACCATCGTATCGGTAAAGTCCGTGACTGTCAGAAACAGGATCGTCTTTTCTCCGCGGATCTCACGCTCATCCGTGGCTGTGATCTGCCCACGGATAACGACATCACCGATCTCGCCCTGGATCTGGCTGATCGGCATCTCTTCCTCATCAAAATCACGTCCGTAAAGCACATCCGGGTTATCGGACCGCTTGCGTGTAAATCCGCCTTTATTACCATATCCACCGTTTGCGCCACTGCCCTTTCCACCGGCAGTAAATGTCTTCTGCGAGGGCGGCATCGGACGTTCCTTTGCCACTTTGGGTTCCTTGCCGGCAGCGTTCTTCTGCTGTGCAGCCTGATCTGCCAGTTCCCGCGGCTCGTCCTTCAGTTCCATCAGGCTGCCGTCTTCGCGCTCACCTTTCTCACCATGAGATGAATTCTGCACGATCCGGTGGATCGCCAGCTCCATCT
>JBNMHW010000097.1:0-11119 GCA_050872965.1 bacterium | reverse complement strand
GAGATGAGACTTATGACTCGTGGAAGCCTTTGCTGAACACGAGTCAGGTTTTTCTAAGGCTCATCGGAATGGTTCGTGCAATAAAGCAAACGTCAGACTGCTTGCGGGAGCTGCATTTCATGAAACATGTGCTCACATGACGTGCAATCATGATGTGAATCGTTTCACATGCACCTGAATAAGAATACAAAGGAGCCTCTACTTATGTTATGGGATACACATATGCACTGTAATTTTTCCGGGGACAGCGACGCCGCCCCCGAAGACATGATCCGGGCAGCCATGCACGCCGGTCTGGATGGGATCTGCTTTACGGATCATCTCGACTACGACTTTCCATCCGACCCGGATCTGTTTGTACTGGATCTGGACGACTACGACCGGACGATCCTGGCGCTGTCTGAAAAATATGCAGACACTTTTCCGGTGCTGCACGGCATCGAGATCGGCGTCCAGCCGCATCTGCATGACAAACTGCGCGAAGTCGTCCACTCACATCCTTACGATCAGGTCATCTGTTCTTCACATACGATCGACGGACAAGATCCTTATTATAAGACATTTTTTGAAGGACGCGAAGAACACGACGCATATCGCCGCTATTTTGAATCCATTCTGGAGAATCTGGACGGATTTTCCGACTTTGACGTATACGGTCATATCGACTATGTTGTGCGCTACGGCCCGAACACGAATCGCTTCTATTCTTATGAGGCGTATGCGGATGTTGTAGATGCGATATTGAAAAAGATCATCGAGATGGGTAAAGGCATCGAGATCAATACCGGCGGCTTCAAATACGGTCTCGGTCATCCGAATCCGTGTGAGGATGTCCTGCGGCACTACCACTCGTTTGGCGGAGAGATCATCACGATCGGCGCGGACGCACATGCCCCGGAGCATGTCGCCTATGATTTTGCAAAGGTTCCCGGCATTTTACGCGAAGCGGGCTTTACTCACTATACTGTATTCAAGAAACGACAGCCCCTCTTCTATCCGCTGCCGGAATAATGCCTGCTGTTCCACAGACATTCATAGATAAAGGAGATTCTGACCCATGAATAAAAATATCGCCACATTTCCATTGACCGAAGCATTCCGCGCCGGAGATGAATGTCCGTTCTGCAATCTGGAGCGTTCTGCCGAGCAGCATGCCATCTCTTTCATACTCGGCTCTGCCTATATGGAGGATGATATACGTGCCGCGACCGATGCGCAGGGATTTTGCAGACATCACTACAAAATGATGTACGATTACGGTAACCGGCTCGGAAGCGCATGGATCCTCAGCACCCATTTAAAGAAGTTAAACGAGGAACTCTCCGCGGAATTAAAAAACTTCTCACCCGGCAAAACCTCCATGCTCGGCCGCATGAAAAAGACTGATATGTCAAACGGTAAAGAGCCGCAGACTTCTATTGGAAAATGGGTAAAAAAGAAAACCGATAGCTGCTATGTATGTGATCATTTCCGCGAGATCTACGGACGTTATCTCGACGTTTTTTTCGATATGCTGAAAAAAGACCCTGAATTTCAGGAATTGTTCCGCCAGAGCAAGGGCTTTTGCCTGCCTCATTTTGCAGATCTGATGGAGGCAGCCGAGACGCGCTTAAGCGATGCCCAGAAAAAGGAACTATATCCTCAGATATTCGAAATGATGCAGAATCATATGGAACGCGTCCAAAAGGATGTCGCATGGTTTGTCGAGAAAAATGACTACCGCAACAAAGACAAGGACTGGGGCGAATCAAGGGATTCCATCCAGCGTGCCATGCAAAAATGTGTCGGCGGCTATCCGGCCGATCCGGTATTCAAACTGGATCCTTGATAAATACAGACTAAAAAAGAGTCGCAAGCGACTCTTTTTTAGTCTGTATTAGATATTTCCTGCTTCACGCTCTAACATATCCCAGCATCCCCACAAGTACATGATGCCGAGTGCACGGTCGTACAGACCATAACCGGGACGACATTTTTCACCCCAGATATGCCGTCCGTGATCCGGACGGATATAGCCGTCAAATCCACACTCATGATATGCGCGCATGATCTCCAGAATCTGTGTATCTCCATCGCAGTCGCGGTGTGAAGCCTCTGTAAAATCACCGTTATCAAAATGCTTCACATTACGGATATGTGCAAATGCGATACGGTCGCAGTAAGTACGAACGATATCCGGCACATCATTATCCTTGTTTGCACCAAGTGAACCGGAACACAGACACAGGCAGTTATAGGGATCGTCTACCATCTTCAAGAAACGTCCGATCGACTCCTTATCCACCAGCAGTCTCGGAAGTCCGAAAATATCCCACGGCGGATCATCCGGATGGATCGCCATCTTGATACCTGTCTCATGACACACCGGCATCAGTGCTTCGAGGAAATACTTCAGATTTTCCCACAGTTTTTCTTTGGTCACCGGACGATACATCTCGAATAACTCATCCAGCTTCGCCATACGCTCCGGCTCCCAGCCGGGGAATGTCAGTCCATTCAGATTTTCAAGAATATAATTCGCCATCTCCTTGTAATCCTGCTGGATCTTCGCCTTCTCATAATACAGCGCTGTAGAACCATCTCCCATCGGATGGAACAGATCGGTTCTCGTCCAGTCAAAAATCGGCATAAAATTGTAGGTCACGACCTTTACTCCGAACTTTGACAGATTTCTAAGTGTCTGCTTGTAGTTCTCAATATACTGATCCCTGCTCGGAAGTCCAACCTTGATATCATCATGTACGTTGACAGACTCTACCACATCCATATTGAAGCCATAGCCCTCGATCTGCTTGCGTACTTTTTCGATCTCATCGATCTCCCATACTTCTCCGGGCTGCTTATCATGAAGTGCCCATACAAGACCTGTCACACCGGGAATCTGCTTGATCTGTTCCTGCGTGATACTGTCATTGCCTTCGCCATACCAGCGAAATGTCATTTGCATAAAATGCGCCTCCTTAAAATAAATTTATCAACTAACATTACTTTATCAACCAACACATTTTATTTCTCACTAACATGTTACATCACTAAGTATCACACATTCTGCCTGATTCGTCAATTGATTTGTGCTTTTTTTACATTTTTTCCTTCCATATACGGTTTCGTCTGTGATGAATGTACAATGCGATCAGCACCAGGATCACCGCCGCTGTAAAGATCCACACGCCTGTCGGAACATCAGCGATGTTAAAACACCGGATATTGATCCACATCTGATTGATATTTTTCGTCTCTGTCTCATCAAAATATCCCATGACCGCAGTCCTGCCGATGACTTCTTCGGACGGATACTGCGTATAGAGCTGTCTGCCGACCTGCTCCTGCGAGGTATATACGACATAGTCCTCATCCGCGTTGTCTCCGGAGAAGAAATAGCCTAACGGATAAGCGATCGTCTCTTCCTCATCGTCTTCTGCGCCGTAGCACCAGTTCAGATAGGAAAATACCGTATCATCATCTCCACCTGCGATCGATGACGTATAACCGATATAGTACATGTTGCGCACCGCATTATCCGGGCGGGACAGGAAATTGACAAACGCTTCTGCCGCTGCCTGTTTTCTCTCATCGCCTGCGATACCTTTCTTCAACATCATCCAGCCGTCAAACCAGAGATTGGAACATTCCTTCGGCACAGCGTATGCCAGATACACGCCGTCCTCCTCTGCCTGATCCATCGCATAGACGGCATCACCGGACCACTGATAGTTGCCCACGATCTTGCCCGTGACCATATCTGCTTTTCCACTGTCCGTCTCCAGCGCATAGATATTGCCCATGATATGCTGCAAAAGCCGCTCTACCTCACTGATTGTCTCCGGTGACACATCATTCATGATCTGTGTCAGTTTTTCCTGATAATCCGGATCATTTAAAAATTCCTCTGCTGTCAGTTCATTCGCGCGCAGATAACCGAGTGCCGCAAAATAGGTGTCACGCACATTATCCTTTAAGGTGAGCTGCCGGTGGAACTTGGGATTGTCGAACACCGCCCATGTCGATGCCTCTTCCTCCGTCATCATTTCGGGATTGTACAGCACACCTGTCGTACCCCACATATAGCAGGCTGCATAGCGTTTCCATGCTTCACCGCCGATCTCATTTTCCGCAAATACATTGGCGATATAGGGCGAGACTCCGCGCACATAGTAATTATTTTCATCCGTCGCATCAAAAAAATGTTCGGAAAACGGCTCTGCCATTCCCTCTGACATCAGCTTCATCAGCATGTAGTCCGAAGGGCACACGAGATCATAAGTATCGCCCAGCGTGAGCTGGTTATACAGATCCTCGTTCGTTCCAAAGCACGAATACTCCACGCGCACCTTCTGTCCGGTCGTCTCATAATACCAGTCCTCAAAATCCTCATACATCGGATTCACACCGAGGATCTCGGTCCCGTTATCGAGATCGATCACTTCCTCTTCGGGATCCCAGTCGCCCAGATCGATATATTCCTCCCAGTTACATACACGCAGCACGATCTCATCATCGGCTGCCTGTGCAGTCGTAGGTGCACATACCAGCCCTGCCACTGCAGTCGTGGCGAACAGTGCCACAGCCATCATGGTCTTCTGTGCTTTCTTTCGTCCCGCTACATTCATACCGACCACGATCAGGATCACGACAACAAAGATGACCGTGGACAATGCCCACAGCGCTGTCTTGATCTCAGTCTGTGAGCCTTTGGTCGCATTGACGACATAGGTACTGATCGTGTCAAACGTCGCAGGCTTGGTATAACTGGCAATAAAATAATCATCCAGTGATAATGTCAGTGCCAGCGCAAATCCGGATACGATACCGGATGCGATCTGCGGCAGTACGACCTTGGTCAGTGCCTGGGTCGGTGTCGCGCCCAGATCCATGGCTGCCTCATACAGACTCGAATCCATCTGTTTGAGCTTGGGCATCACAGACAGATAGACAAACGGTGCAGACAGCACCACATGTCCGACAACGAGCGGAATAAATGTGCTCTTTTCCATGCCGCATACGACAACCAGCGCGATACACACGGAAAATCCTGTCACTACATCTGCATTGACGACCGGTACTTCGTTGAGTGCCGCGATCGCACCACCCGCGAGCGGTCTCGAATAAAATCCGCCGATCGCACCCAGCGTACCGAGTACTGTAGCGATTGCTGCCGAACCGAATGCCAGTGCCAGCGTGCCAAAGATCATATTCCGCAATTCTGCATTTGTACACAATGTCTTATAATTTGCCAGTGAAAATCCACGGATCGCTCCGATCGTCGTGGACGTCGTAAAGCTGTACACCATCAGCACCAGGATCGGCAGGTAGATGAGCAGCAGTAACACACCGATATAGATGCGCGCCAGATGCTTTTTATTTCCTGTATTTCTCATAACAACGCACCTCCTCTGCCTGCGCCCTCATCGCTGTAGCGATCGGTCACTAATGTAAAGATCAGAATGATCAGCAGCAGGATCAATGCGATCATGGAACCGTTGTGCCAGTCATAAGCACTGAAGTAGCTGCCGATCAGACTGCCCATGATATATGTGCTGTTGTAGAGCATATCGAGCACCACGTAGTTGGTCATGGAAGGTAAAAATACCATGACGACACCGCTGATGATACCGGGTACGGATAACGGCAGTGTCACCTTCAGAAAGGTCTGTACGGGACTCGCTCCGAGATCCGCCGCTGCCTCAAGCAGACTGTGATCCAGTTTGCACAGGGTCGTATACATCGGCAGGATCATAAACGGCAGAAAATCGTATGTCATACCGATGATCGAATTCAAAAACGGGAAATATGCCAGATTTCCCTCTAACAGTGTCAGGATCTCTTTGAGCGCCGTGATGCGCAGTGTAAAATTGATCCACATCGGCAGTACAAACATGACCACGATCACGTTGCGCTGCTTCCATTCACTCTGTGATAAAATGTACGCTACCGGATAAGCCAGCAGCAGACATACGACCGTCGTCACGATCGCGATCGCGAAGCTGTAACACAGCGTTCCGATCGTATTTGGACTCGTAAAAAATCCGATAAAATTGGCCATGGAGAAATGTCCTTCTCCATTGGTAAATGCATAATAAATGATCACCAGAAGCGGCAATGCCACGAAACAGGTCAGGAAAAGACCGTAGGGGATCGCCAGCTGTTTTCTGGAAAAATGTAATCCTCTCATTGTTCTTCTCCTGCTATTTCTTCAGTGTAAATGTCAGTTTGTCCTCAGGTATCATGAGGCTGACATAGTCTCCCATATTCCACAGATACTCGTCGCTGACGATCAGATCGATTTCTTCCTCGGTACGGACGACATAACGATAATGGTCACCGATATAGATCAGGTTGATGATATGTCCGCATACAACACCTGCATTCTCATCATCGCTCATCTCGATATCACGCGGTTTGATCGTAACGATCACCTTCAGCTTTCTGTGATCGATCTCATTGCCATGCGCATCGCACAGCACACCGTTCAGTTCCTGTGCTCCCGGGATCATCGACTTGACATCACAGTGCAATGCACCGTCCAAGATCGTCAGTTGATAGTTCTCGTCTACGCCGGATTCCAGCTTATTTAAAGAATGTTCTGCTTTCATCAGGTGGATGCCTTCCGGTTCCACGCACAAACCGACATGTTCACCGACCTGGGATTTTTTCGTTGTCTGGATCACGATCTCATTCTTGCCGGACAGCACCGTGATCTCATAGTGCACACCCTTGAAGATCACGCTGATCACGTCTCCCGTGATCATTCCATCCTCCGGTTTTGTGATCAAAATATCCTCGGGACGCACAACCACGTCAACCATCGTTCCATGCGGCATATCATCTACACAGGCAAATTCCGCACCGCAGAAACGCACCGTCAGCGGATCTGTGATGATACCGTTATAGATATTGCTCTCACCGATAAAGTCCGCAACAAATGCATTATTCGGCCCGTTATAGATGTCTTCCGGTGTACCGACATGCTGGATCCGGCCTTCACTCATCACGACGATCTTATCCGACATCGTGAGTGCCTCCTCCTGGTCATGGGTCACATAAATAAAGGTGATGCCGAGCTTCTCATGCATTTCCTTCAGCTCTAACTGCATCTCCTTTCTCATCTTCAGATCAAGTGCACCGAGCGGCTCATCCAACAGCAGGATCTGCGGCTCATTGACGATCGCGCGGGCGATCGCGATACGCTGCTGCTGTCCACCCGATAACGTCTGCACGGTACGGGTCTCAAAGCCTTCGAGATCTACCATCTCCAATGCACGTTTGACCTTCTTTATTATTTCAGCCTTCGGCAGCTTTTTCAGCTTTAATCCGAATGCGATATTGTCAAAAATGTTCAAATGGGGAAAAAGGGCATAACGCTGGAACACCGTATTGATCGGTCTGACGTTTGCCGGAAGTCTGGTGATATCTTCACCGTTCAAAAGAATCTCTCCGCCGGTCGGGGCATCAAATCCCGCCAGCATACGCAGTGTGGTCGTCTTACCACAACCTGAGGGTCCCAGGAAAGTGACGAACTCTCCTCTTTTGATGGTCAGGTTAAAATCATCCACCGCTGTAAAACCGTCCTCGAACGTGCGCGACAGATGTTTGAACTCCAAGATGTTTTCAGATGCTTTTTCCAATTTAACTATCTCCTCCTCTTGTAAAAATCAGACCCGCTTGGTACCCCGGTCTGTTTCCCGATTAAATGGTAAAAACCATTGGAAGTAGTGTAGCATAAAAAGAGGACGGTGACAATGCATCACCGTCCTTTTTGTAAAAAATAAGGGAGAATATTTCCTACACTTTTTTAGTTAATGACTACGCCTTTACGAAGAATGATATTGGCATAGATAGCTGTCTCGCCGGTCATGATAACGACCTTTGATTTTGCTCTGGTCTTATCATAGAAATCCCACTTATTGATCTCCTCAAAGCACTTGTCGCCACGCTCGTCATGCTTTGCAACGATCTCCTTGTAAGTATCCCAGATCGGAGTCTTGGCGTCATCGCCGGGCTCTACTGCCATGAGTGTACAAGGCGGAACCATCACTCCGTTTGCATCCGGATATGTATCCAGCGGCATTATCTGAAGGATCGCATCCAAGATCTCGGGTACGCCATGTCCATCCATACGGATGACCGGTGTATCAAATGAATGTCCGGGGAAGTTGCCGTCACCGATCGTCAATTCATCTGTATGTCCCATCTCATCGAGAACCTTTAACAATTCCGGTGATAAGATCGGCGGTATTCCTTTTAACATATATTTGTCCTCCTAATTGTGATTAGCGAATGGTCTTGTATAAAGGTCCGTATGCTGCACATGCACGGAAGTCCTGACCTTCCTTGTCTGAGCCGAATGCGTTCCATGCGGTCGGACGATATACATCAGCATCGGGTACGTTGTGCATACATACAGGGATACGCAGCATAGATGCCATAGTGATCAGGTCAGCACCGATGTGTCCGTAGCTGATTGCACCGTGGTTAGCACCCCAGTTGTTCATTACATCATATGCACTCTTGAACGGTGAGCCTTCGATACCATCGGTACGAGGAGCAAACCATGTACAAGGCCATGTGTAGTCTGTACGCTTCCATAACTTATCAGATACCTCTTCAGGCAGATCTACGGTCCAGCCCTCTACGATCTGAAGAACAGGTCCGAGGTTCTTAACAAGGTTCAGACGGATCATGGTAGCGGGCATCTCTGTCTTGGTCTCAAAACGTGCAGAGTATCCGGCTCCACGGAAGTATCCGTTATCAGCAGGGCACCACTCAACAGAATCCATGATCTTCTCGATATCTGCATCTGTTACATCGTACCACTTCTTCATGGTAGGTGCACCGTTCTCATCGGTACATACGCCGGAAGCATCCAGACAGCATGATCCGGAGTTGATCAGATGGATAAATCCGTCTGCCTCTTTTGCCTTGCCCTCGATCTCATATCCGGTTACACGCTTTACAGCGTCTCCTGACCAGTAAGTACGAACATCTGCGAACATCTGTGCACGGTTGGTCAGCAGGTTCATGAACATCATGCCGGCACCGTTTAAGGTATCGTTCTCAGTAGCTAATGTAAACGGCTCTCTTGCTCCGTTCCAGTCAAAGGATGTATTTAAGATTGCCTCAGGGAAATCACAGTTCGGCCAATGATCGGTCCACTGTCTCTGACCTTGGAAACCACCGCAGATTGCGTTGTGTCCGACAGCCTCTTCCTCGCAGCCTTCCGGAAGGTTCGGGTTGCCCTGATACAGATCCTCGATGATGACTGCCATCTTTGCGGTGAACTCCCAATCCTTTTCCTTCTGCTCATCAGACTTTTTAACGAAATCAGGGTTCTTGTCAAATCCCTGCTTTGCATATTTCTTGATCCATGCAAGAGCCTTCTGATACTCATCCTCATTGTAGATGTGCTCTTCCATACGACGAAGGATCTCTACCTCATCGACAGACTCTACACGCATGCCAAGGTACTCCTCGAAGAAGTCATGGTTGATGATAGATCCGCCGATACCCATACACTGGGAACCGATCTGTAAGTAAGACTTGTCTCTCATGGTAGCTGCTGCAACTGCTGCACGTCCGAAACGAAGCAGCTTCTCAATAACGTCAGCAGGGATTGTCTCGTCATCTGCCTCCTGAACGTCCTTGCCGTAGATACCGAATGCGGGAAGTCCCTTCTGTGTATATGTAGCTAATACAGATGCCAGATATACAGCTCCGGGTCTCTCTGTTGCGTTCAGTCCCCATACACCCTTGATCGTCAGAGGGTTCATATCCATGGTCTCTGCACCGTAGCACCAGCAGGGTGTTACAGATAAGGTGATCGCTACACCTTCCTTACGGAACTTTGCCTCACAGGCAGCTGCCTCAGCAACACGTCCGATCGTTGTATCTGCGATGACAACCTTTACAGGCTCACCGTTTGAATAACGTAAGTTTTCCTCATATAATTTCTTAACAGCCTTAGCCATTCCCATGGTCTGGTCTTCGAGAGACTCACGTACCTTTAAGGGTCCTCTTCTTCCGTCAATGCAAGGTCTGATTCCGATTACAGGGTAATCTCCAATGTATCTGTTCTTTGCCATTTTTTCATGTCCTCCTTATTTGTGCTATTTGCGCGAACCGTTTCGCGCTTCTGATGTTTACATTGTAACGGTTTTTATCCGCCTTTTCTTGTGGAATAATGAAAAAAAATATGACAATATTCACCTGTTTATCTGCCCACCCATTTTTCGTGTATCTTGGAAAAATAAGCCACCAGAGGTCCTAAAAAGAATGCCGTGATCACGGTTCCGATCCCCAGCTGCGCATTACCCCAGCCGATAAATCCAGTGCCGACTGCTACTAAGATCACGAGCACACAGACCGCGTCCGTGCCGACGCGCAGCGCGAAATAAGGAACCGGCAGATGCTCTGCCAGGCCGAGCGCCAGAAAATCATACGGTGCCACACCAAGCGATGCCACCTGATACATGGCCAGTCCGAATGTCAGTATTACCAGCGATACCACCATAATGATCAGCTGCAGTGGCAGGCTGAGCACGAGATCTGCTCCGAAGATGCCGTCCAGCACCCATGTACCAAACTGTACGATATAACCGAGCAGGAACAGGTTGATGATCGTCCCAAGCCCGATATATGATCTGCCCCAGATGAGCTGGAATACAAATAATACAACATTTAAGATCAGCTGATAGGTGCCGAGTCCCATGCCCAGTCCCTCGCTGACCGCCATCGTTGATGCGCAAAACGGATCGTTTCCCATCTGTGAAAACCGAAGGAGTGCCACTCCGATGCCGAGGATCAGGTTGCCGAGGATCACTGCGATCAGTTTGTTTTTTGTAACATTTTTCATTTGTCTGTACCTTTCGTCATTTCAATTATTGGGTTTTGCGAAACTATTTATTTGTAGTTTCGGGACTTGTGAGCACATAATTTCTGAACATGCAGCTCCCGCAAGCAGTCTGACTTTTGCTTTGTTGCACGGGACATTCCGATGAGCCTTAGCAAAGCCTGACTCGTGTTCAGCAAAGGCTTCCACGAGTCATAAGTCTCATCTCCATCGTGCAAAGGCAGCAAAATCAGACATGACTTGCTCGCGCTGCTGATATTCTATGTGCTGCAT
>JBNMHW010000096.1:0-11196 GCA_050872965.1 bacterium | reverse complement strand
GTCTGGCTACGCTCACAGCAGATCCCGATCACGGATGATAATTCTGTGCGCTCGCCTCTGCGACCCGGAGCCCATCCATCGCAGCGGATGTGATACCGCCTGCTTAACCTGCGCCTTCACCACACGGATAAAGCCCACGGATACTGCTCTCAAAGTTTTCGTTTCTCACGATGCGAAGCGGCGATGAGGTACGGCTCTCGATACCGGAAAGGATCGCATCCGCGCGGTCAAATCCATGCAGACGCATTCCAAACTGCTCCATTCCTGCCACAAACGAGCGGTTCATATCTTCCGTCAGCAGTTCGTGCACCGCCCCGAAACCAGCCGCGCCCCTGACACAGCTATCAAAATCACCGTAGCCGGATGAAACACGCTGTGCTTTAAAATCAGCATAGAGCTGCTGCGGGATTTTACCGCCGCACAATTCATAGGCATGACGCTCCAGCTCCCGCTGAAACCGCACGCCGGATAACGCATCCGTTCCCGGAAAATCATCGGGTGTGACCGCTACGATGATCGCTGAATTTGCATTTTTACTGTCACGATGGTAGTAACTCATGCCGTTAACTGCCAGATGTCCGGGTTCCGAGGATGCATTGACAACATAACCTCCGGGACACATGCAAAACGAATAGACACCTCTGCGTCCCGGAAAATTCGCAGTGACTTTATACGGTGCCACCGGCAGATGATCCATATCCGGCTCGGCTCCGTACTGGCTCTCGTTGATCATCTTCTGCGGATGCTCCACGCGGAAACCGACCGCAAACGATTTCGGTTCCATAAGAAGCGCCCTTCGCTCCAGCATTTCAAACGTATCCCTCGCCGAATGACCGGGGGCAAGCACCACAATTTTGGTATCGATCTGCTGCTCACCGTGCGCTCCCTGTACGATCAGTCCCGTCAGCTCATGATCCCGGCATACAAGATCCGTCATACACGTTTCAAACAAAAATTTACCGCCCAGCCGCAGGATCTCTTCCCGCAGATTGCGGATCACCGCAGTGAGGACATCGGTACCTATATGCGGCTTGTTATCATACAGGATCTCCGATGGCGCACCGCACTTGCAGAATACTTCTAATACATGTCTGCCGCGCCCGATCGGGTCCTTGACAAGCGTATTCAGCTTTCCATCCGAGAATGTACCTGCTCCACCTTCTCCAAACTGGACATTGGAAGACGGGTCTAACACACCCTGCTCCCAGAATCTGGTAACATCCGCCGTGCGCTCCTCCACGCGCTTTCCACGTTCTAAGATCAGCGGACGGTATCCGTGCAGCGCCAGCTCATACGCACAGAACAATCCCGCAGGTCCCGCACCTACGATCACCGGACGATGATCCATTGCAAGTGTCCCGGGCTTTGGAAAATGATACCGGCTCTTTTGCATGAGCTGAATATTGGGTTTATGTAGTTTCTTTACAAGTTTTCCTTCTCCGCTCATTGTCACATCAACGGTATATACATAAAAAAGCTGTGGTTTCTTTCGTGCATCCACCGAACGGCGGACAATCTCGTACTGAAAATTCTGTCCGGAGCGGATACCTAAAGTGGCACAGATCTTCTCCTCTATCATCTGTTCATTATGAATGAGTGGCAGCTTTAATTGTTGAATTCTGATCATTTTTTACTCCCTGTCCGGACAGCGGCAGCCGCATGCATGCCAGCGGCCGCGCCGCTCGACCATGCCCACTGCAGATTAAATCCACCGCAGATTCCGTCTATGTCTAACATCTCGCCTGCAAAATACAATCCTGCTACGAGCTTTGATTCCATCGTTTCCGCACACACCTCTTCGGTCAGCACACCTCCCGCTGTCACCTGCGCCTGTTCAAACGAACGGACTGCCGTAACCGGTATGATAAAATGCTTCATCTGTTTTGCAAGCGTTTCCATCTGTCCGGTAGAAATCCGCGTACACGGCAGCTCAGCAGATATGCCTGCTTCCGCCAGCAGCGCGATGCCCAGTTTATCCGGGAACCAGCCAAGCAGACTCTGCGCGGCTGTCTTATTCACCGCAAACGGATGCTTCATCCGTTTGCCAAGTATATCACGCGTCTGTTCCGGTGTCATTCCGGGACAAAAATCCAGTTCAACAGACACCTTCGGTGGCTGCTCGCCCTGCTTTGCGGCGCGCGAACATTCCCTCGCCGCCAGATGGCTCATCTGAAAAATACAGATTCCGGAGATACCGTAATCCGTGAGCTGCAGTTCTCCTGTCTGCGCATCTTTTTCGATTCCGTCTATGTAGATTTTTGCTGAAATTTCTGCACGAATTCCTGCAACCTTTTTAAAAAATGCAAGGTCAGATTGCAGCGGAACGAGTGCCGGAACTAAATCTTGTATATGGTGTCCGAGACGTTCTACATATAGAAAACCGCTTCCGTCACTTCCGGTCTTTTTATAAGATTTTCCGCCGGTCGCAAGGATGCATTTTTTACTGCGATAGCTGCCGGTTTTCGTCTCCAGCACAAAAATTTCTTCTTTTTTTGTACCATTATTGCATATATTTTCCGCTTTTGTGATCGATCTTATGCCGATATTGCACTCAATGGAAATGCCCAGGCGCCCGCATTCCATCAGCATTACAGCCAGCATACCGGCTGCCTGTCCACCGGCCGGATAATAACCACCTCTGCGCACGACCGGAACGACTCCCAGATCCTCAAAAAAATTCAATGTAGAATTAATATTGAATTTTTTTAGCGCAGGCAGTACAAATGCAGGGCAAGCACCATGATAATACTGTTCGCATGTATGCTCGTCCTGCCATTCGTCGATCGTATGAATGATCTCATTGCTAAAATTACATTTTCCGTTTCCGGTCATCAGAATTTTTTTTCCCGGACGCTCCATGTGTTCGAGTATCAGTACCTGACAACCGGCTCTGGCCGCCTGAATCGCCGCCATCAGACCGGCGGCTCCCCCTCCGACGACAATGATATCCCAGACTTTTCCGTGTCCGCTTTGCTTTTCGGCTGTATTTTTTCTATCCATCCTTTACCATCCATTTACCTTGTTTCTAACTGGAGTAGCTCTCCAAAAACTCAAGCAGCGACGCTTCCGTGTCAAACTGTTTTCCTGTATCGATCTGTGCCCGGACATTCTCCGGCAGCAGATCATAGGCGATCGTTGTCTCCATATAGAGCTGTCCTGTCTCTAAGATATACACCTGCAGACATCCGTCTGCCACTGCCAGAGCATAGGTCGTCTGTGTCGACTCCGGCTCGATCGTGTATCCGGCAGGGACATCCTCAGATGCCTCTTTGGAACCGGGTACAGACGCTGTCACCGGTCTGTTTTCCTGCTGTTTTTGTCCGGACGACTGATCCGCTCCGGCAAGCTGTTCGTCTGTATGCGGCACCGGACGCGGCTGCTGTGACTCCTTTGGTGCGACAGCACTGCGGTAAATGCAGATACACGAAAAGGATACGACCAGTACAGCCAAGACTACATATAATTTTACTTTTATTTGTTCGAGTTTTCTCATATTTATCACCACAAATAGTATGTCCTATTTGTGGCAATCTATACAGAAATTATAATAAATGCAATTTTCTTCCAAATACGATCAGTTTGCGTCCGCCGGGGAATGCGAGCAGCGACTGCTCATCCATACCCTTCAGCAGAAGCATCAGCACAAAATAAACGCCTGCTCCGGCTATGATAGCGATCACCGTACTGATCGCATTGATCTTTAACACCATCTGAATGACCATATATACCACATATACAACGATTCCCATGATACCGGAACACAGTGCCGGTATGAGAAACGTCTTTTTAATCTCCTGCTTAAAGCCGATGTGACGGTAGATACCGTAACCGTTTAAGATACACATCAGGAAAGCAAAAAATGTATTCGCCCAGATAACTGCGAAAATATTCAGATTTGCAACATACATCAGGCCTACCAGCAGTCCCGCCTGCAGCACAAGCGCAATCGCAGCATTGATCACAGGCACTTTCATACGGTTGATACCCTGCAAAATACCATTTGACAAGGTAGACAAGGAGTAAAATACCACCGATATCACACCAACCTGCAGCATATGCGCTGCCAGCGGCGTACTGTCATGGAACAAAAGCTGCATCACAGGCGAAGCCAGCACACCCAGTCCGATCGCACACGGAAAAGCAATGACCATACTGTAATGAATGGCATTCCCGATCTTCTGTGATACGCCGTCCATGTCATGACTGGCAAAAGATGCCGTCACAGCCGGAACACTCGCGGATACGACTGCTGAAGAGATCGATATCGGCACATTGACAAGTACGCGGTATTTTCCACCGAATACACCCCAGAAGGTATGGATCTGGTCTGCCGTATAGCCCTGCAGATTTGCCACGTTTTTAAAGAGCGCCTGATCTACGATCGCACTCAGATTGTACAATGTCGTAGACAGCAGCACCGGTACCACTGTCAGTATCAGTACACGTAAGATCGTCCGGTAGGACTCCTTGGAAGTGCCGCGGTCACGGCGCATTTTTCGTTTCAGTACACGCTTGTATAGGACAAAGACAAACAGCACGAACAGCAGTCCCGCCAAAGCGCCGGCACCTGTACCGAGCGTACCGCCGGCAGCGCCGTATGCGGCACTGTACTCATCGGCATCGCCGAGCACCGCGCCGATCTTTGCACCATAGTTAAATAAATAATAAGCGGCAACGACACTGACGATCGCATTGATGACCTGCTCCACGATCTGCGAGACCGCGCTTGGAATCATTGTGCCAAGTCCCTGAAAAAAGCCGCGCACGACACCGAGTATCGCTACGATAAACAAAGTCGGAGACAGCACACGCAGTGCAAATACACAAAACGGTGTTTTCAAAAAAGCTGCAAAATAATCCGCAAAAAAGAATACGATCAAGGCGGCTGCCAGACCACTGCAGACCGCGAAACCGATCGCCGCACGAAATACCCGGTATGCGTCCTTTACCCTGCCCTGTGAGATACGCGCAGATACCATCTTTGAGACCGCCAACGGTAAACTCATGGAGGAGATCAAGAGCAGCAGTGAATAGATCTCAAATGCAGTGCTGTAATAATCATTGCCGAGATCTCCGAGTATCGCAGTCAACGGACTGCGATACAGCAGACCAATGATACGGCTCACAATCGATGCGACTGCCAATATGGATCCCTGCACCAGAAAGCTGGAGTTATTTGCTTGTTTTCGTGTTTTATTTCTGTTCTGCTCCATAAATGAAATTTATCCTTTTGTCTGATCTTTCTTACATATTACGATTAGCGTGCTTCCCACGCTTCTTTATTTTCATAGATACTGATATTATTCGCTGAATCAGTCGTCATAATACATATACTTGTCTTACCCGGATTCATCACAAGCGCATTTCCGTCCGCATCGAAAAACTGTGACGGAGACTGCAGATCATCTTTTTTCCAGGTGATCTCGATATACTTTCCGCCGGTAAAATACAGTCCTTTTCCGCTTCCGACCGTATCAAATTCCATACGTCCCTTGCTGTCGATGACTCTGCCCGGTATGTACTGGAAGATCACGTTGGTGTACGCAAGCTGTTCGCCGGTCTCTCCGTCCACATGCTCTTTCTTATAATGAAAACGTTTATAGCATCCGCTTTCTGTATCATATTCAAACCAGGTCTTGCTGATCGGATAACTCGTCTGCATCGCATAGGCATCGCTTCCGTTTAATGTGATCAGTTCATCTCCATCCGAGAATGTAAAATGTCCGGTATAGCCGTCCGCATAGGTCGTCCGATAGCCTTTTTTCTCAATACCGGCAGCGATTCCGTCCGGTGTCGTGAATACATTATGCGGCGCATTCCGATCCTTGGAACGGTAATACATGACGGATTCCACGGAGCCGTCCAATCCGTTCAGATTGTCGATCGCATCACTGTTTAAATAACTTTTGGCAATGCTCGCCTGTCCGTAATGACAATAGATCGCATCATATTCGGCAGCAAGCTGTGCATAATACAGGCGGCAGCTTCGGATGGAACCGTATTTCGGCGCATTTTCATAGTTATCAAATACGCCCATCAGACGGGTCAGTCCACCTTCTACCTGACATTCGTAGAGTACATCCGCATTGCTGAGTCCGTACTGGGGCAGCGCATCGGACGTATTTCCAAACATGATCGCTACCGGGCGGTTTTTCGTCTGTTCCTCGGGCAGCCATTCACCGGTCAGCAGGCTTTGTGCCTCACCTTCATGTGTATTTTCCGGCTCTTCCGGTTCTTCCGGCTCCGGCTCTTCTTCGGTCGCAACAGGCGGAACCGTCAGATCTACGACATCCGGCTCTTCCTCTTTATTTTTCCCACATCCGGTTGCGAGCATACCTGCAGTCAATACAAGCAGCAATGCAGCAGCTATCTTTCTCTTCATTATGTATCTCTCCTTTTTCTTTTAGGCTGGTATCCGGCCGGATATCAGCGTGTAATCCCAAGTGTATCTAAAACCGCACGCTGTCTGTCCTCCATCTGCGTGCGCTCAGCTTCCGTCTCATGGTCATATCCGAACAGATGCAGCATACTGTGCAGGATCAGAAACGCATATTCCCTGACTTCGCTGTGTCCGTAGGCGGCTGCCTGCTCCGATACCTTTTCCACACTCAGGACGATATCGCCCAGCAGTAATTCTCCCGTATCCGGATTAAAATTCTCCTCAACCATATCCTCTGCATGTGAAAAATCTGCCGGTTTTTCATAGGTCTGCATCGGGAAAGACAACACATCCGTCGGACGGTCGATCCCACGATGCTCACGGTTGATCTCATGAATCTGCGCATTATCTACCAGCGTCAGATTTACCTCTGCCTCGTAGGGACACTGCTCTGCATCGCACGCTGCCACGATGACCTGTTCTGCCAGTGCCTGATAATCAAATGAAAAAGGGACCTTTGTCTCCTCCTCAATCAGAATTGTCATAGCAGCATTTCCTCCTTTACAAGTAATTCACGGATCTTTAAAAACTGATTCATTGACAGACCACACTGGTCATACAGTCCTTCCGATGATTTTTCATTCATGGACTGATAAATGACTATATCCCTGTTCCAGCCTGCCGAAAAAGTATCTTTATCGAGCAGGTCAAACTTGGTCACGATCATGTCCGAAATCTGCACGATCGCACTCTCCAGCGTCCCCGGCGGACGGTTGATCCCATTATACTCTTCGAGTATACGGACAAGCCGGTCCGGAAAACAATTCTGCTGTGCGATCCGCACACCGTTCTCGATAAACGGCTCTCCCTCAAGCTTTCCGATCCGGTAATAAAATCCACCCGCGAGCGCCAGCTTTTCATCTGCCCCAAGCTCCTTGGCAACTTTGGCGGCGACACGCGAGACACGCAGGGCATGGTCATAATCTACTGCGGAATAGTTCTCGATCATTCGCTGCAGATGATACTGCCTGTCCATGATCGTATCAAGGCTGATCTCCTCGGAAGAGACGAACCGTTCACGTAATTTCGGCAGGATATGTACCACGCCAAGTGTCAGCACACTGCACGGCAGTGTAATCATGAAAACCTGCGGCTGCAGTGTATGTGTATCCAGATAACAGCAGCACGCGGGCACTACCACCGACATGCTCACGATCAGCATGCCGACCCACACACGCAGCTCCCGGTGCAGCGCCAGCTCCGCCAAAAAGATACTGATGACAGCCAGTGTCACATAGGCAGCCCCGGTATATGCACCGGCTCCGCAAAAAACGGATGACAGCAGCGCAAAATAGACAGCCATTGCCGCGCCCATCCGGTTCGGAAACGTTCCGTTGCACAAGATACCGATCGCCAGAACCGGAGCTGTATAGGCTGGGAAAAATGCAGCCACACATGCACCCGCCATGCCTGTCAGATAGATGAATGACAGTACGGAATAGTCGTTTCCGGGATCTAAACCGGTGCCCTCATGCAGACGTTCATATTCAGTATATAATCCAAAGCAGACCGCACATATGCCGCAGATAAAACACCATACGATCATCTGGTCGATCCTTGTATTGTGCAAAAGTCCGCAGATCACAGGCAGTAACAGTGACAGGACAAACAATCCGACCATCCTTGCCAGCCGCTTAGAGGAAAAAGACAGCTCACTCATGATTTTTTCCCTCGTGATCTTTTTTCCTGCTCATGTTTGGCCGCGGCTCTCTTATGATCTTTTTTCACCTGCGCATTCTCATATTCCTCGTATGCGTTGACGATCTTCTGCACCAGCGGATGTCTGACTACATCCTTGCTCGTGAGCTGGCAGACTGCGATCTCATCCACATTGCGCAGCACATGAAGTGCCACATCCAGTCCGCTCTTGGCTCCTGGGGCAAGATCCTTTTGGGATGCATCACCGGTGATGACGACCTTTGAGCCAAAACCGATACGTGTCAAAAACATTTTCATCTGGGCAGGTGTCGTATTCTGTGCCTCATCCAATATGATAAACGCATTGTCAAGTGTACGTCCGCGCATATATGCGAGCGGTGCCACCTCGATCAGTCCCTTTTCCATATTTTTCGCAAAGCTCTCCGCGCCCATGATCTGATACAAGGCATCATATAACGGCCGCAGATACGGATCAATCTTGCTCTGAAGATCTCCCGGAAGAAAGCCGAGCTTCTCACCGGCTTCGATCGCAGGTCTTGTCAGTATGATCCGTCCGACGGATTCGTTTTTAAATGCGGTGATCGCCATCGCCATTGCCAGATATGTCTTTCCGGTTCCGGCCGGTCCGGTTCCGAAAACGATCATTTTTTTCCGGATCGCATCCACATATTCCTTCTGACCGAGTGTCTTGGGCTTGATCGGTTTTCCGGTCGTCGTATGACAGATCAGATCCTTGTCGATCTCCACGATCGCCGCCTCATTCGACTCGCGCGCCAGTTCCAGTACATAATCGACATTCTGGGCTGTGATCGTATTACCGCGCTGTGAAAGTGTGAGCAACTGTTCAAACACATGCGAAGCGCTCTTAATGGCTTCGCCGTCACCCAGCAGTTTCATCTGTCCGCTGCGCACCACGACGGTCACATTAAGAGCACGTTCAATCTTTTTCATGTATTCGTCAAACTGGCCGAACACATTTGCCATATGTTCTACCGGTAAATCAAATGCAAGTTCTGTTAATGCCATTGCGTATATTCCTTCTCTATCCTGTCTTTCCTAACTTTGCAGATCATCGTTTTCCTCCGATGGCGGCGGTTCCACCCGCTCTGTAGGTGCATAAGCTCCGAGTGGGATCTCTGCCTGTATCGTTCCACGAATCACACAATTTTTTTCATTCGTTTCTATTTTAACATTTTTTACTATGATTGGAATACCCTTTTGCGTGAATTTTTCCAAAAACAGTTGCCAGCCTGCTGTCGCATGTGCTTCTACTTCTTCTTTTGTATAAGTATCCGGCCGGTAAACATAGGCACGCTGGCTCGTTGTAAACAGATGCACCGGAAGGAAAAAGCCCGGCAGCAGCTCCAACTGGTGGTCAAAGACTGTTGTCTCACATGCACGGTAGGCCATCTTCTTACCGATCGGCAGGTGTGTACCGCCAATCTGCAGCAGATAACTCTTATGTGTTTCTCCGGTGTAGATCTTCCTTTGATAATCGCGCGGCAGCGTTGCCTCGTATACGCGTTCGACCGTTCCGGTCACATCTGCGTCTGCCGTAACATAATGCTGCTCTGCAATCTCGCCGTTGTCATCCAGTATATCCAGTCGTCCGGAGATCAGGATGGCTCCTCTGGATACGACCGTTCCTTTTTCCACCAGCGGTGTTCCGCGTCTGGTGATGATAGAAGCGATCTGCGCCTCCTCGGAAGCAACAATATCCCATGCCCCGCTCACCGGCAGTTCACCCGTATCAGCTTCCGGAAGACCCTCCTGTATATCAACCGTCAGCTTTGTTCCCTCCAGCTTGACAGAGGTCCATGCGATCGTTGCAAAATCATTGCGCAGTGCGCGCTCTAACGCTGCACAGTCGAACATGGATTTGCGTGTGCCATAGGTACGTTCCTGCTTCTCCAGCCATGTCAGGATCATATCCTCTGACAATTCACTCGTACCGTTGATCTCTATCTTCCAGACATATTTTGAGCAGTTCCACAATAACAGCATACAAAACAGGATTCCGATCAAAAACAGTTTCCGTGCCCGGTACCGGTGTAAAAAGAACGGCACGCCACACTTTTTTTTGACCGTCATGGTAGTCCGTGTACGCGCCAGCAGATCCTCCGCTGCGATATATCCTCTGCGGCTGATACAAAAATCATAGCCACCCGCCGCCTGATTCGGGGACAGATTCCAGATGAGAATATCCCTTCGGACACAAAAGTTCAAAAAACGTTCCGGTGCCGCGCCTGTCAACGTCACCTGCAGATATCCCTGAACCAGCTTTAATATGGACAAGAGCATGTCTCACACCTCATAACTGATCTGTCTGATCACTCCTACGATCTTCATCTCTTCATTGGTATAATAATCCACTTTGAGCCGGTCACCGGATATGCAGACGTTGCAATCTTTTGTCCGTATCCGGATGCAGGCATCATCAAAGGACAGGATCCCCTGATAATGCTCTAATACGAGTGAACGCCTGCCGGTCACCGTGACGATCGCCATGCCGCAGGAGACATCCTTGGGCAGTTCCAATCCGTCTGCCAGACGTTCTCTGTGGGGATATGCGCTCCGTCCGTTTTCATTCGTTACCTGTTTCCGATATTTTTTCCTCATACTGCATCATATGATACAATGAGCTGATTATTCGTTATTATATAAGTGATTGCGAAACTATTTTTATGATCTAAGGGCATGCCGGCACATGTTTTACAAAAATGCAGCTCCCGCAGGCAGTCTGTTTTGCTTTCATTGCACGAATCATTCCACTGAGCCTCCGAAAAACAAAATTGTGTCAGCAGCGGCTTCCACAATTTGGAGTCTCAGCTCCATCGTGCAAAGGCAGCAAAATCAGACAATGCCATGCTCGCGCTGCCGATGTTTACTGAACCGCGTTTGTGCCCGCATGCCCAATCTACACAGTGAATACGTTTCGCAGCCAATATGTAGCGCAGGGCTGACGGCTGCGGATGCAGGAGATCCCGTCAGTTGCGACGTTTGCTCGGCGAAGTGCGAGCGACGCGATAACATTTCTCATGACATAACTGGAAGCCGCAGGCTATGTGTGCACGGGACACATCGAGCCAAGGCTGAAG
>JBNMHW010000095.1:0-11291 GCA_050872965.1 bacterium | reverse complement strand
ATGCGTATACAGCCGTTCCATCTGTTCGGCAAAGAGGCAAATATATCGAAAAATGCACTGCTGTTCTATCATGAGAGTGCATTCGACACAGCGGATAATCCGCTGTATGTGCGCATAGAAGGTGATGAAAAGCTGCTCGCACAGATACGTTCCGGTATCTATCAGTTCAGCTATTACGGAGGCGGTGAGCTGAACAGATACGATCAGGTGACTCCGATGGATGACGGGGAGACATTCCGGCTGATCCGGGAGGCGGGAACACCCGGGATCGAGACACTTGCGATCGACGGGCAGGAGTATCAGCTCATCGTGCTGGACACCGGAGAGCCGGTGCTGGAGAATTATACGATCGACCGGATCACATTTTCATCAGAAGGCAAGGAACAGCCGCCGGAGTCGGTAGGCAACGGGACGACGGATCTCGATGTCAGGGAATTTGATCCGTTTACAGATACGATGTCACTCTATCAGGAATGCTATATCGGACATGACAATTATTTCGCAAAATCAGGTGCGGTAGTGACACTGTCTTTTGACGTGACCTATCCGGAGCATCTGGTCGAGGTGAATAAACGGCAGGAACAGGATGATCTCAAGATCATCAAGAGAAAGCCAAGGGTCGTCTACACGGATATGCCTGCAGATGTCTATGCGGAGGAGATCTCGATCGAGTATTTTAATGGGATCGGATGGAAAAAACTCGAATGCCGTCAGGAATACAGACAGCTCTTTGCACAGGATAAAAAGGGCAGATACGAACTCGAATTCGTATGCCCGCATGACTGGGAGACGACAGCGAGCGGAGCCTATGACGGGCGTGTGCTACGCATCCAGCTCTTAAAGGCTGATAACTGTTATATGCGTCCGAGTACACATCACTATCCGCATATTAAGGATCTGAAGATCTCTTACTGCTATAAAGAGCACTATGTAGAACCGCAGAAACTCGTCGCAGTCAACACGACACGTAAGATCGACTGTACGAGACTGCTCAAGGAGCATCGCCGTTTTGTGGCGTTCGGAGTCGGGCTCTACAGCGATGATGCGCTGTATCTGGGATTTAAGAACCGCATGGACCGCGGACCCGTCAGCCTGTATTTTGATATCGCAGAGGGCAACTATTACGATGGGCTCCGCTGTAAATTTGAATACAGTACGCGTGGCGGTTTCCGTCAGATGAAGGTCGTAGATCATACATCGAACTTTACACGGACCGGAACGGTCATCTTTATGCCGCAGTCCGATATGTCACCGCTTGTGATCGAGAACAAGCAGATGTACTGGATCCGTATCACGCGCAGCCGCACGAGACGGGAGGATGAGCCGGAGGAGATGCTGCCGAAGATCAATGATATCCGTCTGAATGCTGTGCAGGCAGAGAATATCGTGACCGGAGGCGAGCAGGATTTTTATCTGGATGAAGTGCTGCCGAATATGTATTTTACACTTGGCAGTGACCATATCCTTGATGTGGATGTATGGGTCAACGAGAGAGACCGTCACAGTGCCCGACAGATGCAGCAGATGCTGCGGACGATGCCGGAGCGCGTGCGTGCGGAATATGATATGCGCGGTGAGATCTCGGCATTTTATGTAAAATGGGATGAAGTAGAGCGTCTGGATGATGAACGGCACGAGCGGGGCTATGTGCTCGACCGGATGAACAACCGTCTCCTGTTTGGCGACGGACTGCACATGGATGTACCGCGTGTCACGGATGATGTGGCATTCAAGGTGCGTATCCGCTGCTGCGACGGACAACTGGGCAATGTAGAAAAAAAT
This sequence comes from bacterium, assembly GCA_050872965.1. Taxonomy (GTDB): domain Bacteria; phylum Bacillota; class Clostridia; order Lachnospirales; family Lachnospiraceae; genus W0P33-017. The sequence continues at coordinate 9,509 of JBNMHW010000095.1, read as the reverse complement.
ACGATCAATGAGGCACATGCACAGTTCATGTTCCTGAATACAGTCTCCAATCCGTTCAAGGCATATGGCGGCAGTAATATGGAGACGTTGGAGAGTGCCCTGGCGCGCGGAGCCAATATCCTCCGTTCGAGAAGACGGCTCGTATCGGTCAGCGATTATGAGCGGGAGATCCTGGCTTACTCGGACACGATCGCACAGGTGCGCTGTATCACCGGCAGACGGATCGACGGAGCGCTTGATCCGGATTCCGTGACATTTGTGGTGCTGTTGAAGGATTACCGGGCGGGCAGTTATACATTCCACAATCTCGCCGACAATCTCAAAAAGTATCTGTTAGAGTCGTGTGAGCTGACGATCTCGCCGGATCATATACATATCGTAGAACCCATTTTTGCGGATATCAATGTTGACATCTGGGCAAAGAGCATCCAGATGGAGGACAGCTTCGAGATCCAGAGCGAACTGCAGGACTGCCTCAGACAATACCTCGATCCGGTTGAGAGCGAGAATGGCACAGGCTGGCGGATCGGTGTGATGCCAAAGGAGAACCAGCTGCTGATGAAGCTGAATGTATTAAAGAGCAAGGCGATCGTGCGCAGACTGCTCGTAATCGCACATTATACGGACGAATCCGGTACGCATGAGACGGAGCTTGCACAGCTGCAGGCGAATCCGTTTATGGTATGCCGCAGTGGATCGCATCGGGTACATCTGATGGTCGATGAGCAATAGACGGGGGAGATGGCAGATGTTAAACAGCAAAAACTTGAAAAAAAAGACATATGAGGAACGTTATAACGAAGCGCTGACACAGATCCCACTGTACACGGACGAGTGGACGAATTTTAACGCATCGGACCCCGGTATTACAATACTTGAGAGTCTGACCGCGTTCGAGACGATGCAGGCGGATATGATCGACCAGGTGACACCGCAGGTCTTACAGAATCTGCTGCGTCTGGTTGGGTTCAGTCCGCGTAAGGGCAGATGTGCCAGACTGCTGCTGGCGGCGGACAACGTGAAGCAGCCGGTCTATCTGCCTGCCAACCAGCAGTTCCAGATCGGAGATCTGTGTTTTGAGACCAACCGCGTGACGTATCTGGGTACCGGACAGCTGACCGGTATTTACGGCAGGCGCGATGGGGAATATTTTGATTACAGTTATCTGTGTGAGACGGAGCTCAAGGTGCCCGGATTTGTGTTCGGTGAGCATCCGAAGGTAGACGACAGTGTGTACTTTTGTGCAAGTGCACTGCCGGAGCCGGGTGAGGAACTGATCCTCTATGTCAATGTGGCAGACCGTTACAACAGAAATGATTTTCCGGAAAAGGGACGGAACACGTTTGCGGAGATGAAGTGGGAATGTTACACCGAACAGGGCTTTGTCGAGGTGCCTGTCAGGGATTATTCGAACTGCTTTCTGATGAGTGGGGAGATCCGCATCCGCATGCCGCAGGAGACACTGATCCCGCATCCGGATATGAAGGAACCGACGTATGTCATCCGTGCGACACTGACGCGTGCGGACTATGATGTGCGGCCCAAACTGATCGAAGTACAGGGATTCTTATTCGAGGTATGGCAGAAGCAGACACTCAGCACCTGTACGACCTATCATAAACCGGGCAACGTGCGCCTGTTCAGCGATCTCGCGGAAGAAGGCTATGTACATGTCTACGCGAGGGAGGAAAAGGGCGGTTCGTACCGCAGATATGAGTATGCGCCGGATCCGGATATCCGGGGGCGCTATTATGATCTGACGCAGGAAGGATATGGAATGCATATCTATTCCTTTGATAAAAAAAGGCACGGCTATGCGCCGGAAAAGGTCAAAAATGCGATCCGTATCGTCGTCTACACAGAGGAGATGATGCGAAAATACACGATCGGAACCGTACTCGGATATGATGACCAGACCTTGAATCTGCCGGAGAAGCATGTGGTAGCGGATTCATTTTCCATTATCGCAAAGCGTGTGGATGAAAACGGTGAGGATATCTATGATTTTGTCCGCCCGGAGCGCGAAGAGGAAGGCAACCTCTATTATCATCTGTATGAGAATGAAGGCAGGATCCGTATTGAGGATGCCGGTGATTTTATCGGTGCACAGTTATTCATCGCAGGCTGTGCGGTAACGAGAGGCCCGGAGGGAAATATCCGCAGCGGCAGTACATTTACGACCAGACATGTGCCGTCTGATATCCGTTTTACCAATCCGGGAGAGGGAACGGGCGGATGCTTCCGCGAGCGTATACCGGAAGTCAGAAAACGTTTTGTGGATGATCTGTATACGCCCTATACGGCTGTCACGGCATCGGATTACGAGACGATCGTCAAGCGGACACCGCAGTTGTGTATTCACAAGGTGAAGGCAGATATGGACGAGGAACACAACCGTGTGCGGATCGCCGTCAAGCCGGGAACCGATGAGGAATATCCGCGTCTGTCCGATACTTACAGGGAAGTCATCGAGCAGGAGTTAGAGAACCGCAGACTGCTCACGACGCGCGTTGAGATCATACCGCCGGTCTATGAGCCGGTGAATGTGAGAGGCACGATCTATGTGAAACCGGTCTATAAAAACTGCAGGGAACAGATCGAGCAGGTGATCCGTGAACAGATCGATTATATTCATTCGGATAAAAATTTCGGAGATGTCCTGCGATTCAATGAAGTATTCCACGCGATCGAGGATCTGGAGTGCGTAGAATTTGTCTATGCGCTGTCGCTCCAGCCACAGCATGCCAATCAGGCAAAACTCACAGAGACGGATAGCTATCCCGTCTGAAACTGTCTGCTGTATCCGGGAACGATATCGCTCGAGATCGATGTTCATGTCAAGTAACAGGTAAGGAGGAATCCAATGGCAGGTATATGCTATTCCATAAAAAGAAATCGATTGGAAAAGGGTCCGACGACCGGCTTTACGTTCGAAGAAGACGGTACACTCGTCATGAATGAGCATGAGGCCTATCATGCGGTGTGTGTGCGTGCACTGGACTGTGCGACGAATGACGGAGGCTGGGGCAGATTATCATTTGACACGGAATATCCGGAGAATATGACATGCTATGTACATGTGAAGGCGCTCAACCAGACGATGTTCTATCGTGAGGAAACGCTGACGAGGATCGATGATTTCCTGTGTGATCCGGAGGAATCGCCGACACTCAAACGGGAGTTTTTCACACGTACAGAAGGCAGCAGACATGTCAATCACAGCGATATACTGATGTATGAGCAGAGCGGGCGCTATCTGTATTTTATGATAGAATTCATCGGAGAGGGTCGCGGATATGTGAAAAATATCCGTGCAGACCGCGGCGGTGACAATTTTATGCAGACGTTTCCGGAGGTGTATCGGGAGCGCGGCAGTTTCTTCCACCGCTATCTGTCAGTCTTCTCCAGCATCTATAACGATTTTCAGCAGGATATTGACCGGCTGCCGGGACTGCTCAATGTAGATACCTGTCCGGTGCAGCTTCTGGGAACTTACGGAAAATGGCTGGGAATCGATCTGGATTGCGATATCCGGGATGAACAGGTGCTGCGGACGCTGGTGCGGGAGGCTTATTCGCTCAACCGGATGAAAGGTACGAAAAAAGCCATCAGCCGGATCGCGCAGATCGTGCTCGGAGAGGAAGTACTCATCTTAGAGCGCAACGTGATGCAGGACTATATGAGCAGTATGGACCGCAAAGACCTCGCAGAGCTCTACGGCAGTAGTATCTATGATGTGACGATGCTCGTGAATCATCCGGTATCGGATCTGGAGAAATCGCAGCTCATGTATCTGATCGACCAGTTCAAGCCGCTTCGCAGCCGTATTCATATCATACATCTGAAATCCGACGGAATTCTGGATTCACATAATTATCTGGATATGAATGCACGTGTATTTGAGGTGGAGAACGGCAATCTGGACGACGAGCAGATCATGGATGGAGTGGTGACACTCGTATAAAGTGCAAATGTAATAAAAAATGAATTGCCTTTCTTCCCAAAATCGTTATAATAAATATATATGGTGTAATTAACCGTGCCGGAGCATCTGCCCCGGCACGATAAAAGACGAAGAGGAAGGATGAATGTAATATGAATATATCAGAGACAAGATCAGGAGATGTGATTCAGATTCAGATTGACGGACGTGTGGATACCACGACCAGCCCACAGCTCCAGAACGCGATCTTACAGGCATTTCAGAAAGGAAATAAGCTGGTACTGGATTTTGGTCAGGTAGCATATGTCTCCAGTGCGGGACTGCGTGCGCTGCTGATCGGTCAGAAGACTGCAAATTCCAAGGGCGGCAGCATGACACTCATCAATGTGCCGGAAGCTGTCAATCAGGTATTTCAGATGTCAGGCTTCAGCGGTATTCTGACGATCGAATGATCATCGGGATCGGGAACAGCAAAAGGGTACTATGGAAGAACTGGAAAATAACAACTACTTTGTAAAACATACCCTGAGAAAATATCTTGCTCCGACGATCATCTCGATCCTCGGAACGACAATGATCACTTTTGTAAATAGCCTTCTGACGGGAAACATGTATGGGAAAGAGGCACTGGCGGCGATGAATCTGATTAATCCGGTCACATTCATCTTTGCCATGTTCGGCTGTCTGATCAGTATCGGCAGCTCGACCAGTGTGTCGATCGCGATGGGAAAGGAAGAGGACGAACAGGTCAGCGCCTATACGACGCTCGCGCTCGTTCTGTCCATCGCTGTACCGGTCATTTTCTCGGTAGTGGGCATTTTCTTTTTCCGGCCGTTTTTGGCACTGCTCGGAGCAGGTGGAGAATGGTACGCACTCTCAGCAGATTATGGGCGTGTGATGCTCATCGGCGGTGTATTTACGACGCTGATGTACTATCCGTTTAATTTCCTGCGCGTAGACGGCAGGGGACAGTATTCCATGATGATCTTTGGCGCTATGGGTGTCATGGATGTGATATTCGTACTGATCTTTCACCGGCTCGGGCTGGGACTCATGGGAGTCGGACTCGCGGTAGTAGTCAGTACGGCGATCGCGGATGCGATCGGAATGGGTATTCTCATATTTGGACGGGGCAGACAGATCCATTACGGAGCGGTCGCGCATCCGGTGCGCGATACGATACAGATCTGTCGTGTCGGTGCTGCGGCAGCGCTGAACAATCTGTGCAATATGCTGCGGACGATCGTGTTAAACGGCTTGATCTTATCGGCACTCGGCGCAGACGGAGCCAGTGTGTTCGCCGTCGCGTGTTCGGTGCTCAATTTTGCGATGGCATTTGTCGCCGGGGCAGGCCAGGCGGTGGCACCGCTCGTCGGCGTATTTTACGGAGAACGTGATGATACGAGTATCCGCATGCTGATGAAGAGTGCTGTGCGCTATGCGCTGATCCTGATGGGCAGCCTGTTCGTGCTCGCAGCGGCGGGCAGCATACCGCTCGCGTATGCATTCGGAATGACAGGAAAAACAATGGTCTACCGCACGGCAGCCGCGATCTGCTGGATGATGCTCAGTCTGATACCGGCAGCGGTCGTGACAGATCTGATCTTTCATTATTCGACGATCCGCCAGAATGTGCTGGCATCGGTGCTGACGTTTTTACGTTCCTTTGGATACGTTGCATTATTCGCATGGCTGCTGGTGCAGATGCATGCCTCGCAGTGGATCCTTGCGGCGTTTGTACTCGGTGAGCTGGCGACACTTGCCACGGATCTGCTGCTCACACGCTATATCTGCAGCCGGGATCCAGAACTCGAAAGTATCTTGCTGCTGCGCCGCAGTGGAGATGAGAATTACATCTCATTTTCTGTTCCGGGCAGCGCCGAAGGTGCGGTGACGGCATCGGAGCGCATGAGTGAGTTCTGTGAACAGCAGGAGATGGATCCGCGCTATGCGATGATGCTCCCGCTGGCATTGGAAGAGATGCTGGTGCTCGTTAACGAGCATTGTTTTGAGGGAGACGAGAAGATGTATGCGGATGTGCGTATCCTGTGCAGTCAGGATGAGGTGCTGCTGCGTATCCGCTGCGGCGGCAGGATCTATGATCCGGTCGCAGAGTACCAGAAGCGCATACAGAATATGAGTGATGAAGAATTGCTGATGGATGAGGCACTCGGCATGCGTATGATCACGCAGGCTGCAAAGTCGGTGACATTCCGGCGGACGCTCGGCGTCAACAATCTGGTAGTTATATTGTAATGAGAATGAGATCAGTAAGGTTGAGATAAAACAGGAGTTTACATATATGCGGCAAAAAGCAGACCAGCAGTTCCCCAGATCAGAAAAAGAATTATGTAATACCCGTACCGGGGAGCAGCGCGTATTCACGATGCGGCCGTACAGACCGGGTGACGAGGCGGGTATGATCGCGTGCATCCGTGATGAATATGGGGACAGCTATTTTAAGAGAGATTTTTATGACGAGGAGAAGCTGCGTGAAAAGGCACAGGGCGATCACTATGTCTTTTTTGTGGCAGAGACATCCGGTGAGATTGCAGGCATGGAGATCTTTGTTCTGTTTACGGAGAATGGGGATGACTATATAGAGCCCGCTTCACAGATCTTCAAGGTCAGATACCGTGGATACGGGCTGGCGGAGGAACTGGTGGATTATACATTTGCACTGGCCAGACAGATGCAACCGAAGGCATTGTTTGTGCATGCGGTGACCTTTCATTCGATCACACAGAAAGTGTGCGGGGCACAGGGCATGATCCCGGTCGGCTTCCGGCTGGGCAGCTTTCTCGCAGAGAAGATGGAGAACAGTTATCCGAAGGGGCGCTGTCCGAAGCACTCCGAGGGCATTATGATCCTGCCGCTGCAAAAGAGGGATGCCGGTACCGTATATGTGCCGGAGACGCTGCGGGAATATGTATCACAGCGCTATGAACGCCTTAGGATGACCTACAGCCTGTGTTCGAAAGGACAAAACCTGCCACAGACACCGGCTGCACTTCAGGTGGTCACGGACGAATTACAGCGGACAGTGCTGATCACGGTCCTGCGCAGCGGGGCAGATCTGGGCAGACAGATCGCACAGATCATGGCTGTGCACAGGGAGCCGTGCTGGACGTATCAGGTGACATTGCCTGCGGACAGCGGTTATGCAATTGCAGAATATGAGCTGCTTCATGAAATGGGATTTTTCTTTACAGGTCTGAAGGCTGCATGTGCACGGAAGGAACAGTTTTACATGCAGTGGTGCGGCAGTCTGGAGCTGCATATGGAGGATTATATACTGACGGAGGAGTTTGCGATCGTCAGAGAGCAGATACAGCATTTTTATGAGGAGAGGGTGAGAACATGAGTCTTCGGAAAAAAATCGTTGCGATGTGTGTCGGCAATGTCATACTGGTTACACTGATCGTAGGAGGGATCATGACGGTGCAGATGAACCGTCTGACAGACCATGCGGTACGGGCCAATAACGAATTCAGCAATATTGCCGGTGAGATGTCAGCATCATCCATGACGGCGCAGATCCGTCAGAGGATGCAGGATCTGACCGACAGCAATGCCAGACTGGCAGATGCCAAATTTGAAGAACTGGAAGATCAGGTTAATCTGCTGGCAGATCTGACGCAGCAGGTATTCTCGCATCCGGATCAGTACAGCGCCAGGGAGATCCCGCTGCCGGACGCGTCTAACGACGGCGAACTCAGTGTACAGTTTTTGCATTCCGCATCGGTGACGGATCCGGATGATCCGGATGTGGCGAAACGGATCGGACTGCTCGGCAATCTGTCGGATACACTCTATGAGGTGAATGCACATTTTGAAAATATGGCGTCTGACTATGTAGCGGTCGAACCGGGGCTGCTCATTCAGGCAGACTATATATCCGCATCCAAATTTGATGCAGACGGACAGATCCTGCCGTATGAGGCAGATACACGTCCGTGGTATCAGGGAGCAAAGGAGACGGGGACAACGTATTTTACCCCTGTGAGCAGGGATGCACATACCGATGGCACCGGTATCATGTGCGGTGTGCCGGTCTATGTGGATGATCAGTTTATCGGAGTCGCCGGTGCTGGAATGTATCTGTCCGATATTGAGCAGATGGTCGCAGATATCCGGCTCGGATCAGAAGGATATGCATGTATCATCAATCAGGACGGACAGGTGATCTTTTCGCCGAAGGAAGAGGGCGAACTGAGGGTAGATACGGATACGCAGGCAGATCTGCGCAGGGCAGACAATGCAGCGCTCAGCAGCGTCGTACACAGTGTGCTGTCCGGCACGAGCGGGATCACGACACTGGAGATGGACGGGGCGAAGTATTATATCGCCTATGCGCCGATGTCGACCGTTGGCTGGGGATTTCTCACGGTACTCGCAGAGGAGGAGATCCTCTCACCGACGAATAAGCTGCTCGATCAGATGGGTGTGAAAGCACAGCAGTCGATCGACACGATGAAACATACGGTCAGCGTATCACTGGTTACTTTGGAGGTCACGGTCGTATTTTTCTGTCTGCTGGCAGCGCTGCTCGCGTTTGTGCTCAGCACGCATATCGTAAAGCCGATCCGTCTGCTGACAGATCGTGTGAGCAGTCTTGACGGAGACAATCTGGACTTTACATGGGAGATCAAAAATAAGAACAGTCAGGATGAGACGACGGTGCTCGCCGGTGCATTTCTCAATATGACCCAGAAGATGAAGGAATATATCGCCAATATTACCGAGATCACAGCGGAGAAGGAGCGCATCGGTGCGGAACTGAATGTCGCGACCAAGATCCAGGCAGATATGCTGCCGAAGATCTTTCCGGCATTTCCGGGGCAGACGGAATTTGACGTCTACGCCCAGATGGATCCTGCCAAGGAGGTCGGAGGAGATTTCTACGACTTCTTTATGATCGATGAAGATCACCTCGCGATCGTGATCGCAGATGTGTCCAGCAAGGGAGTACCGGCGGCACTCTTTATGGTGATCGCCAAGACACTCATCAAAAATCATGCACTGAACCAGGAATCGCTCGGGGATGTGTTCTACAGGGTCAATAACCAGCTCTGCGAGGGCAATGAGGAGGGCATGTTTGTCACCGCGTGGATGGGCGTGCTCACGGTCAGCACAGGCAGCTTTGAGTATGTCAATGCCGGACACAACCCGCAGCTGCTGATGAATAACGAACAATATGACTGGATACATGCCAAGCCGGGATTTGTGCTGGCAGGTATGGAAGGCATTCCGTATGTGAGCGATACGATACAGTTACAGCACGGAGCGCGGATCTTCCTCTATACCGATGGTGTGACTGAGGCACAGAACCCTGCGCATGAGCTGTTTGGAGAAGAACGGCTGTTACAGAGCCTTGGCAGATACGGCAGATTGCCGCTGCAGCAGATGCTGGAGTCCGTGCGCGCTGATATCGATGCGTTTGCCGGAGAGGCAGAGCAGTTTGATGATATTACGATGCTTGCGTTTGAGTTTAAATGACCGGGAAGGGGACGAAGACAATGGAAGAATTACGACTTCAGGCGAGTGACGACACCTTGTATACGGT
>JBNMHW010000094.1:0-11398 GCA_050872965.1 bacterium | reverse complement strand
CACTGATTCATAATAAACAGCTATACGGCTGGAAGATATTTCCTTACATACCGAGAGGGAGATCTTCAAAAGTAGAATGAGTAATATTTGTAATAAGTAATAAGAGAAGCAGAATGTCACGATGCGGAGTCATGCACACATTTCAGGCCGGGCGACCGGAGCTGCATGGAGACGGAGACGGTGACAGATATTTACGAAAAATCAAACGGAGGTGTCAATACACATGGCTCGTATCGCAGGTGTAGATTTACCAAGAGAAAAACGTGTAGAAATCGGATTAACTTACATCTATGGAATCGGTAGAGTAAGTGCGACTAAGATTTTAGAGCAGGCAAATGTTAATCCTGATACTCGCTGCAGAGACTTAACCGATGACGAGGTTAAGGCAATCAGCGCTGTTATCGATGAGACTATGACAGTAGAAGGTGATCTTCGTAGAGAGATCGCTCTGAACATCAAGAGATTACAGGAGATCGGATGCTATCGTGGTATCCGTCATAGAAAGGGACTTCCTGTACGTGGTCAGAAGACAAAGACCAATGCGCGTACACGTAAGGGACCGAAGAGAACTGTAGCAAACAAGAAGAAGTAATATATATTTTGAAGAAAGTAGGTTAGTTTAGCATGGCGAAAAAAGTTGCAAAAAAAGTAACAAAAAAGCGCGTAAAGAAAAACGTTGAACGCGGACAGGCACACATTCAGTCATCTTTCAATAACACAATCGTAACTCTTACAGATACTGAAGGTAACGCATTATCATGGGCGAGTGCTGGTGGTCTTGGATTTAGAGGTTCAAAGAAATCTACTCCCTATGCTGCACAGATGGCAGCAGAGACAGCTACCAAGGCTGCTCTGGTACACGGATTAAAGACAGTTGACGTTATGGTTAAGGGACCCGGTTCAGGTCGTGAAGCAGCGATCCGCGCACTTCAGGCTTGTGGTCTGGAGGTTACATCTATCACAGACGTAACTCCTGTACCTCATAATGGATGTCGTCCACCCAAACGTAGAAGAGTTTAATTAGGAGGTATTATTAAGATGGCAGTTAATAAAGTACCTGTTCTGAAAAGATGCAGATCTCTTGGCTTAGAGCCGAGTTATTTAGGATATGATAAGAAATCTAACCGTAATTTAGTTAGAGCAAACCGTAAGGTATCTGAGTACGGTTTACAGCTTCGCGAGAAGCAGAAAGCTAAGTTCATCTATGGCGTACTGGAGAAGCCTTTCCATAATTACTATGAGAGAGCCGATCGTATGAAGGGCATGACCGGTACCAACCTGATGACAATTCTGGAGTCCAGACTGGATAATGTTGTTTTCCGTCTTGGCTTTGCAAGAACCAGAAGAGAGGCAAGACAGATCGTTGACCACAAGTTCGTATTAGTAAACGGCAAGCAGGTAAACATCCCCTCTTATCTTGTAAAGGCTGGCGATACGATCGAGATTCGTGAGAAGAGCAAGAACATCCAGAGATTTAAAGATATCAAGGAGTCTACAAACGGAAGATTAGTTCCCGAGTGGTTAGATGTTGATTCTGAGAATTTACAGGGAACTGTAAAAGAGTTACCGACTCGTGAAATGATCGATGTACCGGTAGACGAGATGCTTATCGTCGAGTTATATTCCAAGTAATTTTCAATTACTTGAAATCATTTATGCACACGCACAGCAAATGCTGTGCGGCGCTGGCAGTATATTTGCAGCGAGTGCAAATATCTGCCTGATTCCCACTACATATGGTGGGAAGACGCGTGCATATGCTTGCAACAATTGATATCAATTAAGGAGGGACTTTGCAGTGTTCGAATTTGAGAAGCCGAAGATTGAAATAGCAGAGATTTCCGAAGACAAGAAATACGGCAGATTTGTCGTAGAACCCTTGGAAAGAGGATATGGTACAACACTTGGTAATTCTTTGAGAAGAATCATGCTCTCATCATTACCGGGTGCAGCAGTCAGCCAGATCAAGATTGATGGCGTGTTACACGAATTCAGCTCTATTCCCGGAGTAAAGGAAGATGTGACTGAGATCATCATGAACATCAAGAATCTGGCAATCAAGAATACTAGCCCGACAAACGAATCTAAAGTTGCTTATATTGAATTTGAAGGCGAAGGCATTGTGACCGCAGCAGATATTCAGGCGGATTCAGATATCGAGATCATGAATCCCGAGCTGGAGATCGCACACTTAAACGGTGGACCGGACTCCAGATTATATATCGAGCTCACGATCACAAACGGTCGCGGATATGTCAGCGCAGACAAAAATAAGAGCGAGGATCTGCCGATCGGCATGATCTCCGTAGACTCAATTTATACGCCGGTAGAGCGTGTCAATCTGGCCATCGAGAATACTCGTGTCGGACAGATCACTGACTACGATAAGCTGACATTGGATGTATATACCAATGGAACCTTAGAGCCGGACGAAGCAATCTCTCTTGCTGCTAAGGTGCTCAGCGAGCACTTGAGCCTGTTTATCGATCTGTCTGAGAATGCTCAGAAGGCAGAGGTCATGATCGAGAAAGAAGATAATGCACAGGCAAAGGTTCTGGAGATGAATATCGATGAGCTGGAGTTATCCGTGCGGTCATACAATTGTCTGAAGCGCGCCGGTATCAATACGGTTGAAGAACTGACCAACCGCACACCGGAGGATATGATGAAGGTTCGTAACCTTGGACGCAAGTCTTTAGAGGAAGTATTGGCAAAATTAAAGGAGTTAGGTCTTCAGCTTAATTCCGGAGACGAATAATGTGGCATAAGCCGGCATTGTCATGGTAAGTCCGAAGAGCACATGTCGATGTACCACAGATGGAGGAAAAAATAATGGCAAAGTATAGAAAGTTGGGAAAGACTTCTTCCCAGAGAAAAGCATTACTGAGAAATCAGGTAACACAGTTAATCTATAACGGCAAGATAGTTACTACAGAGGCAAGAGCAAAAGAGATCCGTAAGTGGACAGAGAAGCTCATCGCTCTGGCTGTAAAAGAGAAGGACAATTTCGAGGAAGTAACCGTAAAGGCTAAAGTTGCCCGCAAGGATGCTGATGGAAAGCGTGTCAAGGAAGTCGTAGACGGCAAGAAAGTAACCGTATATGATGAAGTTGACAAGACAATCAAGAAGGATCTTCCTTCTCGTCTGCATGCTCGTCGTCAGATGTTACAGATCCTGTATCCTGTAACCGAGGTTCCGACTGCATTAGCCGGACGCAAGAGAAATACCAAGAAGGTAGATCTTCCTGCTAAGTTATTCGATGAGATCGCACCGAAGTATGTTGACCGCAAGGGTGGTTACACCAGAATCGTGAAGATTGGTGAGCGTAAGGGTGACGGCGCTATGACCGTTGTGATCGAGCTCGTATAATCGAATCAGATATTAGAACCGTTATGAAAATGTCCGAGACAGTTTTGTCCCGGACATTTTTTTATACCAAATGAGCAATTATATGCTATACTGTTGACTATGAATGAAAAAGTATATAAAACACTGGAATACAATAAAATAATTGAAAAATTAGAGGCACATGCTTACTCCAAAGAGGCAAAAAAGCGCTGTCATGAGCTGACTCCGATGACAGACCGTGCACAGATCGAAGAGGCACAGACCTACACAAAGGATGCGCTCAGCCGTATATTAAAAAACGGCAGTATCTCCCTGTCCGGTATTACAGATGTGAACGGATCACTCCAGCGTCTGCGCCTTGGCGCTTCGCTTTCAGCGATCGAGTTGCTGCGGATCTGTTCATTGCTGGAGACAGCAAAGCGCATGAAAAATTTTGCGCGCGGGAAATCAGAGGAGGCACCGCGTGATAGTCTGGATGCGATGTTTACGGCACTGGAGCCGTTGAATTCCCTGCAGGATGAGATCCGGCGCTGTATCATATCGGAAGAGGAGATTGCCGATGACGCGAGCGTGAAGCTGCGCAGTATCCGAAAGAATATCCGTGGGATGAATGACCGTGTACACGCACAGCTGAATAAGCTGATGGCGCAGGAGAGTACGCGCAGTTGTCTGCAGGATGCAGTCGTTACGATGCGCGGAGACCGTTATTGCCTGCCGGTAAAGGCAGAATACAAGTCACAGATTCCCGGTATGGTGCATGACCAGTCGTCAACCGGATCGACATTATTTATCGAGCCGTTATCCGTGGTGAATCTGAATAATGAGTTAAAAACTCTTCTGATGGCTGAACAGGAGGAGATCGAAGCGATACTGGCAGAGCTCTCTAATCAGGTAGCGGAGTATACGGTGACACTGGAGTCTGATTACCGTGTACTCGTGGAACTGGATTTTATTTTTGCAAAGGCAGAGCTGGCGAAGGATTATAACGGAGTCGCGCCACTCTTTAATACAGAGGGACGGATCAATATCAGACGTGGCAGACATCCGCTGCTGGATCAGAAAAAGGTCGTGCCGATCGATATCCGTCTGGGTGAGGATTTTGATCTGCTGATTGTGACCGGACCGAATACCGGTGGTAAGACTGTATCTCTAAAAACCGTTGGCTTGTTGACGTTAATGGGACAGGCGGGACTGCATATTCCGGCTAATGACCGTTCGGAACTGGCGATCTTCCGGGATGTATTTGCCGATATCGGTGATGAGCAGAGTATCGAGCAGAATCTGTCGACATTTTCATCACATATGACAAATATCATCCGGATCCTGGATCAGGTCGATGATCGGTGCCTAGTGTTATTTGACGAGTTATGCGCGGGAACCGACCCGACGGAGGGCGCAGCACTGGCGATTGCGATCCTTGACGATCTGCATCAGCGTGGCGTGCATACGATGGCGACGACGCATTACAGCGAGATCAAGGTCTATGCACTCAGTACGCATGGTGTGGAAAATGCCTGCTGTGAGTTTGACGTGGAGACACTCAGTCCGACGTATCGCCTGCTGATCGGTATTCCCGGTAAGAGTAACGCATTTGCGATCTCCGGAAAGCTCGGGCTGCCGGGCTATCTGATTGATGATGCGAAGGTGCGTATCACATCGGAGCAGCAGAATTTCGAGGATCTGATCGCTGATCTGGAGAACAGCCGCGTGACGATCGAGAAGGAACGCGCGGAGATTGAGCAGTATAAGGCAAAGAATAAGAACCTGAATCAGCAGCTTTCCCGCAAGCAGGAACGGCTGGATGAAAACCGCGATAAGATCATCCGTGAGGCAAATGAGCAGGCGGCAGCGATCCTAAAAGAAGCGAAAGAGCTCGCGGATGCGACGATCCGCAATTTCCAGAAATACGGGGCGGCAGCGCCGTCCATGAAGGATATGGAGCGGGAGCGGAGCGCTCTGCGTGAAGAGATCACAAAACGGCAGGATAAGGCTGCGGCGAAGAAGAAAAAGACGCAACAGGTCAATCATCAGGCACCGAAGAAGCTGCGTATCGGTGACAAGGTCAAGGTGCTCAGCATGAATCTGACCGGAACTGTGCATACACTGCCGGATGCGAAGGGCAATCTGTTTGTCCAGATGGGTATCCTGCGTTCGCAGGTCAATGTGAATGATCTGGTGCTGATCGATGAGAATGCCGATGTCAAGGCAGCAAAGAAGCGCTATGAAAAGACCGGCACAGGCAGTATCAAGATGTCCAAATCGGCATCGGTATCTACCGAAGTCATGCTGATCGGACTGACTGTGGACGAGGCGATCGCCAAGCTGGACAAATATCTGGATGATGCGCTGCTCGCACATATGCCGTCGGTGCGTATCGTGCATGGAAAAGGCACCGGCGCTCTGCGTAACGCGGTTCATTCCCATCTGAAACGTCTCAGTTATATCGACAATTTCCATCTGGCTGAGTTCGGTGAGGGCGATGCCGGTGTGACAATTGCCGAATTCAAGTAAGCGGGGAGGGAATTATGGTGGCAAAGCAAAAAATTCTGATCGTAGATGATGACAACAATATTGCGGAGCTGATCTCACTCTATCTGGCAAAGGAGTGTTTTGACACAAAGATCGTCAATGATGGGGAAGAGGCGCTGCTCGCATACAAGACATACAATCCGAATCTGATCCTGCTGGATCTGATGCTGCCCGGGATTGACGGGTATCAGGTGTGCCGTGAGATACGTGCAAAGGATAATATACCGATCATCATGCTGTCTGCCAAGGGCGAAGTATTTGACAAAGTGCTCGGACTGGAACTGGGGGCGGATGATTACATTATGAAACCGTTTGATTCGAAAGAAATGGTGGCGCGTGTGAAGGCAGTGTTACGCCGGTATCAGACAGCCAAACCGCAGACGCCCGCGACAGCATCCATCAAAGTGGTCACATATGCGGATCTGGAGGTTAATCTGTCCAACTATTCAGTGGTTTATATGGGTGAAAATATCGATATGCCGCCCAAGGAACTGGAGCTGCTGTATTTTCTGGCATCTTCTCCGAATCAGGTCTTTACGAGAGAACAATTGCTAGATAATATCTGGGGCTATGAGTATATCGGAGACACGCGAACCGTGGATGTCCATGTCAAACGTCTGCGTGAGAAGATCAAGGATCATGCAGGCTGGGGTATCACCACAGTCTGGGGGATCGGCTATAAGTTTGAGGTAAAGGAATAGTTAATCGTTATGAAAAAAACGCTGGGAATCAAACTGCTCAGTGGAATACTGCTCTACGTTGTGGTCGGCTTTTTGATCGTGGCGTCGTTTGTGGAGTGGATGTTTCAGCAGAAAGCGCAGAGTGTCGAGGCGACCAGCCTGTATAAGGAGGCGTTGGCGATCACCGGAAATTATGCGCTTGATTTTTACAGGAACCGGCTGACGCAGGAAGAACTGGAGACGCAGCTACAGGTATTGTCAGCTTATACGGACAGTGAGATCTGGGTCGTTGACCGCAAGGGCATCGTCTTGATCGGCGTCGATGAGGAGACGGATGATGAAAAACGCGAGATCAAAGATTTCAGGATCTCCGATTTTGGGACGAGCTATTATATGATGGGCACATTTTACGGCTGTTTTGATGAGCAGATGCTGACAGTATTTGCACCGATCACCGTGGATTACCAGGTGCGGGGCTATGTGATGATACACAAGCAGATCGACCAGATCTACCGGGATGCGGATCACTTCCTGAATCTGTCCTATGTATCGCTGGTCACGCTGCTCATTGTGGGGATTGCTTTTATGATCATCTATCTGTGGCACACGTATCGGCGGATCTATCTGATGAATCGTGTGGCGCATAAATATATGGAAGGTAATTTCCTCTCAACGATGGAGATCGAGGATGAGGATGAACTGGGATTTCTGGCAGCATCCTTTAATTACATGGCGAATGAACTGAACACGCTTGAGGAAGATCAGCGCAAATTTGTATCCAATATATCGCATGATTTCCGTTCGCCGCTCACGTCGATCAAGGGATATGCGGAGGCCATGATCGATGGTACGATACCGGTAGAGATGCAGGATAAATACCTGAACATTATTATCACTGAGACAGACCGCCTCACGAAGCTGACGAGCGGATTGATCGAACTGAATCAATATGGAGGACATGGAAAGACGATCCTCGATAAGACAGATTTTGATATCAATGAAGTGATCCGGCAGACGGCAGCGACCTTTGAGGGCTCATGCAATGCGAAGCATATTGTACTGGATCTGCTGCTGACCGGCGACGAGCTGCTCGTACATGCGGATCAGTCCAAAATCCAGCAGATTGTTTACAATCTGACCGACAATGCGATCAAATTCAGTCATCACGATTCGGTGATCACAATAGAGACACACGTAAAAAACGAAAAAGTATTTGTATCCGTGAAGGATAACGGTATCGGTATTCCAAAGGATGCACTCGGCAAGATCTGGGAGCGTTTTTACAAGACGGATCTGTCACGTGGCAAGGATAAAAAAGGTACGGGTATCGGACTGGCGATCGTAAAAGAGATCATTCAGGCACACGGCGAAAATATCAATGTGATCAGCACGGAAGGTGTCGGCACAGAGTTCATATTCACATTGCCGTTTGTGGAAGATGCAAAGGAGTGATTTTATGGCAGATGATTTTCAGTTTATCAGAGAGACACGAAAAGAAAAACCGTTGAACCGGAAGCGGCTGTTACAGCATATATTGGAGACGATACTGCTGGCGGTCATCTTCGGCGCGATTGGCAGTCTGACGTTTGTGCTTCTCAAACCGCGGATGGAACAGTATTTTATGCCGGAGGAGAAGACGCAGATTTCTTTTTCGGAGCCGGAACAACTGCCGGCAGAGGAAGAACCGTCGGATGAAAAGAACACGGATCAGGACACGGCACAGGAGCCGGAAAAAGTGATCATTGAAAAGCCCGCTTCTATGGATCTGGCGGAATATCAGGCGCTGCAGAATAAAATGTATGCGGTCGGACGGGAGGCGGATAAATTTATCGTATCAGTGACGAATGTAAAAAATGATACGGACATTTTTAATACGCCTTATGAGAATAAAGGAATCGGTTCCGGTGTGATCATCGCGGATACCGGTGAATATCTGCTGATCCTGACTGAGAAAAAGACGATTCAGGGAGCTGCCTCGATCCGCGTGACCTTTGTGGATGACCAGACCGTCAAGGCAGAACTGCAGCAGTACGACGGAAATACCGGAATCGCCGTTTTGCGTGTCAATACCAAGAATATTTCGCAGGAAACAAAGGATCAGATTGCAGTGGCGACGCTGGGCACTTCGGTAGGAGTCTCACAGGGACAGATGGTGCTCGCAGTCGGCAGCCCGATCGGAACGATTCATTCGATACTGACCGGTAATATCACATCCAACCGTAACAGCATCTCTACGATGGACTGCAACTATACCGTGTTCACCACAGATATGGTCGGCAGTGCCAATGCAGGCGGTGTCCTGATCAATATGGATGGAGAGATCATAGGTTTTATTTTGCAGGATTATAATATGCAGAAGGAACAGACGACGCTGGCGGCAGTATCGATCTCAGAACTAAAAGGAGTGATCGAGCTGTTGTCCAATGATAAGCCGATGCCGTATCTGGGCATGCGTATCAGTACGGTCACGGATGAGATCGCCGAGACTTATCAGATGCCGAAGGGTGTCTATGTGAGAGAGGTCGCGCTCGACTCTCCTGCGATGGCAGCAGGATTCCAGAGCGGGGATGTGATCACCAAGATCAACGGAGTATCAATCACGGCAGCAGAGGACTATGAGAAACTGCTGCGCACCTTGTCGGATGAGCAGGTGATCCATATCGCATATGAGCGTCAGGATGCGGAAGATTACATTTCGCTGGAGAGCGATGCCAGAGTCGGCGTACTCGAATAAATATAATAAAAAAGAGGAAGAAGAACATGTACTATATCGGAGAGCTGCGCGAAGGAGAGCGCATCAATGAAATCTATTTATGCAAGCAGAAACAGACAGCGATGACAAAAGCGGGCAAGCCTTATGAATCGCTGATCCTACAGGATAAAACAGGCACGCTGGATGCGAAGATCTGGGACCCTTCATCACAGGGAATCGAGGATTGTGATGCGATGGACTATGTATGTGTGATGGGAGATGTGACGAGTTTTCAGGGCACGCTGCAGCTCAATATCAAGCGTCTGCGCAAAGCATCGGAGGGAGAATATGATCCGAAGGACTATCTGCCTGTCAGTGAATATGATACAGATGCGATGTATCGTGAATTGCAGGGTTATGTAAACAGTCTGACCAATCCGTACTTAAAACAGTTAGCGGCAGGCTTATTTCTGGAAGACGAGGAGTTTGCAAAGCGTTTCAAGTTCCATTCGGCAGCAAAGAGCGTGCATCACGGCTTCGTAGGAGGTCTGCTGGAGCATACGCTCAGTGTGACAAAGCTGTGTGATTTTTTTGCGGAGCGCTATTCGATCCTGAATCGTGATCTGCTGATCTGTGCGGCGTTGTTCCATGATATCGGAAAGCTGGAGGAATTATCTACATTCCCGGAAAATGATTATACAGACGAAGGACAGCTCCTTGGGCATATCGCGATGGGCATGGAGATCATCGGCATGCGTATCCGCATGATCGACGGATTCCCCCGCAAGCTGGCGAACGAGCTCAAGCACTGTATTCTGGCACATCACGGCGAGCTGGAGTACGGCTCACCGAAAAAACCGGCGCTTGCAGAGGCGGTTGCACTCAATTTTGCCGACAATCTGGATGCCAAGATGGAGACGATGAAGGAGCTGTTTGCAAAAGTTCCGGAGGGCAACACAGACTGGCAGGGATTTAACCGCCTGTTTGAGTCAAATATACGCAGATCAAGTATCTAACGGAGACCATCATATATGCAGAAAAATGACATGATCGAATTAGAGATCACAGATATGGGAGTAGGCGGTGAAGGCATCGGCAAGGCGCAGGGGCTGACATTTTTTGTCAAAGATGCCGTCATCGGGGATGTGATCACTGCACGTATCACAAAACTGAAAAAAACATATGGCTACGCCAGAGTCGAACAACTGATCCGGCCGTCAGAACTGCGCTGTGAGCCGCGCTGCCCGCAGCACAGGCGCTGCGGCGGCTGTCAGATCCAGGCAATGTCCTATGAGGCACAGCTGTCATTTAAACAAAACAAGGTCCGTGGCAATCTCATCCGTCTGGGTGGGTTCGCCGCGGACTTTGTTGACCGTGTGATGGAGCCGATCGTGGGCATGGAGGAGCCGTACCGCTACCGGAACAAGGCGCAGTTTCCGATCGGAACTGACCGGGATGGGCGGCCGGTCGCCGGATTTTATGCGGCGCGTACACACAGTATCATACCGGTGGGGGACTGTCTGCTGGGCGTAGAGGAAAATCAGGTGATCCTGGATGCAGTGCTGGATTATATGCGCGCATGCGGTGTATTGGCATATGATGAGACGACCGGAAAGGGTCTTATGCGTCATGTGCTGATCCGTTACGGATTTACGACAAAGGAGATCATGGTCGCTCTCGTGATCAACGGAGAGAAACTGCCGCATCAGGAGGATCTGATCGGACGTCTGACACAGATACGGGGGATGAAGAGCATCTCGATCAACTGCAACCGTGACAATACAAATGTGATCCTGGGACAGAAGACGATCTGCATCTGGGGAGAGCCGTATATTACGGATTATATTCATCTGCGTGACTGCAGCGATGACCGCTTTGACCTGACAGATACGGCGGTCGCATTCCAGATCTCACCGCAGTCCTTCTATCAGGTGAATCCGGTACAGACAGAAAAATTATATTCACTGGCGCTCGATTATGCCGGTCTGACCGGAACGGAGAGTGTCTGGGATCTGTATTGCGGCATTGGAACGATCTCGCTGTTTCTGGCACAGAGAGCCGGACAGGTCTATGGCGTAGAGATCGTACCGCAGGCCATCGAGGATGCGAGACGCAACGCCGGGCTGAACGGCATCACAAATGCGCAGTT